>JAKFDL010000020.1:0-78277 GCA_036676175.1 Methylotenera sp. | reverse complement strand
ACAATGTGTCAATCACGGTAGAACTGATTGCACCGATTGCGATGGAAGAAGGTTTACGCTTCGCGATTCGTGAAGGTGGTCGTACCGTCGGTGCTGGTGTAGTAGCAAAAATTATTGCTTAATAACTAAATTAAGCGGTGGTACTTCATTGAAGACTGCCGCTTCGCTCTTTAAAGGAAATAAAATGGCAGCTCAAAAAATTCGCATTCGCTTGAAAGCTTTTGATTATCGTTTGATCGATCAATCGGCTCAAGAGATCGTAGAAACAGCAAAACGTACTGGCGCAGTGGTAAAAGGCCCAGTGCCGTTGCCAACACGTATTGAACGTTTTGATATTTTACGTTCACCTCACGTAAACAAAACTTCACGCGACCAGTTTGAAATTCGTACCCATCAGCGTTTGATGGATATCGTTGATCCAACTGATAAAACGGTAGACGCTTTAATGAAGTTAGATCTTCCTGCTGGCGTTGACGTAGAAATTAAGCTTTAAGTAACGAGTAGGTGTTGTAAAAAGCTATTGTAATAAAATCGTGAGTTCGGTATAATCCGCGCTCTTTCACAGAAGTCGGTCAATTGTAATCGACTTCTTTAACTAAAAATAAGGATATGATCATGAGCTTAGGGCTTATTGGTCGCAAGGTGGGCATGACCCGCGTGTTTACTGATGATGGCGCAAGCATCCCGGTAACCGTGTTGGAAGTTGTACCTAACCGTGTGACACAGATCAAGACAATCGCGAGCGATGGCTATACTGGCCTTCAAGTTGCTCATGGCGAACGTCGTGCTAGCCGCATCAACAAGGCGCTGACTGGGCATTATGCCAAAGCAGGCGTTGCTGCAGGTGCTGGTATTAAAGAATTCAATGTTTCTGACGAAGTATTGTCTACCTATCAAGTTGGTGGCAATGTGACAGTGGAAATTTTCTCTGCGGGTCAATTGGTGGATGTAACTGGTACATCAATTGGTAAAGGCTTTGCTGGTGCCATTAAACGTCACCACTTTAGCTCTAACCGCGCATCACATGGTAACTCTAAATCGCACAACGTACCTGGCTCTATCGGTATGGCGCAAGATCCTGGTCGTGTATTTCCAGGCAAGCGTATGCCTGGTCACTTGGGCGATGTTAAAGTCACTACACAAAATTTAGAAATCGTTCGCGTTGATGCTGAGCGTAATCTCTTGTTGATTAAAGGTGCGATTCCTGGCTCTAAAGGCGGCAACGTGGTTGTGCGCCCTGCAATTAAAGCCAAGCTCCAGAAACATAAAGGAGCTAAATAATGGAACTTAAATTAATCGATAATAACGGTAAAGCCGCTAAAAAAGGCGTTGCAGTTTCTGAAGTCACTTTTGGCCGCGAGTTTAACGAAGCCTTGGTGCATCAGGTTGTGGTTGCTTACATGGCGAATGCCCGTACTGCGACACGCGCACAAAAAGGTCGCGATACTGTAGCGCATACGACACATAAACCATACGCTCAAAAAGGTACTGGTAACGCACGCGCAGGTATGAGCTCAAGCCCAATCTGGCGTGGAGGTGGTCGTGCATTCCCAAATTCACCTAACGAAAATTTCAGCCACAAAGTAAACCGCAAGGCCTACCGTGCTGGCATGCAGACCATTTTGTCTGAGCTGGTGCGTCAAGAGCGTATTGCCGTGGTAGAAGACTTTAAAGTAACGACACCAAAAACAAAACAATTCGTAGAGAAAATTAAAGGCCTTGGCTATGCCGATGGCGTATTAATTTTAACCGATGGTTTTGACGAGAACTTATATTTGTCATCACGTAATTTAATTAATGTGATGGTGGTTGAAGCGCAATATGCTGACCCAGTCAGCTTGGTGCGTTTCCCTAAAGTATTGGCAACCGCTGGTGCAGTTAAAAAACTTGAGGAGATGTTAGCATGATGAACGCTATTACTAAAACTCAAGACCGTTTGTTGCAAGTGATTTTAGCACCACAAATTACCGAAAAAGCGACTTATATTGCCGATAAACATCAGCAAATAGCTTTCAGAGTGCGTACTGATGCGACTAAACCAGAAATTAAAGCCGCGATTGAGCTGGTATTTAAGGTTGAAGTTGAAAAAGTTGCTGTAATTAATGTTGGCGGCAAAACGAAACGTGCAGGTAAGCGTGTTGGTCAACGTAACGACTGGAAGAAAGCGTACGTAAGCTTGAAACCAGGCCAAGAAATTAACTTCGCAGCGGGCGAATAAGGAGAGAAGATATGGCATTAGTAAAAGTCAAACCAACTTCCCCCGGCCGTCGTGGTGTGCTGAAAGTAGTTACACCTGATTTGTATAAAGGCAAGCCACACGCGCCGCTGTTGGAAAGTCAAAGTAAAAACGCAGGCCGTAATAATAATGGCCGCATTACGACACGTCACCAAGGTGGCGGTCATAAACAGCACTATCGTATGATTGATTTCCGTCGCAATAAAGATGGCATTCCTGCGAAAGTGGAGCATATTGAGTATGATCCAAACCGCACAGCACACATTGCATTGTTGTGCTATGCGGATGGTGAGCGCCGCTACATTATTGCGCCACGCGGTATCGCTGCAGGTGCGCAATTAATCAGCGGTGCAGAAGCACCAATTAAAGTGGGTAATGCATTGCCGCTACGTAATATCCCAGTTGGTAGTACGATTCATTGTATCGAATTGCAACCGGGTAAAGGCGCGCAAATCGCACGTTCAGCTGGTACTTCAGTGCAATTGCTGGCGCGTGAAGGTGCTTATGCGCAGTTGCGTTTACGCTCAGGCGAGGTTCGTCGCGTACACGTAGATTGCAAAGCTACTTTGGGTGAAGTGGGTAATGAAGAGCATTCACTACGTTCAATCGGTAAAGCTGGTGCGATGCGCTGGCGTGGTGTTCGTCCTACCGTTCGTGGTGTGGTGATGAACCCAGTAGATCACCCGCACGGTGGTGGTGAAGGTCGTACTGCAGCTGGTATGAACCCGGTCAGCCCATGGGGTGTTAAAACTAAGGGTTATCGTACACGTAGCAACAAGCGTACTGATAACATGCGTATCACTCGTCGTCCAAGAGGCGTAAGGTAATTTATGGCACGTTCAATTAAAAAAGGTCCATTTATTGATGGTCATTTGGCAAAAAAAGTAGAAGCTGCTGCAGCTACGCGCGATCGTAAACCAATTAAAACTTGGTCACGCCGCTCGACTATTTTGCCAAATTTTATTGGTCTTACTATTGCAATTCATAATGGTAAGCAACACATTCCAGTGTTGATTTCTGAAAACATGGTTGGTCACAAGCTCGGCGAATTTGCGTTAACACGTACTTTCAAAGGCCATGCGGCTGATAGAAAAGCTGGCAAATAAGAGGCTCAATATGCAAGTAACTGCAATATTAAAAGGCGTTCATTTATCACCGCAAAAAGCGCGGTTGGTAGCTGACCTTGTTCGTGGCAAAAAAGTAGACCATGCTTTAGATATCTTAAATTTCACACCTAAAAAAGGTGCTGAAGTGATTAAAAAAGTGGTGGAATCTGCTATTGCCAATGCTGAACACAATAACGGCGCTGATATCGATGAGTTGAAGGTCACTTCAATTTATGTGGATAAAGGCTTAGTGCTGAAACGTATTCGTCCACGTGCAAAAGGCCGCGCTGGTAAAATTATTAAACCAACCTGCCACATTCATGTGACTGTTGGCGACTCAAAGGCTTAATATGGGACAAAAAATACATCCAATCGGCTTCCGTCTGAGTGTCCAAAAAAATTGGTCATCACGTTGGTACGCTAATAGCAAAAACTTTCCAGAGATGTTGCAAAGCGACATTAAAGTACGTGCATTTTTGAATAAAAAATTAGCCAGTGCAGCAGTCAGTAAAATTATCATTGAGCGCCCTGCAAAAAATGCAAAAATCACCATTCACAGTGCCCGTCCAGGTGTAGTAATTGGTAAAAAAGGTGAAGATATCGAATCTTTACGTTCAGCATTGCAAGGCCTGATGGGCGTGCCAGTGCATTTAAATATCGAAGAAGTTCGCAAGCCTGAAATTGATGCTACATTGATTGCACAATCAATTGCTCAACAACTTGAAAAACGTGTGATGTTCCGTCGTGCCATGAAACGCGCCATGCAAAACGCAATGCGTTTAGGCGCACAGGGCATTAAAATCATGAGCTCAGGTCGTTTGAATGGTATTGAGATTGCTCGTACTGAGTGGTATCGCGAAGGCCGTGTGCCATTGCATACATTGCGTGCCGATATTGATTATGGCGTAGCAGAAGCATTGACTACCTACGGTATTATTGGCATTAAAGTGTGGGTATTTAAAGGTGAAATATTTGCTGATAACGTCCCAACACCAATTGGCGCAACTGCACCAGCTGCAACACCAGTTGCTGAACCAGAGAAAAAAGTAAGAAAGCCGAGGGCTAAAGATGCTGCAACCGTCTAGACAAAAATACCGCAAGATGCAAAAAGGCCGTAATAAAGGCATTGCAACAACCGGTAACAAAGTAAGTTTTGGTGATTTTGGTTTAAAAGCCATTGGTCGTGGTCGTTTAACGGCGCGCCAGATTGAAGCTGCACGTCGCGTGATGACGCGTCACATTAAACGTGGTGGTCGTGTGTGGATCCGTATTTTTCCAGATCAACCAATTTCTAAAAAGCCTGCTGAAGTGCGTATGGGTAACGGTAAAGGTAGTACCGAGTACTACGTAGCGCAAATCCAGCCAGGTAAAATGTTATACGAGATGGACGGCGTAAGCGAAGAGCTAGCACGTGAAGCGTTCCGTTTGGCGGCTGCAAAGCTACCAATCGAAACCACTTTCATGACCCGTCAACTTGGTAGTTAAGAAGGGGATGCGAATATGAAAGCCACCGATTTAAGAGCAAAAAGTGTTGAGGCGTTGAATGCTGAGTTGATTGAATTGCGCCGTGCGCAATTTTCACTCCGCATGCAAGTAGCAACACAACAATTAAACAAAGTAGATCAGCTAGGTAAAGTACGCAAAGATGTTGCGCGTGTGAAACATGTATTAGCTGAGAAAGCGAAACAGGCCTAATGATGACAGAAGCAACTAAGGTAGTGCGGACGCTTAGCGGTCGCGTAGTGAGTGATAAAATGGATAAAACCATTACAGTGTTGGTAGAGCGCAAAGTTAAACATCCGCTCATCGGCAAAGTGGTGGTGAAATCTAATAAATTTCACGCGCATGATGAAAAAAATGAATGTAAAGAAGGCGATTTAGTGACTATTACAGAAAGTCGTCCAATGTCTAAAACCAAGACTTGGGTTGTGAGTAAAGTGGTTACTAAAGCTTAAAAAGATGTAATAAAAAGGAATTTATGGCTTGCTTCGCAACATAGATTCCCGCTATAATGTTGGACTTTTCGGTACTCGTGAATTTTTAATTGAAAATTCATTAAAGCAAGTACCCCAATACTGACCGTGGTCTACTGGCCGTTTTGATTAATTTCATAAGGCTGGTGTTGGTTTAACGGATTAAGTTGGAGATTATTCTCATGATTCAAATGCAATCTCGGCTAGAAGTTGCCGATAATACTGGTGCTCGCTCTGTGCAGTGCATCAAAGTCATTGGTGGCTCAAAGCGTCGTTACGCCGGTATAGGCGATATTATCAAGGTCAGCATTAAAGATGCTGCGCCACGTGGTCGCGTTAAAAAAGGCGAAGTTTACAGTGCTGTTGTGGTACGTACCGCTAAAGGCGTACGTCGCCCAGACGGTTCATTGATTAAATTTGACACCAACGCTGCTGTGTTACTTAATAATAAATTAGAACCGATTGGTACCCGTATTTTCGGCCCAGTAACACGTGAGCTGCGTAGCGAGCGTTTTATGAAAATCGTTTCACTTGCACCTGAAGTGCTGTAAGGGTAGGAGTTAGAGATGAGCAAAATTCATAAAGGCGACCAAGTAGTTGTCAATACAGGCAAAGATAAAGGTAAGCGCGGTACAGTGCTTAACGTATTAGAGTCTGGCCATATTGTGGTTGAGGGTATTAACGTGGCTAAGAAGCACGCTAAACCAAACCCAATGAAAGGTGTTGCTGGCGGTATTGTAAGTAAAGAGATGCCTTTAGATATTTCAAATGTTGCGTTATTTAATGTCGCAACACAAAAAGCTGACCGTGTTGCATATAAAGTTTTGAAAGACGGCAAAAAAGTGCGCGTGTTCAAATCTAACGGTGAAGCAGTGGACGCATAGGATAAATTATGGCGCGCTTAAAACAATTTTATAAAGACTCCGTTATTAAAAAAATGACAGAGCAATTTGGTTACACTTCAGTGATGCAAGTGCCTCGCATTGAAAAAATCACCCTGAATATGGGTGTGGGCGAAGCGGTTGCGGATAAAAAAGTGATGGAAAATGCAGTTGGCGATATGGAAAAAATTGCTGGTCAAAAAGTAGTGGTGACCAAGGCGAAAAAATCTGTTGCTGCGTTTAAAATCCGTGATGATTATCCTGTTGGTTGTAAAGTCACATTGCGCCGTGAGCGCATGTATGAATTCTTAGATCGCTTGGTAACCGTGGCAATCCCGCGTATTCGCGATTTCCGTGGTATTCCAGGTAAATCTTTTGATGGTCGTGGCAACTACAACATGGGCGTGAAAGAGCAAATCATATTCCCTGAAATTGAGTATGACAAAATTGACGCGATTCGCGGTATGAATATTACGATTACGACAACGGCAAAAACAGACGAGGAAGCCAAAGCTTTGTTGGCTGCGTTTAGTTTTCCTTTTAGAGGTTAAGACATGGCAAAAACATGTATGACAGAGCGCGAAATTAAACGTCGCGACACCGTAAAAAAATTCGCAGCAAAACGCGATGCATTAAACGCAATTATTGGTGATCAAAAAGCAACTGCAGAAGATCGTCGTGATGCGCGTTTAAAATTGCAAAGTCTGCCACGTAACTCAAGCCCAGTGCGCTTGCGTAACCGTTGCGCGCTTACAGGCCGCCCACGTGGTGTTTATAGTAAATTTGGTATCGGTCGCAGCAAGTTGCGCGATTTGATGATGAGTGGTCAAGTGCCAGGCATCACCAAAGCTAGCTGGTAACGGAGGAATAAATTATGAGTATGAGTGATCCGATTGCCGATATGCTAACGCGTATTCGTAACGCACAAAGTGTTAACAAGTTATCAGTTTCTATGCCTGCTTCAAAACTCAAAGCTGCAATTGCCGCTGTTTTGAAAGATGAGGGTTATATCGATGATTTCGCTGTGATTGCAAATGATGGCAAGCCATCATTAAGCATCAGCTTGAAGTATTATGCTGGCCGCCCTGTAATTGAAAAGATAGACCGTGTAAGTAAGCCTGGTCTTCGCATTTACAAAGGTTCAGACAATATTCCTAAAGTAATGAATGGTCTTGGTGTGACAATTATGTCTACATCCAAGGGTGTAATGACAGATCGTAAAGCACAAGCAGCCGGTATCGGTGGCGAAGTGTTGTGCGTAGTGGCTTAAGGAGAAGCAAATGTCACGTGTTGCTAAAAATCCAGTCGCTATTCCAGAAAAAGTTGAAGTGATATTAAGTGCTAACAACATCGCTGTTAACGGTCCGTTAGGCAAGCTTTCACAAGCCCTAACAGATGCGGTAGCTTTAAAACGTGAAGGCGAAACAATTACATTCGCTGCCACTAGTGATAGTCAACATTCACGCGCGATGTCAGGCACTGTGCGCGCTTTGGTTGCTAATATGGTGCAAGGCGTTTCTGCGGGCTTTACTCGTAAATTAACATTGGTTGGTGTTGGCTATAAAGCCAATGCACAAGGTGCAATGCTCAACTTAGAGTTAGGTTATTCACATCCAATAAACCATAAAATGCCAGTAGGTGTTACGGTGACTACACCAACCCCAACGGAAGTTATTTTGACGGGGACGGACAAGCAAGTGATTGGTCAAGTAGCTGCTCAAATTCGTGCTTATCGTGCCCCAGAGCCCTACAAAGGCAAAGGTGTTCGCTATTCTGACGAAGTGGTTGCAATCAAAGAAACCAAGAAAAAATAATTAGGACTTAAGATAATGAACAACGTAAATAACCGCTTGCGCCGCGCACGTAAAACCCGTGCCAAAATCGCAGAGTTAAAAGTTACTCGTTTAAGTGTACATCGTACAAATACGCATATTTATGCACAAATTATTGCTGAGACTGGCGATAAAGTATTAGCTAGTGCTTCAACAGTTGAAGCGGATGTGCGTAAAAAAGTAAAAAATGGTGGCAATGTAGAAGCTGCTGCTGCAATTGGTAAATTGATTGCTGAAAAAGCAAAAAAAGCTGGTATTACAACAGTTGCTTTTGATCGTTCAGGCTACAAATATCATGGTCGTATTAAGGCGTTGGCTGATGCTGCGCGCGAAAACGGCCTGTCATTCTAATAGGCGAGACAGATAATGGCTAAAGAAATGGAACAACAATCACAGCAGACCGATGGTCTGCGTGAAAAAATGATTACTGTAAACCGTGTAAGTAAAACGGTTAAAGGTGGTCGTATCATGAGTTTCGCAGCATTGACTGTAGTCGGTGACGGTGATGGCGCTGTTGGCATGGGTAAAGGCAAGGCGCGTGAAGTGCCGGTTGCGGTACAAAAAGCCATGGATGAAGCTCGTCGTGGCATGTTAAAAGTGAACTTGAATAACGGTACATTGCATCACGCGGTGACTGGTGTGCATGGCGCTGCCAAGGTGTTTATTCAGCCTGCGTCTGAAGGTACTGGCATTATTGCTGGTGGTGCGATGCGCGCGATTTTTGAAGTAATGGGGATCACTAACGTTGTTGCTAAATGTATCGGTTCAACCAACCCGTACAACTTAGTGCGTGCAACTTTGAATGGCTTAGAGTCTATGAATACCCCTGCAGAAATTGCTGCTAAACGCGGCAAATCTGTAGAAGAAATTAGAGGTTAATGATGGCGACTACTACAAAAACAACTGCTACTGCAAAACCAGCAGCAAAAAAAGTTAAAGAAGCAGTTCCAATGATTAAAGTGACGCTGGTAAGAAGTGTGATTGGTCGCATTGAAGCGCATAAAGCCACCGTTAAAGGTTTGGGTTTGCGTCGCATGCACCACACAGTCGAAGTACAAGATACACCAGCAATCCGCGGCATGATAAATGCTGTGAACTATCTCTTAAAGGTAGAAGCATAATGCAATTAAATACAATTAAGCCTGCAGAAGGCGCAAAAAAAGAACGTCGCCGTGTCGGTCGTGGTATCGGATCTGGCTTAGGTAAAACTGCTGGTCGTGGCCATAAAGGTCAAAAATCACGTACAGGCGGTTTCCATAAAGTCGGTTTTGAAGGTGGTCAAATGCCTCTGCAACGCCGCTTGCCAAAACGTGGATTTAAATCACTCACCAAAGCTGATACTGCACATGTGCGTACTTCTGAGTTGAATGATTTGCCGGTGGATACGATTGACTTGTTGGTATTAAAGCAAGCTAACGTGATTTCTGGCAATGCTTTGGCTGCTAAAGTATTTTTATCTGGTGAAATCACCAAAAAACTCAACCTGACTGGTTTGCTATTGACTAAAGGCGCACGCGCTGCAGTTGAAGCGGCTGGCGGTAAAGTAGCTTAAGCTTAAAAGTAGAGAAACGCATTGGCGCAAGATAGTCTTTTAAGTGCAGTAGGTAAAATGAGCGAGCTGAAAAGCCGCTTGTGGTTTGTGTTGGGCGCATTAGTGGTGTATCGCTTAGGCGCGCACATCCCAGTACCTGGTATAGATCCAACAGTATTGAAGCAGTTATTCGATTCGCAAAGCGGCGGCATTCTTGGGATGTTTAACATGTTCTCAGGTGGCGCGCTGTCTCGCTTTACTGTGTTTGCCTTGGGTATTATGCCGTATATTTCTGCATCAATTATTATGCAGCTTGCAACAGTAGTTTCACCTAAATTAGAACAACTTAAAAAAGAAGGCGAAGCTGGCAGACGCACAATTACTAAGTATACGCGTTACGGAACTGTGTTATTGGCAACGTTTCAAGGTTTAGGTATTGCGATTGCACTAGAAGGTCAGGCTGGGTTGGTGTTGGATCCAGGAATGGCATTTAGATTGACAGCAGTGATTACGTTGGTCAGTGGCACAATGTTTTTGATGTGGTTAGGTGAGCAGATTACCGAGCGTGGTATTGGCAATGGTATTTCCATCATCATTTTTGCAGGTATTGTTGCTGGGTTGCCAAGCGCGATTGGTAGCACTTTAGAGTTGGCGCGTACGGGAGCGTTCTCTATTCCATTGGTTGTGTTTTTACTGGTGGCAATTATTTTAGTGACGGCTTTAGTGGTGTTTGTAGAACGTGGTCAACGCAAAATTACGGTGAACTACGCCAAACGCCAAGTAGGTAATAAAGTATATGGCGGACAAACTACGCACTTGCCCTTGAAACTTAACATGGCGGGCGTGATACCACCAATTTTTGCATCAAGTATTATTTTGTTTCCAGCGACATTGGCTGGTTGGTTTGGCAGTAGTGAGAAATTGTACTGGTTGAAGGATATGAGTAATTTATTGTCCCCAGGTCAACCAATCTACATTTTGTTTTTTGCTGCAGCAATTATGTTTTTCTGCTTCTTTTATACGGCGTTAGTATTTAACCCAAAAGAAACAGCTGATAATTTAAAGAAAAGCGGCGCGTTTGTACCAGGTATCCGTCCAGGTGAGCAAACTGCGAACTACATTGATAAAATTATGGGTCGTTTGACCTTGATAGGTGCAATTTATATTACATTGGTCTGCTTGTTGCCAGAATTTTTAAGATTGAAATTTAATACGCCGTTTTACTTTGGTGGTACTTCATTGCTGATTATTGTAGTGGTGACCATGGATTTTATGACGCAAGTGCAATCACATTTGATGTCACATCAGTACGAAGGCTTACTTAAAAAAGCGAACTTTAAAGGTGGCGCAACCGCGCGCTAGTTTAAAGTTTATAAATAGAATTAATTGGTGTTGAGGTAAATTATGAGAGTTCGTGCATCAGTAAAAGCATTGTGCCGCAATTGTAAAGTTGTGCGTCGCCGTGGTGTGGTCCGTATTATTTGTACAGATCCACGTCACAAGCAACGTCAAGGTTAATGGTAGCTAACTGTAAAGTAGTACATTGTTAAAATGCTTAAGTTAGAAGCTGCTTGTTTGAAAATTTAAACGCAAGCTGCTAGAATTTAAGGCTTTTTTATTTAGTCGCAACATATTGCGATATGTTTTGGAGTTAGAGTATGGCTCGTATTGCTGGGGTTAATATCCCGAATAATAAACACGCTGAAATCGCGTTAACGTCGATTTTTGGCATTGGTAGAAACACTGCACAAAAAATTTGTTCAGCTGCTGGTGTATTGACAACGACCAAAGTCAAAGATCTTAACGACGCAGACGTTGAGAAGCTTAGAGATGAAGTGGCTAAAGTTAAAGTTGAAGGTGACTTGCGCCGTGAAGTTTCTATGAACATCAAGCGTTTAATGGACTTAGGTTGCTACCGCGGTGTACGTCACCGTCGTGGTCTGCCTGTTCGTGGTCAGCGCACTAAAACCAATGCGCGTACACGTAAAGGTCCAGTAAAAGCGATTAAGCAATCAAAATAAACTAGCTATTTAAATATTTATATTAAGTAAGATTCAATAGGTAAGGACAGTACAACATGGCAAAAGCTAATGTACGTGTAAGAAAAAAAGTTAAAAAAAATATTGCCGAGGGCATTGCCCACGTGCACGCTTCATTTAACAACACGATTATTACAATCACTGATCGTCAAGGTAATGCGCTTTCATGGGCAACTTCCGGTGGTCAAGGGTTTAAGGGCTCACGTAAAAGTACGCCATTTGCTGCACAGGTTGCCGCAGAGGTAGCAGGTAAAAATGCGCAAGAGTCTGGTGTTAAAAATTTAGAAGTGCGTATTAAAGGTCCAGGCCCTGGCCGTGAATCTGCTGTGCGCGCACTTAACGCGGCTGGTTTTAAAATTACCAGCATTACTGATGTGACGCCAGTACCACACAATGGCTGCCGTCCTTCTAAAAAACGCCGTATTTAAGCACACAAAGATTACTGGAGAACTATCTTGGCTAGAAATTTAGACCCTAAATGCCGTCAGTGCCGCCGCGAAGGCGAAAAATTATTCTTAAAAGCTGAAAAATGCTTTACAGATAAATGCGCGATCGAAAAACGTAACTTCCCACCTGGCCAGCATGGTCAGCGTCGTAACTCACGTTTGTCTGATTACGGTGTGCAACTGCGCGAGAAACAAAAAGTACGTCGTATCTATGGCATTTTAGAAGGCCAATTCCGTAGCTACTACGCAGAAGCTGACCGTCAAAAAGGCATTACGGGCGAAAACTTACTACAATTGTTAGAGTGCCGTTTAGATAACGTCGCTTTCCGTATGGGTTTGGGAGGTTCACGTACTGAAGCCCGCCAAATCGTGCGTCACAATAGTATTTTAGTGAATGGTAAGCGTGTGAATATTCCTTCTTACCAAGTTAAAGCGGGTGATGTGGTTTCTGTTGCTGAGGCATCGAAAGCACAACTGCGCATTAAAGGTGCGCTTGCAGCGGCAGAACAGCGCGGCTTCCCAGCATGGTTAGAAGTGGATGTAAAAGCATTGACTGGCACATTTAAATCTAAACCACAACGTGATGATTTGCCTTCAACCATTAACGAATCATTGGTTGTTGAGTTGTATTCTAAGTAATTAATACTTAGCAATCCCTCTCAATCAATTAACGTCAAGGAATTTTATGCAAAACAACCCAACTGAATATTTAAAACCACATGTGGTAGATGTTGAAGTCATCACCCCATTACGTGCTCGCGTAACGCTAGAGCCAATGGAGCGTGGTTTTGGCTATACATTAGGCAATGCACTACGTCGCGTTTTATTATCGTCGATTCCAGGCTTTGCGATTACTGAAGTAAAAATTGATGGCGTTGTACATGAGTACTCAACCATTGATGGCGTCCAAGAAGATGTGGTTGATATTTTGTTAAATTTAAAAGGCGTTGCCTTAAAACTAAACAATAAATCAGAAACCATTTTAACGCTGAATAAATCTACCGAAGGTGTAGTAACAGCGGGTGATTTTGATACAGGCCACGATGCGGAAATTGTGAACCCGAATCACGTGATTGCACACTTAACCAAAGGTGGCAAACTCAATTTAGAAGTTAAAGTTGAGATGGGTCGCGGTTATCAACCAGTTCCAGCGCGTCAAAAAGCTAATGAAGAAGATCGCGTGTTAGGTTTTATCATGGTGGATGCGTCATTTAGCCCGATTAATAAAGTGAGCTATCAAGTGGAAAGTGCACGTGTTGAACAGCGCACCGACCTAGATAAGCTAATCATGGACGTTGAAACTAACGGTATTATCGAGCCAGAACAAGCGATTCGCGATGCAGCACGCATTTTAATTGGCCAATTGTCAGTATTTGCTAACCTTGAAGGTTCACCAAGCGAAGTAGAAGTAAAATCTGCACCGCAGGTTGACCCAATTTTATTGCGTCCAGTGGATGACTTAGAATTGACTGTGCGTTCAGCCAATTGCTTAAAAGCAGAGAACATTTTCTACATCGGTGATTTGATTCAACGTGGTGAAAATGAGTTATTAAAAGCACCGAACTTGGGCCGTAAATCTTTAAATGAAATTAAAGATGTGTTGGCGACAAAAGGCTTAACTTTGGGCATGAAGCTTGAGAACTGGCCACCAGTTGGTTTAGAAAAAGCTTAAGCCACAAATTATTAAAGAAAATTAAGGAATTACTATGCGTCACGGTAATAGCAATCGTAAATTAAATCGTACAAGCAGCCATCGTGCAGCGATGTTTCGTAATATGTCTGTTTCATTATTGCGCCACGAAATTATTCGAACGACTTTGCCAAAAGCAAAAGAGTTGCGTAAATATGCAGAGCCACTGATTACCCTAGGTAAAGATGCAACGCTGGCAAATCGCCGCTTAGCCTTCAGTCGCTTACGTGATCGTGATATTGTAGGCAAGCTATTTGGTGAACTTGGCCCACGCTACAATGCGCGCAATGGTGGATATTTGCGTATATTGAAATGCGGCTTCCGCAATGGTGACAACGCACCGATGGCATTAGTGGAGTTGGTAGATCGCCCAGATACTACTACCGAAGCAGTTGCTGCTGAATAAATAATATGCATGAAACAAAAAAGCCAGCTAGATGCTGGCTTTTTTGTTGCCATTAGCTGCTGTAAAAGTCACTTTAGTAAATCTTGAATATCTGTTTCACTAAATGGCCAGTTGAGTTCAGTTTTATTGATTAGGCGCTGTAAAACAGGAATGTGCATACCATACTTTGCAAGTAATAATTCATCCTCAGCTATATCAATCACACTCACTGAAATATTAGGTACTTTCATTGCAAGCGCATACGCTAAATCACACAAATGACAGTGTGCTGTGGAATAAAAGATAAGTTGTTCGGTCATTTCGGTATTTTTAAGTTCAGATTTATCAGTAAAAATAAAATTAAAACACAAGAAAAACTAAAAAATAAATCATAATAACGGCTGTATTTTAAAAAAAATCTTCAAGGCTGAGCATGTCCGATAAACAAGATACAAAAGAGAGCTTAAGCGAAAGCCTGCAACAAGTCATTTCTCTTTTAGAGAAACACAAGCTGGTAGAAAATCTTGTCCATAAACAGGGCATGCCTAATCACGACCTGGCTAAACAAGATTTGGTTGAGCTGCTGGTTCATAGACAAAATTTAAACGAACTACAAAAAAAATTAGATGCGTTACACCCTGCGGACGTTGCACACATTCTAGAAGCGTTGCCGCTTGAAGATCGCTTGAACCTTTGGGAATTGGTTAAAGCAGACCGGGACGGCGAGATTCTACTGGAGGTAGCCGACTCCGTCAGGCAAAGTCTGATTGCCGATATGGACTCACAAGAACTGTTGGCTGCCGCCGAACAGTTAGATGCGGATGAACTGGCAGATTTGGCGCCGGATTTGCCTAAAGATGTATTGCAGGACTTGATGGACAGCCTGGATGCACAGAATCGTGAGCGTTTGCAATCCACCCTTTCTTATCCTGAAGATGCAGTAGGCGCACATATGGATTTCGATATTGTGACGATTCGTGAAGATATCACGCTGGAAGTAGCCTTACGCTATCTGCGTCGCTTGGGAAGTCTGCCTGAGCTAACAGATAAACTGTTCGTAGTGGATAGAAACGATATTTTGCAAGGCGTACTCCCGTTAAAACGCATGGTGGTGAGTGATTTAGAGGCGAGTGTAGTTGATGTAATGGCGGCTGATGCGGTCGTGTTCCATCCCGAAGATATTATCGATGAAGCCGCACAGGCTTTTGAACGCTATGACTTGGTGACTGCGCCTGTTGTCGATAGCAATAATAAACTTGTTGGTCGCATCACGGTAGATGCGATGATGGATTATATCCGCGATGAATCTGAATCCGATATGCTATCCATGGCGGGTTTGCGTGAAGAAGAAGATTTCTTTGCATCCGTTTGGAAGTCGGTGCAAAACCGCTGGGCTTGGTTAGCAATCAATTTAGTCACCGCAATCATGGCTTCGCGAGTGATTGGTTTATTTGAAGGTTCCATTGAGAAAATAGTCGCTCTAGCTGCGCTGATGCCGATTGTGGCGGGCATAGGTGGTAACTCGGGTAACCAAACCACCACCATGATTGTGCGTGGTTTGGCTTTAGGGCAAATCTCGGCACACAATATCCAATCACTCATTAAAAAGGAAATGGGTGTTGCGCTGTTGAATGGCCTGTTATGGGGCAGTGTGCTGGGTTTAATTGCATATGCGTTATATGGTCATTATCAACTAGGACTAGTGATGATGTCAGCGATGACATTAAACTTACTGTTGGCGGCAGTGATGGGGGTGGTGATTCCATTAAGGATGCATAAATCCGGCCGTGATCCCGCAGTAGGCACTAGTGTGTTGATTACCGCAGTGACAGACAGTGGTGGATTCTTTATATTTTTAGGCTTGGCTACAATTTTCTTAATTTAGCATTTATTCAAGATGAACGCAGAAATTCAACTTATCTGGCAGGAAATACAGACCGACATTAAGACCCCGGTGATTATGTGGCAATTCGGTATTATTGTGGCTGCTGTCAGCTTGGCATGGTTGATTAATGGTGCCTTGCGCAATTATGTAATGCTGCATGCGCCTGAGCATTGGAAGATTGCAATAGGCAGTATCAATCGCACTTTATTCCCTCTATCAACGCTTCTGTTCATATTACTTAGTCAATGGGTACTATCTGGCTGGCAGCACACCAGTTTGTTGCAGTTGGCCAGCAGATTGTTTCTCGCCATGGCGGTGATACGTTTAATCGTGTATTTGTTACGCTATTTATTCTCACCTGGCGGCTGGCTTAAAACACTCGAGAATATCATTGGCTGGACTGTATGGGGCGTGCTGGCATTGCATTTAACCGGCGTTTTGCCACAGATTACGCAAAGCTTAGCGGATATGCGTTTCAATATCGGTAAAAATCCTGTGAATTTACTATTGGTATTGCAAGCGCTGCTTACCGTGGTTATTACTATTTTTATTGCCCTGTGGTTGAGCCGTATCATGGAAAATAAGTTGATGCGTGCCGAACAGGTGAATGTCAATTTACGCGTGGTATTAGGCAAACTCATACGCATCGTATTGCTATTTGTTGCTGCCTTGGTGGCCTTATCTGCTGTTGGCTTAGATATAACCTTGCTCTCGGTGTTTGGAGGTGCCTTGGGTGTTGGTTTGGGTTTTGGTTTACAGCGTATCGCCAGTAATTATGTGAGCGGATTCATTATCCTGCTTGATAAATCGATGCAAATTGGCGATGTTGTTACTGTCGATCGGCATTATGGTTTCGTGCGCGATATGCGCTCGCGCTATATGGTACTGGCCAAACACGACGATACGCATGTGATTATTCCGAATGAGTCGCTTATTACCACAGCAGTGGTCAATCATTCACTCACCTCACATACCGAGCGTGTGCAATTGCAGTTTACGATTGCGTTCGATAGTGATCTCGAGCATGTTATTACATTAGCAAAAGAAATTGCAAGTAGGCAGTCACGCGTGTTAAAAACGCCAGCCCCAGAGGCGCATATAAACAGCTTTGGAGAGCACGGGGTTGAGTTGATTGTCACGGTGTGGGTCGCAGACCCAGAAAATAGTGTCGGTGCTATGCGCTCAGCTATTTATTTGGAAATCTGGAAAGCTTTTAAGCAGCATGAAATAAAATTTGTAAAACCAGCAGCCAAGTAGTTGATGCAAGGTAATAAAAAAGCCAGCATGATGCTGGCTTTTTCAAACTTAAATTCAATTAAGTCTAGATTTATTTTAACCTCGAGTTATTTTAATTTAGTCTCTTTATAAATCACATGCTTACGAACAACAGGATCAAATTTTTTGATTTCCATTTTCTCTGGCATAGTACGTTTGTTTTTAGTGGTGGTATAAAAGTGACCTGTACCTGCACTTGATTCTAATTTAATTTTTTCACGCATGATGTTCTACCTTAAATTTGCTAACTTTAAATTTTCTGGCCAGCAGCACGCATGTCAGCAAGTACGGCATCAATGCCATTTTTGTCGATAGTACGTAACGCATTGTTTGTAATGCGCATGCTCACCCAGCGGTTTTCGCTTTCAACCCAAAATTTACGGTTTTGTAAATTAGGTAAAAAACGGCGTTTTGTTTTGTTTTGTGCGTGAGAAACATTGTTGCCCACCATTGGCTTTTTGCCAGTTACCATACATACACGTGCCATGGTTATCTCCAAATACTTTGCTTTTTGCGAAAGAGCGCAATTATAGTACGAAACATGAGTTTGTTTCAAGGTTTATTCAGCCTAAATATAAGATTTTGTAGCGATTTTCCTGCTACTTAGCTAATTTTGTTTTTCGCACACTAATGCTTACCGGTACTTCCGAAGCCACCTTCACCGCGTTCAGAAACGGTAAATTCATCCACGACATGAAAATCAGCCTGCACTACCGGCACAATTACCATTTGCGCGATACGTTCCATAGGGTTAAGCAAGAACACTTCTTTGCTGCGATTCCAGCAGGAAACGAGTAGCTGGCCTTGATAGTCCGAATCAATTAATCCCACCAAGTTGCCCAGCACAATACCATGTTTATGGCCTAAGCCAGAACGCGGGAGAATTAGGGCTGCGTAATAAGCGTTATCAATATGAATGGCCATGCCAGTAGGAATCATCACGGTTTCGCCAGGCTGTATGGTTTGTGTATGCTCAATGCAAGCGCGCAAATCCAGTCCTGCAGAGCCAGCAGTGGCGTAGGCTGGCATCATATGATGTAAGCGGCTATCGAGAATTTTAAGGTCAACGGTTATGCTCATTACAGTCTTTCAAAGAAATATTTTTAATTAAATCAACCGGCTAATATGCGTTAAGATTTTAACCGCTAATACATGTTTGTTTGCACGCGGTAACGGGTGTACGCCCGTTTGATCTAGTAGGGTAATATTGGCCTCATCTTGGCCCATGCTCTCACTCACCAAGTTAGCCACTAACAAAGGTAGCTTTTTGGCAATGCGTTTTTGTTCGCCAAGATTGATTAAATCTTGTGTTTCTGCGGCAAAACCCACACAGAACGGCGCGCTAGGTAGGCTGGCGACTTCAGCCAAAATATCTTTATTGGGTTTAAGTTCCAGTGTGAGCGAGGATGCGTTCTTTTTAATTTTGTGCACGCTGGGTTGAGTGGGTGAGTAATCCGCCACCGCAGCCACGCTAATGAAAATATCCTGATTCGAAATAATTGTCATCACTGCTTGGTACATAGCGTCTGCGCTGACGGCAGTTATATTTTTTACATGATTTGGTGCGTTAAGTGCTGTTACACCGCTGACCAACGTCACATCTGCGCCCATATTTGCCGCGCTTTCTGCCAATGCGTAACCCATTTTCCCACTGCTTAAATTGGTGATTGCACGCACTGGGTCTATCATCTCTAGAGTAGCGCCAGTAGTAATTAATACGCGCTTTCCAGCCAATAATTTGGGCGTAAAGTGTGCCTGTATTGCAACTAGTAATTCTTCTGCTTCCAGCATGCGACCTAAGCCAATTTCTCCGCAGGCTTGCTCCCCGCTATCAGGGCCTAAAATGCTGACACCATCAGCTTTTAATTGCGCAATGTTGCGTTGGGTAGCTGGGTTATCCCACATTTGCTTGTTCATGGCGGGTGCCACTAGCAATGGACAGTCCCTCGCGAGGCATAAGGTAGAGAGCAAATCATCGGCACGGCCATGCACCAGTTTGGCGATAAAGTCTGCACTGGCAGGGGCGATTAAAATAGCGTCTGCATCACGGCTAAGTTCAATGTGCGGCATCCCATTACTAATGCTGCTATCCCACATAGCAATAAATACGGGCTTTCCAGACAAGGCCTGCATTGTGACAGGCGTAATAAACTGGCAAGCGGCTTCGGTCATTATCACTTGCACGTCAATATTTGATTTGACTAGCAGGCGCACCAGCTCAGCCGTTTTGTACGCAGCAATGCCGCCAGTAATCCCTAACACTAATTTTTTGCTTGCCTGATCCATAGCATGATTTTATATGAAAGGCTGTTGAATAGCGATGTGTGCGATAACGACTTAATGCTGATAATATTCACAAAAATCTATAGCGAGAATCTATGTTCAAGAAAATAAGAATTTTTATATTGCTCATTGTATTGGCTACGGTGGTTCAACAAACTTTTTTAGACAAGGCCGATTTATCGTGGAAAGATAATTTTTATGTTGTAGTTTATCCAGTGAATGCAGATAGTAGCGATGAGGTGACGAGGTATATTAAAACACTCACGCGAGATGATTTTGAGCCAATGGCAGTTTATTTTGCTGAAGAAGGCGCGCGTTATAATTTAAGCTTACACCGTCCTGTGGAAGTTCAATTGGGCGATGTTGTGAGCGAAGTTCCACCAGCACCACCCGTTGGCGGTAGCGTTTTGAGCACTATAGTTTGGAGTTTAAAATTTCGCTTGTTCGCCTGGAATAATAGCCCTTACGTACCAGTAAAACCTGATATTCGGCTTTATCTGCTTTACCACGATCCAGCAACAACTCCTACATTGTCGCACTCCACGGCTTTAAACAAAGGGCGTATCGGGCGTGTTAACTTGTTTGGTGATAAAAGTTACGCCAAGCAAAATTTGGTCATTACTGCGCATGAGCTGCTACATACCTTAACAGCAAGCGATAAATATGACCTAGCTACTACACTACCAGTTTATCCAGAAGGTTATGCTGAGCCTAACAAACTCCCACGTTACCCACAAGATTTTGCAGAACTGATGGGTGGGCGCGTACCATTAAGTGAAACAAAGGCCGAGATACCCCAAAGCTTGAGTCAGACGCTGATTGGCAATAAGACTGCACTTGAAATAGGCTGGTTAAAGTAGTGGCGGGCTATAAATGGCAATAACAGACTGGCCTGCGGCTGAGCGCCCAAGAGAGAAGTTAATCGAACATGGCGCACAGGCGCTGTCTGATGCGGAATTGCTAGCCATCTTTTTGCGGGTTGGCGTGGTGGGTAAAAGTGCTGTAGATTTAGCGCGTGATTTGCTCATTCAATTTGGTAGCTTAAACGGCATTTTTGCAGCTACTGAACACGAGCTTAGCCAAGTGCATGGTATTGGCAGTAGCAAATACGTGCAGTTGCAGGCGATATTTGAAATGAGCCGGCGCGCACTTAACGAGCAATTGCAACAGCGTGACGTGTTAGCCTCACCGCAAGCGGTGCGCGATTACTTGGTGCTTAGGCTAGGTAGCTATACAAAAGAAGCTTTTTTGGTGCTATTTTTAGATACACAAAACCGCCTGTTAGCCACTGAGGAAATGTTTAGCGGTAGCCTAAGTGAAACCAGTGTGTATCCGCGCGAAATTGTGAAGCGCGTTTTGCATCACAACGCAGCTGCAGTGATTTTTGCACATAATCATCCTACTGGGAATGCCAAACAAAGCCAAGCGGATGAATTACTGACCAAAAAGTTGCAACAAGCGCTCGCGTTAATTGATGTGAAAGTGCTGGATCATTTTATTGTGGCAGGAAACAATACCCTGTCATTCTCGCAAACAGGCTTGCTTTAGAGCATGCATAAAGTGTTATTTGATGCTTTGAAAATAAAACCAAGGCACAGCCCGATCATGTGCAGCATTTACCGTTACCACTTGACCTATTTTTACCTCAAGAGGGGTATCAAATAAATAGGCACATTGTTGCCAATTGGATACTTTGGTGGTTTGTGAGGGGTGGTTTTCGAACATGACTTTTTTGTCACCATTCATATCTAGTCGCATCCATTGCACCAGACCATAGCAAATGCCAGCGGTTTTGACAGTAATTTCTAACATGTTAGTTTGGGCAGGAAAGTAGCTATCGCCTTCAAAATCAAAGTCAAACGCAGCTATACCATCGCTTAATAGCTGAATGTCCAGGTCGTTTCTGGCAATCATGCGTTTTTTAGAAACGACTTTATTAAAGCCTTGTAAATTCAAACCAAACGCATCATCCACCAGCAAATTACGGCGAATATCCTCACCGGTAAATAGACCAATCATAATATTGCCTGTGGCGGGAATGACCTTGCCATTGGGTTTCAGTAGGCGCTGCTTCGCATCTTCTAAACTTGGCAACACATGCTCACCCAGCATTTCGCTGGAAAATATTTCTGATACCAGAATGTCGGCTTTAGTAATAACATCGCTGCCAATTTCAATCTCGGTCGATTTTTTAGCGATGACCTTGATGTTGTCAAAACCATTATCCGCAATGATCTGCTGCGCAGTTTGTGCAATCAACGGCACCGTTTCACAGCTGGTCACCTGTTTTGCGCCGAGTTTGGCCGCCATCATAGCCAGCAAGCCAGAACCTGTACCGATTTCAAACACCGTAGATTCAGGTGTAACTATGGCTTTTAGAGCATCGAAATAGGCTTGGTTGCGATATTGCTCATTCATCATCGGCACGTGCCATTCTGGCACCACGCGACTAAGTGCCAGATAAGCGCCTTGTTGCGCAGCAATGTTGGTGGGTGTAATCGCCAGTACTTGGCGGTAATAGGTCAGCGCCTCGTCTGGCGCAGCCATTTCTTTGAGCAGGGCATCTAGATTGGCGAACGCCTCCGCTGAGTTTGGGGTAAGCGTCAGTGCCGCAATAAAACTTTGTGCAGATGCGTGCAAATCGCCCTGCGCTTTTAGCACCACGCCCAAGTTGCTGTGCACCTCGGCATAATTGGGGCGCAGTGCCAGTGCTTTGCGGTAGCAATCAGCAGCTTCCTGTAAATTATCTTGTGCTTGCAGCGTAGCACCCAAGTTAACGTATGCCTCTACATAATTGGGATTTTCCGCCAACGATTGCTTCATCAACTGCACAGCAGTTTTTAAGTCACCTTTCTGTTTTGCGATTAGGCCAAGCAAATGCAAGGCATCAGGCTGCTTTGGTAACGCACGTAGTACTTGTTTATACAGGACTTCAGCTTGCATTAAATTGCCCGCTTGATGCTGTGCCATGGCACTTTGTAATGCATGTTGTGGGTTAAAGCTGGGCGGTGTAACGCTTGCGCTTAACCCTGTTGATTCACAACACTGCTTGTATTTTTTACCACTGCCACAGGGGCATGGGTCGTTTCGGCCAATTTTAGAAGTCATTAATTTTTATGTTTTAAGTCAGTTGTAGTTTTGCTAGGCGTGCATACAAACCGCCTTGTTTTTTTAACGCTTCTGCGCTACCAATTTCTACAATTTTACCATTTTCAAGCACAACAATTCTATTGGCCTTTTGCACAGTGCTGAGTCGGTGCGCAATAATCAGTGTGGTACGGCCTTGCATGGCGGCATTTAAACCTTGCTGCACTAATATTTCACTTTCTGCATCAAGTGCACTGGTGGCTTCATCCAATAATAAGATGGGCGCATCTTTTAAAATAGCACGTGCAATGGCAATGCGTTGACGCTGCCCTCCCGATAACCTGGTGCCGCGTTCACCCAAAAAAGTTTGGAAGCCTTCAGGTAATTTTTGTACAAATTCATCCACTTGTGCCGCCTTAGCGGCAGCAATGACTTCACTATCACTAGCGCTAGGTTTGCCGTAACGAATGTTTTCCAGCGCACTTGCCGAAAATATCACTGCATCTTGCGGGACAACTGCAATGCTGCCACGCAGACTTTTTAAACTCAGCGAGTTAATCGCTTGATGATTGATTAAAATTTCACCGGAACTAACTTCGTAAAAGCGCAGCAAGCATTGGAACAAGGTGGTTTTACCTGCACCACTTGGGCCAACTAAAGCGATGGTCTCGCCAGCTCTGACGTCTAAGCTTACATTATCCAGCGCCGTGATTTGGGGGCGTGAAGGGTAATGAAATACCACATTTTTAAATGATATACTGGCTTGCGTTGGGTTAAGCAGTGCTTGTGCGTTAGTTGGTTCTTTAATTGCCGCGTCAGCTTGCAGCAATTCAAAAAGCCGTTCAGCCGCCCCTGCCGCACGCATAATATCCCCCCATACTTCGGCCATTGTGCCAACTGCACCTGCCACCATCATGGCGTATAACACAAATGAAGCCAATTCACCGCCAGACATAGTGCCAGCGTTGACTTGTCGCGCACCCACCCATAACACAAAAATAATGGTACCTAACACCGCGGTGACCATTAGCATGGTCAGTAATGCCCGGACTTTGACGCGCTTCAATGCGGTAGTAAAACTTAAATCGGCTGATTTGCTAAAGCGCGTGATTTCGGTTTGCTCTTGTGTATACGATTGCACTGTAGGCATCGCGTTTAGAATTTCCCCCGCCATGGCGCTACTGTCGGCAATGCGGTCTTGTGACTCACGGGATAATTTTTTGACCTTGCGGCCAATTAAAATAATGGGTAATACTAATATCAACATTAAACCGAAGTTAAGAGAGAACAAAACAATGTTAGTCACTGCTAACATAATCATGCCGCCAATAAACTGGAACAAGCTGCGCAAGCCCATCGAAACTGAGCTGCCAACAACGGTTTGAATCAAGGTAGTATCGCCAGTGAGGCGGGATAAGACTTCGCCGGTTTGGGTGGTTTCAAAAAACTGCGGGCTTTGCGTCATCACGCGCGCATAAACCGCACTGCGCACATCTGCTGTCACGCGCTCTCCCACCCAAGACACTGTGTAATAACGCCAAGCAATCATCAGCGCCCAAAAAGTGGCCAACGCTAACATCACCAAAAAATGACCGTTTAAACTCAGGTTGCCAATTAAACCCGCATGAGTGGTTGCAGGTTTTGTGACAAAGCCAAAATCAATGAGGTCACGAAACGCCAGCGGCACCAATAACAGGGTCGCTGAACCCAACGTTAGCAACACAAAGGCCAACAATACTTTTGCCCGGTAAGGGTGTAAAAATGACCATAGATTAGCCAGTGATGAAAGTTTTTTAATGGGGGCGTTTAATGGCGCTGTAGAAGTAGAAGTAGAAGTAGAAGGTGAGGCAGTTGTTTGCATGAATTTTAATCTATAAAATTAACAGGTGATAGTAGCATTAACAGGCCATCACGAGGGGGTTGCTTACAGCTTGGATTCAATAGCTTAGTGTGATTTATACCTGGCGTGCTTTATACTAAGCAATAGTATCGTACCTAAAATTATTAACAAAGTAAGCCATGAACAAAACCATCATATCATTCATCTGGATTGCCATTGCCATTTTGGGCGCGTTTGCTTTAAGCGCCATCGCCCTGAATCGAGGTGAGCGTATTAATGCGCTCTGGTTAATTACCGCGGCTGCCTGTATTTACGCAATTGCTTACCGATTTTACGCGGCGTGGATTGCCGCCAAAGTGTTGGTCATAGACGAAACCCGTGCAACGCCAGCTGAAAGATTAGATAATGGCCGTGATTTTTTGCCCACTAATAAGTGGGTGGTGTTTGGCCATCACTTTGCCGCCATTGCAGGGCCGGGCCCGCTAGTTGGCCCAACGTTGGCGGCGCAGTTTGGCTATCTTCCCGGTACCTTATGGATATTGATTGGCGCCGTGCTGGGCGGTGCGGTGCAAGATATGGTGACGCTGTTTTTCTCCACGCGCAGAAACGGCAGAAGTTTAGGGCAGATGGCGCGTGATGAAATAGGGGTGGTTGGCGGCACGGCAGCGTTGATCGGCACCTTTTTAATCATGATTATCCTCATCGCTGTGTTGGGCCTAGTCGTGGTTAATGCCATGAAACATAGCCCATGGGCAACTTCAACGGTTGCAGCAACCATTCCTATCGCGATGATTATTGGCATTTATATGCGGCAGATCCGCCCTGGACGGGTTCTAGAGGCGAGCGCAATTGGAGTTGTATTGCTGCTGCTATCAGTATTTGCGGGCGGGTGGATAGACCATAACGAAACTTTGCGTGTGTATTTCGACCATGACGGTTTGCCGCTGGCTTACTCGATTATTGTCTACGGCTTTGCCGCAGCAGTATTGCCAGTGTGGCTATTACTTGCACCGCGCGATTATTTATCCACCTATATGAAGCTGGGCACCATTATTTTACTGGCAGTGGCTATCGTTATTTTACGGCCGGATATTCATATGCCTGCCGTCACGCAATTTACCGATGGCACTGGCCCTATTTTCGGTGGAAAGCTGTTCCCATTTGTGTTCATTACCATTGCCTGTGGCGCCATTTCTGGCTTTCATGCATTAATTGCCTCAGGTACAACACCCAAATTATTAGCCAACGAGCGCGATATCCGCATGATAGGCTACGGGGCGATGTTGCTGGAAAGCTTTGTGGCGATTATGGCGATGATTGCTGCCACGGTGCTAGAGCCAGGTGTGTTCTTTGCCATTAACAGCCCGGCAGGCGTAGTGGGTAAAGACGCTATTGATGCTGTGGCTAAGATTAACAGTTGGGGCTATGCCGTCACCGTTGAGCAAATGAACCAACTTGCCAAAGATATGGGGGAGAGCACTTTATTTGCGCGCACGGGCGGTGCGCCTAGCTTGGCCGTGGGCATGGCCAGTATTTTTGGCAGCGCCTTTGGCAAGCACATGCTGGCACTGTGGTATCACTTTGCCATTATGTTTGAGGCGATTTTTATTCTTACCACGCTAGATGCAGGCACACGCGTGGGGCGTTTTATGTTGCAGGATATGTTGGGTAATTTCAATAAAAAACTCGGTGAAACTTCTTATATGCCGTCGGTAATACTCACCAGTGCCATCGTAGTAGGGGGTTGGGGCTACTTCTTGTATATCGGTGTGATTGACCCAAATGGCGGCGTCAACATTTTGTGGCCATTATTTGGCATTGCCAACCAAATGCTAGCGGCGATTGCTTTATGTGTAGCGACTGGCATTCTGGTTAAAAGTGGGAAGTTAAAGTACGCTTGGGTGACTGGATTGCCTCTGGTTTGGCTGGTGACAATCACTACGACTGCGGCGTATCAAAAGATTTTTAGTGAAGATATTCGTGTCGGTTTTTTTGCGGCGGCAAATGATTTAAGTGCAAAACTAGCCGCAGGAGTATTGCCAGCAGATAAAGCTGCCGTTGCACCGCAGTTGATTTTTAACCAGCAACTGGACGCTTACCTTACCCTGTTCTTTGTGGTGATGTTGTGGATTGTGATTATTGATATGCTACTGGTCTGCAGTCGCCACTTATCCGGCAAGTTTGTGTTAATAAGCTCTGAAGTGCCACATACAGCGACACGATTAGATGACAATTGGGTGAGAGATTAATGCTAAAAATGCTTAACCATTTTTGGCACATCATTCGTCGATTGTCTGGCGATGACGCTTATGAACATTATCTTAAGCATCATAATGAGTTTCATCTCAGTTCAATTGATACGCCGCCTGCATTGTCACGTAAAGATTTTTTTAAGCTGTATCAAGACAGCCAGTGGCAAAGTATCAAACGGTGCTGCTAAAAAAACCTTGGTGATAAAAAGTTTTAGGAGTTTTGATAAATTTTATCAATGTCCATTTCATCAGCTTCTGGTAATTGCTCAACCTGATATTCAGTCGCTATTACGTCTGTTTTAAGTGAGTTTAATTTCACCGGCTGATAATCGGCGATGGTGTAATTATATTGGGGTTCTTTTTTAAACAGTCTTTCAAGCAGGCTTTTCATTTTCATATCTCAAACAGATGGTACAGGTAGCTATGCAATCAGCATGCCATCTTGATATAAAAATTAATCCATTGATTTTATTGGTTAATAAATTTAAGTTGAGAATAGTAATGATGATTTATTAAGCGAGATGTTGGATTTTCAACTGCTTAAACTAAGCAAATTGAATAAACTGCTTGAATTATTTGCCAAAATAATGATTTCTTGATTTAAAAAACATCCAAATTCCAATCACGATCATCGGCAAACTTAACCACTGGCCCATACTGAAGCCTAATGATAACAAACCTAAATAGGCATCAGGTTCGCGCGCATATTCGGCGATAAACCTGAAGCTGCCATAGCCAATTAAAAACAAGCCTGAGATGGCACCTACAGGACGTGGTTTGCGTGAAAACCACCACAGAACAGCAAACAACAGCAAACCTTCCAGCGCGAATTGATACAGTTGCGATGGGTGGCGTGCAAGGTTATCTACTTGTGGAAATATCATACCCCAAGCACTATTTGTTGGCCGGCCCCACAACTCGCCATTAATAAAATTAGCTAAACGGCCAGCCCCTAGGCCAAGAGGTACTAGCGGTGCCACAAAATCCATTATTTTTAACCAGGGTTGCGGGTATTTTCGCTTAAAAAACAACATCGCAATCAGTACACCTAGAAATCCGCCGTGAAAACTCATGCCGCCTTGCCATACTTTGAAGATATCTAAGGGATGTTGTAAAAAACTCTCCAGCTGGTAAAACAAAACAAAGCCAATCCTGCCACCTAAAATCACACCCAAAGCCCCGTAAAATAGGGCATCATCTAGCATCTGATTGCTCCAGCCGAACCACGGTTTATGCTTGATTTGATGCCTTCCTAAAAATAAAAAAGCCATAAATCCAAGCAAATACATTAAACCATACCAATGAATGCCGAAGCTGTCGGTGATATGCAAGGCTATCGGGTCAAATTGTGGGTGTATAAAAGTTTGATTAAGCATAAATTAGGTGGAACAATGCGGTAAAATAGAAACATTATACGTTTTAATAGTCTTAGTTAATAATCGCTAAGATTTGATCATTAAGATTTAATTTTTAAGGTTTAAAAGCTCATTATGCCGGTTTATCGTTCTCGCACCACTACACACGGCCGCAATATGGCAGGCGCACGCGCTTTGTGGCGTGCTACAGGTATGAAAGATGGTGATTTTGAAAAGCCCATCATTGCCATTTCAAATTCGTTCACACAGTTTGTACCTGGCCACGTGCATTTAAAAGACTTGGGCCAATTGGTTGCGCGTGAGATTGAGCGTGCCGGTGGTGTGGCTAAAGAGTTTAATACCATCGCGGTGGATGATGGTATCGCGATGGGCCACGGTGGCATGTTGTATAGCTTGCCGAGCCGCGACCTGATTGCAGATAGCGTCGAGTATATGGTGAATGCACACTGTGCGGATGCATTAGTCTGCATTTCAAACTGCGACAAAATTACTCCAGGCATGCTGATGGCCGCATTGCGCTTAAATATCCCTGTGGTGTTTGTGTCGGGCGGCCCGATGGAAGCCGGCAAAGTCAACTGGCAGGGCGAGGCGTTAAAATTAGACTTGGTCGATGCCATGGTGGCAGCCGCCGATAGCAAAGTTTCAGATGAGAAATCAGACGCGATTGAACGCTCCGCTTGCCCCACCTGCGGCTCTTGTTCTGGCATGTTTACCGCAAATTCGATGAATTGCTTGACTGAGGCTTTGGGCTTAAGTTTGCCTGGTAACGGCTCTACGCTTGCCACCCACGGTGCTCGTAAACAGCTATTTTTGCAGGCCGGCCGATTGATTGTAGACCTTGCTAAACGCCATTATGAGCAAGATGACTACAGTGTATTGCCGCGAAATATTGCCACAATGCAGGCGTTTGAAAATGCGTTTGCATTGGACGTCGCCATGGGCGGTTCAACCAATACTGTTTTGCATTTGTTGGCAGCTGCGCATGAAGCTGGCTTAGATTTTACGATGCAGGATATTGATCGGATTTCCCGCAAAGTCCCTTGTGTGAGCAAAGTTGCGCCTGCCACACAAAAATATCACATGGAAGATGTACATCGTGCCGGTGGCGTCATGGGCATTTTGTCTGAATTAAGCCGTGGCGGTTTGATTCATCGCGATATTCCCACTGTACATAGCTCGAGTATGGGAGAAGCTTTAGACAAATGGGATATTACGACTACTACAGATGAAGATGTGAAGAAGTTTTATCGCGCAGCACCAGGCGGCATACCAACCACAATCGCTTTTAGTCAAAGCATGCTGTGGCCAGATTTGGACACGGATCGTGCAAATGGCTGTATTCGCGACATTGAGCACGCTTATTCAATAGACGGTGGCTTAGCGGTGTTGTACGGCAATATTGCTTTAGATGGCTGTATTGTCAAAACAGCGGGTGTAGACGATAGCATCCTTAAATTCACCGGTCGTGCCCGTATATTTGAAAGTCAGGATGCTGCGGTTGAGGGCATTATGGCAGATCAAATTGTGGCTGGCGATGTCGTGGTGATTCGCTACGAAGGACCGCGCGGCGGCCCAGGTATGCAAGAAATGCTCTACCCAACCTCATATTTAAAATCAAAAGATTTAGGCAAGGTATGTGCCTTATTGACTGACGGACGTTTTTCAGGCGGCACATCAGGTTTAAGTATTGGCCATGCCTCGCCAGAAGCCGCAGAGGGTGGTGCCATAGGTTTGGTGGAAGAGGGCGACACGATTGAAATCGATATTCCAAACCGCACCATACACTTGGTGGTTAGTGATGGAGAAATGGCACATCGCCGTGCGGCGATGGAAGATAAAGGTAAAGACGCCTGGAAGCCAGTCAACCGTCAGCGGCATGTATCGCCGGCATTACGTGCATACGCAGCAATGAGCACTAGTGCGGCGCGTGGCGCGGTGCGTGATGTCTCTCAAATCGAAAAATAGCTTTTAATAAAAATTAAGCGCTTATTAATTAATTGAAGTGAATGTAAAAAATGACAGAAACCACAGAAATAGATGTAATAGAAACTAACACAGTAGAGTCTAGTGAGCTTAAAACAGAAAAACGTTTTAGGCTGCATGCGCATGTGCTACAAACAGTAGATGAAAGCGGCATGCAATATCTTGAGGTGGATAATCCCCTTTGCACTGCGAAGATTGCCTTGCAAGGTGCACACGTTATGCATTGGCAGCCTAAGTTTTTAAAGGATCCTGTACTGTGGCTTTCAAGCAATGCCAGGTATGTAAAAGGCCGTTCAATTCGTGGTGGCGTCCCCATTTGCTGGCCATGGTTTGGCGCACACCCCACCGATAGCACATTTTGTCCGCATGGCTTTGCTAGGGTAATTCCTTGGCGTATCATCGATATCGACTCTACGCCTACAGGCGCTACCCGCATCATGCTGGAGATGGTGGAAACGGAAGAAGCAAAACGCCAACTTTCATATCCCTATGCGCTGACGGTTACGATTACTGTAGGGCGACGCTTACGTGTGGATATGTCTACCACGAATAAAGCTGACCACCCGTTTGTGATTGGCGAGGCGTTTCACACCTACTTGAATATCAGCGATATAGCCAACGTAAAAATCACCGGTATGCAAGATTGTGTGTACGCAGACAAAATACTTAAATATCAACGCCATGTAGAGCACAATGCCCTCAAGTTTAATGGGGAATTCGACCGTATTTACATTGATCATAGTTCGGATTGTACCTTACACGACCCGGGCTTTAATCGACTCATTCACATATCAAAATCAGGCAGCGATACTACCGTCGTATGGACACCGGGTGAAGAAAAAGCGGCGCAAATGGCTGATATGGGTGCGCCCGATGAGTGGCGAAAAACAATCTGTGTTGAAACCACCAATGCTTTAGATAATATGGTGGTGATTAACCCAGGTCGTACGCATGTGATAAGCGCGGAGTATGTAATCGAGACGCTGTAATGCCAAATGCATTAGCGCACGAAACTAGTCCTTATCTCCTGCAGCATGCCGCAAACCCAGTCGAGTGGTACCCATGGGGTGAGCAAGCGCTTACTTTAGCACGCGAACAGGATAAGCCTATCCTGCTTTCAATCGGTTATTCTGCGTGCCATTGGTGTCATGTCATGGCACACGAATCGTTTGAAGATGCTGAAGTTGCGGCGATTATGAACACGCACTTTATTAATATTAAAGTCGATCGCGAAGAGCGTCCTGACATTGACCAAATCTATCAAACCGCACACAGCATGCTCAGCCAAAAAAGTGGCGGTTGGCCATTGACGGTGTTTTTAACGCCTGACCAACAACCCTATTTTACTGGCACTTACTTTCCTAAAACTCCACGTTATCAGTTACCCGGGTTTGCCGATTTAATTCCGCGTGTGGCACAGTTTTATCACGAAAAAAAACCAGAGCTTGCCACACAAAATGGCCAATTAGCCGCTGCGTTGAAACGTACTATTCCAACGCCAAGTAGTAGCTTAAGCGCAAATGCAGCTACTTTAAAAGTGGCATTTGATTCTCTAGAAAGCAGCTTTGATTTTGAGCATGGTGGATTTGGCAGTTCACCAAAATTCCCCAACCCTGCCGATATCACATTGCTACTACATCAAGCAAAAGCGGGTAACAAAAGAGCTGAAGCCATGGCATTGCAGATGTTATCTGCGATGGCTAATGGTGGAATATACGATCAACTGGGTGGTGGTTTTTGTCGGTACTCAGTTGATCCGCGTTGGAATATCCCGCATTTTGAAAAAATGCTTTACGACAACGGTCAATTATTGTTTTTGTATTGCGATGGTTGGCAAATCAGTAAAGACGCCCGATATAAGCAAGTGGTAGAAGAATCATTGGCTTGGTTACAACGTGAAATGCGCGACTCAAAAGGTGCATTTTATTCATCATTAGATGCTGATTCTCTGGATGAACATGGACATTCAGCAGAAGGGGCATTTTATGTATGGCAACCAGCCGAGGTAAAAAAAACACTCACCCCCGATGAATTTGTGGTGGCAAGCCAATGCTACGGGTTTGACCATGCGCCTAATTTTGAAGACCCACATTCAAATACGCAGGCCTGGCACCCTTATCTGGTCAGGCCTGCAGAGCATGATGAAGTTGCTATGCTTAAGAGCGCGCAAACCAAGTTATTTGAAGCACGTGTTAAACGGCCACATCCAGGGCGCGACGATAAGATTTTAACCAGTTGGAACGCACTCGCCATTAAAGGATTGGCACGGGCGGGACGTGTGTTTAACAGGCCAGACTGGCTAGAGCTTGCGCAAAATTCAGTGGATTTTATCCGCGAACACATGTGGAAAAATCAACAGTTATTAGCCACCTGCAAAGATGATGGTAATGGAATTTATCATGCACATTTAAACGCCTATTTAGATGATTATGCGTTTTTGTTGGATGCCTTAATTGAGTTAATGCAAGCCGATTATCGTGCGGAAGACTTAGCATTTGCAGAAGATTTAGCCGAAGCGTTATTGGCTGATTTTGAGGCAGAAGACGGCGGTTTTTATTTTACCAGCCATACGCATGAGACACTGATTCATCGACCCAAGCAGGCTTATGACAACGCCACGCCTAACGGCAACGGTATTGCCGCGGTGGCCTTACAGCGCTTGGGGCACATCTTGGGTGAACCGCGCTATTTGCAAGCAGTAGAGCGCACGTTAAAAGCATTCGACAGAAACTTAACCAACAACCCAGCTGCCTGTGCCAGTCTTGCCCATGCCTTACAAGAGTTTTTAACGCCGCCAAGTATCGTGATTATTCGAGGTGATGCGAAGCAAATGGGGGCTTGGCACAATGCCATCCAACAACATTATTACCCGCACCACCTGTTTTTTTATCTAGATGAAACTTGGGATAAAAATATCCAGGGCTTACCGCCTACCATGCAAAGAAAGTTTACGGGGGGTGTCAACGCTTGGGTGTGCCAGGGCGTTGTTTGTACACCGAGTTTAAGTGATTTGCAGACACTGCTAAATAACTTAGCTATTTAATTTAGCGTTGTAAATTTACAAATATTAACGCCAAAGGCGATAACCCAGCCAATGGGCTATTGTGAATTTTAAATAGTCAGGTATCATGCAAGTTGCATAAAATTGCAGGTTTATTATAAGAATTCAAGGAGATAGCATGAAAGTTTTATTAGCAACAATCGCAGCCGCAGCCGTGTTATTCGCTGGTCAGGCCAGTGCTTCACAAGCATTAGCACAGAAAAGTGGCTGCTTAGCGTGTCACGCAATTGATAAAAAAGTATTAGGCCCATCTATGAAAGATGTCGCTGCTAAATACAAAGGTGACGCAACCGCAGAAGCAAAACTAATCGCTAAAGTTAAAAAAGGTGGTAGCGGTGTTTGGGGTCCTATGCCGATGCCAGCGAATAGTCCACAAGTAAAAGATGAAGATATCAAATCAATCGTACAATGGATTTTAGCAATGTAATATTGGCAATAGCCAAATAAAAAAGCCAGCTTTAAGCTGGCTTTTTTGTTGTCTAAATTTATTGGTGGTTTAACTTACTGTGTCTGATTGAATAAGCAAAGTAAAACACTAAGCCAATTACAATCCAAATACCAAAGCGTATCCAAGTGGCGGCGGGTAAGAAGGCCATCAACGCACCGCAAGATAAAATACCTAGTACAGGGATTAGCGGATTCCATGGGTTGTGAAACGGACGCAGCAAATTAGGCTGGCGAATACGCAATACAATCACACCAACGCACACCATGACAAATGCGGCTAACGTACCAATATTTACCGTTTCTGCAAGTTCACCTAGCGGAAAAAAACCTGCCACTAAGGACACGACAAAGCCACACATCAAAATAATGCGTGTGGGTGTTTGGCGATCCGGATTTACTTTAGAAAACACAGGTGAAATTAACCCATCACAGCTCATAGCAAATAAAATACGGGTTAAACCGTAAAGCAGCACCAATAACACCGTGATAAGGCCTGCTAATACGCCTGTAGCGACTAGCGTAGATGCCCATGTATAGCCCAGTTGAGTCAGGGCGTACGCCACTGGTGATGGGGTATTCAGGTCTAAATAAGGGACTACACCTGTAAGTATGCCAGAAACTAAGATATAAATAACGGTACAAAATGCAAGCGAGGCCAAAAGGCCGATAGGTAAATCGCGTTGCGGGTTTCTCGCCTCTTCTGCTGCGGTAGACACTGCATCAAACCCAAAATAAGCAAAAAACACCAGAGATGCACCGGCCAGCACGCCAATATTCTTGCCGGTATCCAACGTTTCAAACCAGCCAAATGGCATAAAAGGCTGCCAGTTTGCAGTGTTTATATGTCCAACTGCTAACGCAATAAAGATGGCGATGGTGGCTAGTTTAATCACCACGATAATATTATTGAAGCGGGCACTTTCTTTAACGCCGATAATCAGCAAAATAGTGAGTGTCCAGATAATGGCAAAAGCAGGTAAATTGATGGTACCGCCTAGCATGGGCGCTTTAGTGAGAGTTTCCGGCAAGTAAATATTAAAGTTGGCTAAGGTGCCTACAAAGTAACCCGACCAACCATTAGCAACCGCCGCCGCGCCTACACCATACTCCAACAATAAAATCCAACCCATGACCCAAGCGATTAACTCGCCAAACGCCACATAACTGTAACCGTAAGCACTACCAGAGCCACCGATGGATGCGGCAAGCTCGGCATAAGCCAAGGCCGCAAATGCGCTAGCAATCCCCGCAAACACAAACGACAGTACCACTGCCGGCCCTGATTGTGTGGCGGCGGCGATGCCTGTCAGTACAAATATGCCGGTACCAATCGCGCAGCCAATACCTAGAAGGGCTAAATCAAATGCGCTTAAGCATTTTTTAAGGCCGCTAGTGCCGTGCGGTACAACATGTTTGGTGCGTAAAAGTTTTTTTAACATTTTTTCATCCCTTAATTGACTTTATACTTTTACGCCAGTTTACCTGAATTATAGCCAGTCGCGCTCAATCAGGAAGTCTGTGTAGAGTTTGGCCTCTGCACTACCGTTTTCTGGCTTCCAGTCATAGCGCCATTTCACAATTGGCGGCATCGACATTAAGATGGATTCAGTGCGGCCGTTTGATTGCAAGCCGAATAAAGTGCCGCGATCGAACACCAAGTTGAACTCTACATATCGTCCGCGGCGATAAGCCTGAAAATCGCGTTCTTTTTCACCATAGGGGATATCTTTGCGACGCTGCAAAATGGGCAAATAAGCCTGTAAAAAGCTATCGCCGACTGCTCGCTGTAGTGTAAAACTTTGTTCAAAGCCAAGTTCGTTAAAGTCATCAAAGAAAATACCACCAATGCCACGTGGTTCTTTGCGATGTTTTAAGTAGAAATATTCGTCACAGTTTTTTTTAAACGCAGGGTAATAACTAGGATTAAAGGCATCAAGCGCGGTTTTGTTAGTGCGGTGAAAGTGCGCGCAGTCTTCCTCAAAGCCGTAATAGGGCGTCAAATCCATGCCACCGCCAAACCACCAAATCGGCTGCTCATTTTCTTTTTGCGCGACGAAAAAGCGTATGTTCATGTGTACTGTAGGCACATAAGGGTTGCGTGGGTGCAATACTAGCGATACGCCCATTGCCTCCCAACTTCTCCCCGCAGCCTCAGGATGGGCAATAGTGGCAGCGGGTGGTAATTTGTTTCCCAGCACGTGCGAAAACCCAACCCCAGCCCGTTCGAACACATTGCCACCTTCCAGCAAGCAGCTATTGCCGCCGCCGCCTTCGGGTCTGTTCCAGCTGTCATGGAGAAAAGTTTTACCATCGACAACTTCTAAAGCATCAATGATTTTGGTTTGTAAACTGTGTAGGTAAGTTAAAACGGCTTGCGTGTTCAAAGCTGAGTTAACCATATCGTTTAGCCTTTAATAGCTCGAAAGCCAATATCAGTCCGGTATTGAGCACCATTAAATTGAATCTCATCGACAATTTTATACGCTTGTTGCTGCGCAAATTTCACCGTTTCACCCAATGCAGTTACACATAATACACGCCCGCCACTGGTGAATATTTTGTCATCATTTAATTGCGTACCTGCATGAAATACATGCGCGTCTACCAAATCTTTTGGCAATCCGGTGATTTCATCCCCTAATTTTGGATTATCAGGATAGTTGGCGCTGGCCATCACTACCCCCAGTGCAGTGCGCCTATCCCACTCGGCTTCGACTTTGTCTAACGTGCCATTTACAGCATGTTCGGCCAATGCCACAAAGTCAGACTTCAGTCGCAGCATAATGGGTTGTGTTTCAGGGTCACCCATGCGGCAATTAAACTCTAGCGTTTTGATGCTGCCATCGGGCGCAATCATCAAGCCTGCATAGAGAAAGCCAGTGTAGGGGATACCATCCTTAGCCATGCCTTCTACGGTGGGGCGAATCACCTCGCGCAGTGCACGCGCATGGATTTCTGGTGTCACGCATGGTGCGGGTGAATAGGCGCCCATGCCGCCCGTGTTAGGCCCTTGGTCAGCATTTAACAAACGTTTGTGATCTTGGCTGGTGGCGAGTGGCAGGATATTTTTTCCATCCACCATCACAATAAAGCTGGCTTCTTCACCGGTTAAAAACTCTTCAATCACCACTCTAGAGCCGGCGCTACCAAGCTTGTTATCTGCCAGCATGGCATCAATCGCAGCGTGTGCATCGACCACATCCATCGCCACTACCACGCCTTTGCCAGCGGCTAAGCCATCGGCTTTAATCACAATCGGCGCGCCTTGTGCATTCACATAGTCATGTGCCAGTTTGGCATCACTAAAAGTTTGGTATTTAGCAGTGGGAATGTTGTGGCGTAACATAAACGCCTTAGCGAAATCTTTACTAGACTCCAGTTGCGCGGCTGCTTTGGTGGGGCCAAAAATCTTTAACCCTGCTTCACGAAAAGCATCGACGACGCCTTGAGAAAGTGGTGCTTCTGGCCCAACAATGGTCAGGCCAATTTGCTCTTGTTGCGCAAATGCCAATAAATCAGGCACGCTGGAGATAGGCACGTTCACCATGTCCGGATTGATGGCGGTGCCTGCATTGCCAGGCGCTACATAGACGCGGCTAATGGTTTTATTTTGGGCAATTTTCCAAGCAATCGCATGTTCACGGCCACCGCTACCAATCACTAAAATTTTCATACTCAATATCCTTTAGTGATTGCAATTAATGCCGGAAATGGCGAATGCCGGTGGTGACCATGACCAAGCCGTGTTCATCTGCAGCTGCAATCACTTCATCATCGCGCATGCTGCCACCTGGTTGAATCACACAAGCTGCACCAGCGTCTGCCAATACATCAATGCCATCGCGGAAAGGAAAGAATGCATCAGATGCGACTACCGAGTTTTTGAGTGATAGCCCAGCATTTTGCGCCTTGATAGCAGCAATTTTAGTACTATCGACGCGGCTCATTTGGCCAGCGCCTACTCCTAAAGTCATACCATCACCACAGAATACAATTGCATTACTTTTGACATATTTCGCCACGTTCCATGCAAACAGCATGTCGGCCATTTGTTGGGGGGTTGGTTGTTTTTTGCTGACAATGGTTAAATCAGAAGGGCTAATTTCGTGGTTATCTGCGGTTTGAATAAGCAAGCCAGAACCGATTCTTTTTGTGTCATGTGAGTTACGGCCTTGTTGCCATGCACTTGCTTTTAATCCTAAAGCGCCGCCTTGTGGCAGTGCAATTTTAAGCACACGCACATTGGCTTTTGCGGTAAAAATTGCCAGCGCATCCGCAGTATATTCTGGCGCAATCAATACTTCTACAAACTGCTTGCTCACAGCCTCTGCCGTTGCTTTGTCCACTATCGTGTTAAAAGCGATAATGCCGCCAAAAGCAGAGGTTGGGTCGGTTTTAAAGGCTTTACTGTAGGCTTCGAGCGCATCCTTACCCAACGCCACGCCGCATGGGTTGGCGTGCTTGACGATGACACAAGCAGTGCTTGAGAATGATTTGACTGTTTCCCAAGCGGCATCCGCATCGGCAATATTGTTGTAGCTTAACTCTTTGCCCTGTAACTGTTCGGCTGTTACTAAGCTGCCAGGTGCAGGGTAAAGGTCGCGATAAAACGCGGCTTGCTGGTGTGGGTTTTCGCCATAGCGCAAGTCTTGCATTTTTACAAAACGGCCATTGGTTTGGTTGGGGAAAGCTTTGCGGGTGCCATCAACATTCAGGCTGCTTAAATAATCACTAATAGCGCCATCATAATTACTAATACGGTTAAAGGCAGCAACAGAAAGCTTAAATTTAGTGTCGCCAGTGACCGCGCCATTATTGGCTTGCAGCTCGGTCAAAAAGGTCTCGTATTGATTTGCATCTGTTAGTACAGCCACGTCTTTCCAGTTTTTGGCGGCGCTGCGAACCATGGCGGGGCCGCCAATGTCGATGTTTTCAATTGCATCTTCTAACGTGCAATTGGCTTTGGCAATCGTCGCTTCAAAAGGGTACAAATTGACCACCAGTAAATCAATATTTGGGATGCCTTGCGCTTGCATGGCCGCGATATGTTCGGGTAAATCGCGACGGCCAAGTAAGCCACCATGTACTTTGGGGTGTAGCGTTTTGACGCGGCCATCTAGCATTTCGGGGAATCCCGTGTAATCGCTCACCTCAATCACGGGAATATTGTTGTCGCGAAACAGTTTAGCGGTGCCGCCAGTAGATAAAATCTCTACGTTTAATTTAACCAGTGCAGAGGCAAGTTCGATAATGCCTGTTTTGTCTGATACGCTGATGAGTGCTCTTTTGATTGCGGCCATGTAAAACTCTTAAAATTGAAGATGTTTGAAGGTTAAAAACTAATTTAAATTGGGCTTAATTTAAGTTGTATTGCGCCATTTTTTTGCGCAGCGTATTGCGGTTTAAACCCAGCATTTCAGCCGCTTTTGACTGATTGCCCCCCACTTTATGCAATATGTATTCCAGCAGTGGTTTTTCGATGCAACTCAGCACCATGTCGTAAATGGCGTGTGGCGGCTGACCGTCTAAATGCTTGAAATATTCATCAAGCGATTTTTTAACACACTCAGCGAGCTCGTTTGCCATATTGACTATGCCGCCAGCGCTACAGGTTCTACGTCTGTAATCTCTTCTGCATACACCAGGCGTTCGTTCTTGCTTTTCAGCTCGGCAAAAAAGTCATTAATCGCTTGTTGTTGCAGTTCGATGGTTTGTAACGTGTTCATGTTGTGGCGGAAATTGGCGGAGCCCGCTAAGCCCTTGGTGTACCAGGAAATGTGCTTACGTGCCACGCGCATACCTGCGAGTTCACCATAAAAGCCATATAAATCATTGATATGTTCCAACATCACGGTGTGGATTTCTTCCACTGTGGGCGGCAATAAATGCGTGCCAGTTTTTAGGTAATGTTCGATCTCGCGGAAAATCCAAGGCCGGCCTTGTGCGGCGCGGCCTATCATCACTGCATCTGCACCAGTGTAATCCAGCACGAATTTAGCTTTCTCGGGGCTGGTGATGTCGCCATTGGCAATCAGCGGGATACTTACAGCCTGTTTAACCGCCGCAATCGTATCGTATTCCGCATCACCCATATATAAACAAGCGCGGGTGCGACCGTGCATGGCCAGTGCTTGTACACCAATATCTTCCGCCATTTTTGCAATCATGACTGCATTGCGGTTTTGTTTATCCCAGCCGGTGCGAATTTTCAGCGTCACTGGTACATCCACTGCGCTCACTACGGCTTTTAGAATTAGCGAAACCAAGGGTTCATCTTTTAATAGGGCAGAGCCAGCCATCACATTGCAGATTTTTTTGGCAGGGCAACCCATGTTAATGTCGATAATCTGCGCACCGTTATCTACATTGTAGCGCGCGGCTTCTGCCATCATTTTTGGGTCAGCACCTGCAATTTGCACTGAGATTGGGTCAACTTCGCCCTCATGATTCGCACGGCGACGGGTTTTTTCGCTGCCGTAGAGCAATGAGTTCGAAGTCACCATTTCAGAAACTGCAAGCCCTGCGCCCAGCTTCTTGCATAACTGACGGAATGGCCTGTCTGTCACGCCCGCCATGGGTGCGACAACTAGGTTATTCTTCAGTATGTGATTGCCAATTTGCATTTAGATTATTTTATCTTCACGATAACGGCGTTGCCTTCGTCTTCGGTTGCTGGCTGTACTTATTGTACTATCTGCGCAACCTTATCCTAGCCACCTTGTTCTCGTTTCGCTAAATTAATCTAAAAGATTAAATAGCAAAACTTTTTGAGTTGCCTATTTTATACGCAATTAGAGTGACTTAATAGTATAAATTGTTTAATTTTTTATCCGAAAAAGACTTAAGTTGAAGGGCTGGTATCAAGGCTTAGTCAGGCGCTCTAAATTCGCTAACCACATCATGGCTTGTTCGCGCGTGTCGTGACACATCTCAATGCTGGGCTGCAAGCTGGCACAAAAAGCAGGGCGCTCTGGCTGACCAAATATTTTGCAGCGGTTTTCGTCATCTAGTTGCACACAGCGCGTGCCAGCTGGTTTGCCGTTTGGCATGCCAGGGATAGGGCTGTTGATACTCGGCGCGATGCAACAGGCGCCACATCCTTCTCTACAAATCATCGGATTTGCTTGTCGAACTAAAGTCTTGCCAAACAAAACCAATCTTGCTTACACCCACTTTTAAGTCTTGCATGGCGAGTTTTACTTGTTCTGGCGCGCCTTTTGCGCCCAGCTCGATTTGTCTATTGGGTTTGAGTTTCGGCAGGCTGAATATTTTAATTTCTGGAAATTTGTGCAGCGTTTCATTCATTAAATCAATCAACTGGCTTTCGATGCCTTCCATCACAATAATGGATTGCTCCAAATGTTGTGTTTGATGAAATAAGTGCGAATAATGTGTATCTAAAACCCACTCCATCATCGGGTGCGCCATTTGTGGAAAACCAGGCAAAAAATAGTGATTTTGAATACTAAAGCCCGCTACACGATTCACTGGGTTAGGAATCAACACCGAGCCTTGTGGAAAATCTGCCATGAACACTCTTTTTGGATAGGCGCCTTCGCCAAATTGCGCCACAATTTCTGCCACCGCGCCAACGTGGCGTTCAATGGGCACGTTAAGCGCATCTGCTGCGCATTGCCTTGTGTAGTCATCTGGCGTGGCGCCAATGCCACCAAAGCTGAAGACAATGTCGTTTTTTGCAAAGCTGGTTTTCAATGCATTGGTGATTTGCGCTGGGTCATCACCTAAATACTGTGCCCAATTTAGCTGCAAGCCGCGCGCAGATAACAGTTCAATCGCTTTGCTTAAATGCCCATCTTGTCGCTTGCCAGAGAGAATTTCATCGCCAATGATATAGATGCCGAAATTAGGAATGTGCGTCATGTAAATCTACAGCGCATGCTTTGAGTTTTCAATCACCCATGCCTGATAAGGCTGTGAAATTTCGTCTATTAGAATTCCATATATTGCGGGTAAATCGTAGCTATGCATTTTTTTGATTAAATTTTCGATGGCATTATAATTTTTAGCGTCTGCCTTAAACATGATTCTGTACTCTTTTTCGTTTTGCAGCGATCCATTCCAATGATAAAAACTCTCAATTTCAGACAATTGGGCGCAAGCCGCCAGTTTTTTCTCCACAATCGCACTAGAAAGTAATTTGGCCTCTTCATAGTTCCCAACGGAAGTAAAAATAGCGATAATTTTCATTAAGCTAGCTCCTTTACAATATTTTTAATCGGTTGGATTTGTAGGTCATTCAACAGAAAAAATTTAATGCGCGCCTTCCCAATTACTCCCAACGCCGACTTCTGCCAATAACGGCACAGAGAGTTTTGCGACATTTTGCATCAGGTTTGGTAAGGTATTTTTGACTAATTCTAGTTCATTATCCGGCACCTCCAGCACCAGTTCATCATGCACTTGCATAATCAGTTTGCTGTTCAGCTTTTCAGTTTTAATCCATTTATCGACAGCAATCATCGCGAGTTTAATCAAATCTGCCGCTGTGCCTTGCATGGGGGCGTTAATGGCTGCACGTTCTGCACCTGCGCGGCGCATGCCATTGGCGCTGTTAATTTCCGGTACCCATAAACGCCTGCCAAAATAGGTTTCTACATAGCCTTTTTGTTTGGCTGCTTCGCGTGTATTTTGCATGTAGGCTTTTACGCCAGGATAGCGCGCAAAGTAGCGCTCGATATAACTGGCTGCAGCACTACGCTCAATATTCAGGTTTTGCGCAAGGCCAAATGCACTCATGCCGTAAATGAGGCCGAAGTTAATCACTTTGGCATATCTGCGTTGTTCACTATCGACAGCATCGCGTTCAACACCAAACACTTCAGCTGCGGTGTGGCGGTGGATATCTTCGTTATTGGCAAACGCTTGTAGCATGCCCGCATCCTGCGATAAATGCGCCATTATGCGCAGTTCGATTTGTGAGTAGTCGGCAGAAACAATGTGGCTACCTTTTGGCGCAATAAACGCTTCGCGAATACGACGGCCTTCTGCCGAACGTACTGGAATATTCTGCAAGTTAGGGTCGCTACTGGCCAGTCTGCCAGTAATCGCTACCGCTTGGTTGTAGCTGGTATGCACGCGACCTGTGGCAGCGTTAATCATTTTTGGTAGCTTGTCGGTATAGGTGGATTTGAGTTTGGCTAAGCCGCGATATTCCAATAACACTTTAGGCAAAGGGTGGTCGAGTGCCAGTTCTTGCAATACGTCTTCGTCTGTAGATGGCGTACCACTCGGCGTTTTTTTGGTGGGTTTAATGCCGAGTTTATCGAACAAAATTTCTTGTAATTGTTTAGGTGAGGCTAGGTTAAACGGTTGGCCTGCCAACTCGTAAGCTTGGTTCTCCAGCGCAATTAACTTTAAGCCAATCTCGTTGCTTTGCGCTCTTAGCATTTCAGCATCAATCAACACGCCATTGCGCTCAATGGTGAATAAACAGCCTGAGCTGGGCATTTCAATTTGGCTGTAGATAAAATTAAGCTTTTCGTCATGTGCAATTTGCGGGTACATGGCTAAGTGTAATTGCAGCGTAATATCGGCGTCCTCTGCTGCATATTCAGCAGCGGCCTCTACCGTCACTTGGTTAAAGCCGACTTGCTTGGCGCCTTTGCCCGCTACATCCTCAAAATGAATCGTGCTTAAACCCAAATGCCTCTCTGCCAGCGCATCCATGCCATGCGTTTTGTGCGATTCAAACACATAAGATTGCAGCATGGTGTCGTGCGCGATGCCGTTGAACGCAATGCCATGATTGGCTAATACATGTTGGTCGTATTTTAAATTTTGACCCACTTTTTTAATAGTATTGTTTTCAAGAATCGGCTTAACTTTTGCCAAAGTTTCAGCAAAATCAAGCTGATCTGGTGCGTCAAAATAATCGTGTTTAAGTGGCAAATAAGCAGCGCTACCGGCCTCAACCGAAAATGACATACCGACAATTTTGGCCGTCATCGGGTCTAGTGAGGTGGTTTCGGTGTCGAAACATACCAGCTCTGCCTGATTTAATTTTGCCAGCCAAGTGTCTAATTGTTCGTTACTTAGAATGGTCTCGAAGTTACGGCTGGTATTGGGTTTGTAGCTAATGGCTGTTTGTACATTGGTATGTGAATTTTTTGGCGGGTTTGGAGTGGCACTAGATGAAACATTACCGAATAAATCGCCAGATTGTGAGGCTCCTTTTTGTGCTTGGCTTGGCTCATTTGGCTGAGCTAACGTTGGTTGACCTAGCTCACGCTGCCAGGTTTTAAACTCAAAGCGCGCATAGATTTCTGAAAGTTTGGCCGTGTCTTGTGCTTGCAATTGCAAAGGTATAAAGCTTTCTGGCATACCTGCAAACTTGTCTAAGTCACATTTAATCGTAATCAGCTCACGGCCTGTCGGTAGCCAGTCTAAGGCTTTACGCAGATTATCGCCGACCACTCCAGTAAACTTATCTGCATTGGCAATAATATTGTCTAACGAGCCATATTCCTGCAGCCATTTAACCGCAGTTTTAGGCCCCACTTTTTCTACACCTGGCACATTATCAGCCGTGTCGCCAATCAGGGTTAAATAGTCAACAATCAATCCCGGCTTTAAGCCAAATTTCGCTTCGACGCCTGCAGTATCCAGTATCTCATCGCCTTTTCTAAAAGCATTTGGCATGGTGTTGATGACGGTGACATGCTCATTGACTAATTGCGACATATCTTTGTCGCCAGTGGAAATAATGACACGCACTCCTTGTTTTGTTGCTTGTTTGGTCAGGCAGCCGATAACATCATCTGCTTCTACACCATCCACCACCAATAACGGCCAGCCCATGGCTTTAATCGCTTCTTGTAGGGGCTCCACCTGGCTGCGTAAATCATCTGGCATGCTAGCGCGATTCGCTTTATACGCGGGGTAAATATCATCGCGAAAGGTTTTACCTTTGGCGTCAAAAATACATGCGCTATAATCAGCAGGGTAATCTTTGTGCAATTTGCGTAGCATACTGAGTACGCCGCGAATGGCACCAGTCGGTTCATTGGTGCTATTGCGCAAATCCGGCAAGGCATGAAAGGCACGATAGAGGTAAGACGAGCCATCAACTAATAATAAAGTCTTCATTTAATAATCCAATGTTTGTCGGGATGCGTAGTTGCGCTATTTAAGACAAGGTTTTTATTTCGCTTACATAATAAAACATATGCTGTGCTCATAAAATTATTTTGTACCTAGCTTCCGTTAAAACATTGAATTTTCGGCGCAATGATAGAATTAATGTAGTGCAAAAATTCTTGCAGCAAAGGAAATAAAAAATGACAAAAAAACTACCAAAATTAATCACCCCAGAAATGCTCAATAGCTCGGAAAGCCATGAGGCATGGCATGCATTTGAGATTATGGCAGAATTTGTGAGTGCCACCGAGAAGTTAAAGGAAATTACGCCTGCCGTATCCATCTTTGGCAGTGCCCGCACCTCGGTCAGTCACGCTGATTATTTGCTGACTGAAAAAATCGCCTGCCTGCTTTCAGATGCGGGTTTTAGCGTTATATCTGGAGGCGGTCCTGGCATTATGGAGGCCGCGAATAAAGGTGCTTTTGTAGGAAAATCACCTAGTATAGGCTTAAATATTGAACTGCCACATGAGCAAAGCGGTAACAGCTACCAAGATATCACTATGAATTTCCAACATTTTTATATGCGCAAGGTGATGTTTGTAAAATATGCCAGCGCATATGTGGTCATGCCTGGTGGCTTTGGCACTCTAGATGAACTGATGGAAGTGATTACGCTGATTCAAACTGGAAAATCGCGCAAAATCCCGATTATTCTAGTGGGCAAAACGTTTTGGAGTGGTCTGATGGTTTGGCTGAAAGATACATTGGTCGCAAAAGGCATGGCAGCTCCTAAAGATTTAGACTTGATTCAACTGATAGATGAGCCAGAGGCAATTGTAGAGGCCATCTTTAGCTATTATGAAACCAGGGGCTTTGAGCTAACGCCAGCTGAGAAGAAGGCGCAGCTATTCTTATAGCGTAGCTTAATCAGAGCTACAGTCGTGATTGTATTTTTTATTTGTATGCGAATACGATTATTGACGCTGGATTTGCTAGAATAATCTTATACGTAAACTATAAGGCCACTTATGAAAAGTTCTAAGAATTATTTAAGTTATGTTTGGCTGTTATTACTTGCTTTGCCTTTGCTGACAATTGCCGCTGACAAGAAGAAACCTGACAATCTAGAACCTTTAGAAGAAGTGCCGCCGCCGCCAAAAGTGATTGATGGCGAGGTGCTGGAAGGTGAGCCGCAAGTGACCATCCGCAAAAAAGGCGCAGAAACGATTGAGGAATACCGCATCAATGGCGAAATGTACATGATGAAAGTGACACCGGAACACGGTGTGCCTTATTACTTGCATAAAGAAGACCAGAATGGTGGTTGGGTGAACATTGGGCCAAATCCGCCAATGAGTATTCCTAAGTGGATTCTTTTCCGATTCTAAACAACAAGAGGGCATCGCCCTCTTGATTATTTGTATAACTACATGTCTGTTTTCACTACCTTAACCCTGCAAGAAGTACGTACATGGCTGCATGATTTTGACTTGGGCGAAATCATAGAACTGCGTGGTATTGCCGCCGGTATCACCAATACAAATTATTTTGTAATCACTGCCCAACAAAAATATGTACTCACTATTTTTGAGAAAAATCAGCTCAGCGAGTTAGGCTATTTTGTTGATTTGATGCGTTTTTTATCGTTACAAGGTGTGCTTTGTCCGTTGCCGATAGCTAATAAAGCAGGCGAAAGTTTGTGCTTACTCAAAGGTAAACCCGCACTCATGGTGAGCTGTTTAAATGGCACGGATATCCTTGCTCCCAACCTCAATCAAATAAAACAGGTGGCCCGTGCGCTGGCGCATATGCACCAAACAGGCGTAGATTTTGCGCAAAATGGCATCAACCAGCGCGATAAAACCTGGCGCATCAACACTGCCCAAAAGGTGCTGCCAAAACTGGCTAAAGATGACCAAGTGCTGCTGCAACATGAGTTGGATTATTTGCATGCTAAAGATTTTAGCCAGTTGCCGCAGGGCGTGGTGCATGGTGATTTGTTTCGCGATAATGTGCTATTTGATGGCGAGCAGTTAGGCGGCTTTATTGACTTTTATTACGCTTGCAACGATGTGCTGGTGTATGACGTTGCGATTGCAGTGAACGAATGGTGCGTACATCATCATGGCGCAGATATTGGCGAGTTAGATCCTGAAAAAATAAAGGTATTCTTAAGTGCTTATCAGGAAATCCGTACTTTTGAGCAGAAGGAGCACGCCGCTTGGGTGGATATGTGCCGCTTGGCTGCGCTACGTTTTTGGCTGTCACGTTTGCATGACTTTTATTTTCAGCAAGCGGGTGAACTCACCCATACCAAAGACCCTAACCATTTTAAACATCTATTACAGCAATGGATTGCCATTGCAACATCGAAATAAGGATTAAGCATGGCCATTTTACAATCACGCACTCAAACGGGTATTAGCTGGGTTAAAGAAAGTGTGGCTTTATTTAAAACCGCTCCACGCAAATGGCTTTCTGTGGCACTAGTGTACGTTGGGCTGTTTATGATGTTGCCATCTATCCCAGGCTTACAGTTTTTTGCATTTATTAGTATCCTCATTTGGCCGGTATTCCTGGCGATTGCCATTTCACTCTACCGCAATGCAGAAATGAAAAAACAGCAGAATCTGAATGAAATCATCACGCAAATCCAACCCAAAATCTTGCAATTAGTGGCGCTAGGGGGCACGTGCTTGCTTTATGCGGTGCTGGTGAGTTTTGTGCTGAACAGCGATTTACAAGGCTTGGAAACGCTGGTTGGTAACAAAGATAAAATGACCGAGTCGCAAATGATGGCTTTCTTAAAAACCATGTTTCCCTTGCTGTTAAAGCTGATTTTGTTGCTGATTCCGCTGATGATGGCAACCTGGTTTGCCCCTATGTTGATTGCGTTTAATAACTACAATTTAGTCAAAGCTATCAAATCGAGTATTGCCGGTTCATTACAGTACATGGTGGCGCTGGGCGCTGCATGGATAGTCCTAACCGTAGGCATCCTGGCCTTGATGTTGGCTGTTGGTGTTGTGGCAGGGATTATCAGTGCATTGGTGCCAATGCTGGGACAAATGCTGATGTCGTTTATCGTGTTTGGTTGTTTATTACTGGCTACCGCGCTGATGCTGGCATTTCAATATGTCAGTTATCGTGACGTATTCAGGGCAGCTTAATGCTCGCTATGGTTTTGTAGCTTATATTTTTTCTAGTTTGGCATACTCCATCGCCAGTGTTTTCAGGCCCTCACGGCCAAAATTAATTTTAATCACCAAGTTTGCGGCATTGCCTTCATAAGTCACCACCACACCCTCGCCAAACTTGGCATGTCGCACGCCCTGTCCAATTTTAAATGGGTAGTTAGTGCTTTGTGAGGCAGGTTTGGCATAGCTTTCACTATACTGATTACTAAACTGGTTTGCAGGTTTTGCCATCGGTTTGCTGTTAAGGAGCTTGATTAAACCTTCAGGGATTTCATCTAAAAAGCGTGAAGGGATGCCATAACGCACTTGACCATGCAGCATGCGGCTTTGTGCATGGCTCAGGTATAAACGTTGCCGCGCGCGGGTGACCGCGACGTACATCAAGCGCCGCTCTTCCTCTAAGCCGCCGGTTTCTGAAAAGCTTTGTTCATGCGGGCACAAACCTTCCTCTAACCCGCTGATAAATACCGCTTTAAATTCTAGACCCTTAGCCGCATGCACCGTCATTAATTGCAGCGCATCGTTACCAACCGTCGCTTGGTGTTCACCGGCTTCTAAACTCGCATGCGTCAAAAATTGCGTCATCAGGTCTTGCGGTTCGTCACCATCGACATTGTTATGATTGCCAAAAGCTTGGTTGGTAAACGCCACTGCGGCAGTCACCAATTCTTCTAAGTTTTCAATGCGGTCTTCGCCTTCGCGTTCATTCTGGTAATGCGCTTTTAAGCCAGAGAACGTAGTGGCAAGTTCCGCCACTTCGGCCAGTGTGATGCCATAGGCTTGATCTGTCATCTCGCGAATTAAATGTACAAACCCTTCAATGCCTTTACCACCTGCCTTGCCATTGCCTACCTTGTTGATGGCGGCCTGCCATAAGCTACAATCGTTCTGGCGTGCACCTTCTTGCAGTTGCTCAAGGCTGCGCGCGCCAATGCCGCGAGTTGGGAAGTTAATCACGCGCAATAGTGCCGTATCATCGTTGGCATTGGCGATCAGGCGCATATAAGCCAGTGCATGTTTAATCTCAGCGCGTTCAAAAAAGCGCAAGCCGCCATAGACTCTGTAGGGTAAGTTCGCCGAAAATAGGGCGTGCTCCAGCACGCGCGATTGCGCATTTGAACGATAAAGTAATGCTATTTCACTTAAATCATAGCCCTCAGAGTGCAGTGACTTGACTTCGTCAACAATGAATTTTGCTTCATCAACGTCGCCTGTAAGTGGTCTGCCTAAAGCATCTCTATGTGCCCCGTCAATTCCAATGTATACTCGAATAGGCTCGCCTGCGCCTGCCGACGTCCATAAGTTTTTGCCTAGACGATTGTTGTTGTGGCTGATGATGGCGTTGGCGGCATCTAAGATATTGCTGTGGCTGCGGTAATTTTCTTCTAACTTCACGATATTTTGCACGTTAAAATCTTTTTCAAAATCGCGCATATTGCCGACGCGCGCACCGCGAAAACCGTAGATGGATTGGTCATCGTCACCCACTGCAAACAAGCAGTTATTTTGGCCTGCTAACAATTTTAACCATAAATATTGCAAGCGATTCGTGTCTTGAAACTCGTCTACTAAAATGTAGCGAAATCTAGATTGATAATGCTCGCGGATACGCACATCGCGCTGCAGTAATTCGTAGCAGCGTAGCAATAGCTCGGCAAAATCAGCCACACCTTCGCGGTTGCATTGCTTGTCATATTCTTCGTAAATCTCACGTAATTTTTGGCTGTGTCCGTCGTAAGCCTCTACTTTATCTGCGCGGATACCTTCCTCTTTGCAGCTATTGATATAACCCTGCACCTGCTTGGGCACAAATTTCTCATCATCCACGTTCATCAATTTCATCAAGCGTTTAATGCTGGATAACTGATCAGCAGTATCTAAAATCTGGAACGTGCTGGGCAGGCCAGCCTCACGATAGTGCGCGCGCAATAAGCGATTACAAAGCCCGTGGAAGGTGCCCACCCACATGCCACGCGTGTTGATCGGTAACATCGCTGTCAACCGCGTGAGCATTTCTTTAGCGGCTTTATTGGTAAAGGTCACCGCCATTAAACCCAGTGGTGAAACCTGCTCGGTTTGAATCAGCCAAGCGATTCTGGTGGTGAGTACGCGCGTTTTACCGCTACCAGCACCAGCCAAAATTAACGCCGATTGATGCGGCAAAGTGACGGCTTCGAGTTGCTTATTGTTAAGGCCAGTGAGGATAGAAGATTCGTTTTGCATGCTGATATTATCGCATGGCTTAGGCGAAAATTTGACTAAACGTCAAGATACAAAATGTTACAAAATCTCTATAAATTACTGGAACTAAGCGATACAGCAACCAGTCTGAATTTGCATGATAGTTAATGTATTGTTAACTATCTTTCCGCTTCTTTCCTCCCTGAGCGGAAGCCTTAGACGATGAGGCTCTTTTGCCCCGATTTAATCCCCTTAATCGGGGCTTTTTTTGCAGTTTGTCAATTTGTAACTGACTTAATACTGAAGTGTAAACAAGTTGTAATTGGATGACAAGTGCCTCGTATGTAATTCCCATAGTTAAAGTTGCCAATCAATCGGCTTATCTCCTCGCTGGGTTAAGTGCTGGTTAATTGTCGAAAATTGACGGTTACCAAAAAATCCACGGTGTGCTGACAGCGGAGAAGGGTGCACGCATTTAAGCACTAAATGTTTTTTTTCATCTAAAAATGCACCTTTTTTCTGCGCGTAACTGCCCCATAATACAAACACCAAACCTTCGCGATGTTTATTCAAAGCGGCGATGGCGGCGTCGGTAAATGCCTCCCAGCCTTTGCCCTGATGTGCACCTGCTTTAGCTTGTTCTACTGTCAATGTGGCATTTAACAGCAACACACCTTGATCTGCCCATGGCGTTAAGTCGCCGCTTTGGTTAATTCTGGGGCTCATTTTAATACCTAAATCAGATTCAATTTCCTTAAAAATATTTTGTAGTGAAGGCGGCAAAGCAATGCCTTTTGGCACAGAAAAACTTAAGCCATGCGCCTGTGGCTGCCCTTTATCATCTTGGCCGTGGTAAGGATCCTGGCCAATAATCACCACCCTGACTTTTCCAAAAGGCGTGTGATTAAACGCATTAAAAATCAATGGGCTAGGTGGAAAAATAACTTTACCTGCTGCTTTTTCCTCTTTCAGAAAATGCCTCAGGGCTTGCATATAAGGTTTTTCGAGTTCATCACCTATGACTGCCAGCCATGAGGGATGAAGTGGACCGGGTTTTTGTTGTGTCATAGAGGAGATTTGAAAATAGTGAATATTATGAGGCAAAAAGCTCTTCTAGCTTCTAAGGTATAGGCAAACTTTAGGAGGTGCCAACTGATTGAATGATTAGGTTTGTTTTTCACGTATTTTACCCAGCTTTACAAGTGAGTTCAGCACTTCATTCGATGCGTCGATAAGTGACGGGAATTTTTCAAGGCCTAGGTATGTGCATTCATGTGCAAGTAAGTTTCGATAATCAATTGCGTACCCAAATAAACGCCACGTATCTTCACCAAAATAGGCATCTGGCTCAGTGATGCCCTTAGCAAGCAAATACTCCGTAATGAGTGGCTTAGGTTTTCGATTTTTATACTTCGGATAAATTTTGCTCAACTCGTCTTTCGTTTTTGCTTTTTGACTCATCGCTAGGGTGCGAGCTAAAGCTTCAACAGCTGATACAGCAGTAACTAAGAGGTTAGGACCAAAATGATGGTCTTCTAATCGTTGCCGAATAATAGATAAGCGTTGTCTAGGAGTTGCACAAATGTAGTCCTGGCGAATATTGAGTAGTTCGGCCTCATAATCGATACCGATAACTGCACTAGTCATGCGAAAGCCTAACTTAAAATAAACATCCTAATTCAGCAGTTGTTTTGCGTCAAATAGCTAGTTGCAATAAAAAACCTCGCCGAAGCGAGGTTTTAATACTACGGAGTAGCAAGTTTGCATTTAGTGATTGCATCAACCCATCGCAAGATGGATAAGTTGATGCAACATCAAAAAGCAAATTACATCATACCGCCCATGCCACCCATTCCACCCATATCCCCACCACCCATTGCTGGTGCGTCATCTTTAGGCAGTTCAGCGATCATGCAATCGGTAGTCAGCATTAAGCCAGCTACTGAAGCCGCATTTTGCAATGCGCTACGGGTAACTTTAGTTGGGTCTAAAATACCCATCTCCACCATATCGCCGTAAGTTTCGTTAGCTGCGTTGTAGCCATAGTTACCTTTACCAGCGGCAACATTGTTGACTACTACTGATGGCTCAACACCCGCATTTTGAACGATTTGGCGTAATGGCTCTTCTACTGCGCGCAATACAATTTTTACGCCAGCGTCTTGGTCAGGGTTATCACCTTTAACCAAAGCAACTGCAGCGCGTGCACGAATCAACGCAACACCGCCGCCAGCCACAATACCTTCTTCCCAAGCTGCGCGCGTTGCGTGCAGGGCATCTTCGATACGTGCTTTTTTCTCTTTCATCTCGATTTCAGTCGTTGCACCCACTTTAATCACAGCAACACCACCTGATAATTTAGCAGTACGTTCTTGCAGTTTTTCTTTATCGTAGTCGCTGGTTGCTTCTTCGATTTGTGCCTTAATTTGTGCGATACGGCCTTTGATTGTGGCTTCAGCGCCAGCACCGTCGATAATGATGGTGTTCTCTTTATTCACTTCGATACGCTTAGCTTGACCAAGTTGCTCAAGTGTTACGCTTTCCAGTTTCAAGCCAACTTCATCGGCAATCACAGTACCACCAGTTAAAATCGCGATGTCTTCTAACATGGCTTTACGACGGTCACCGAAACCAGGTGCTTTCACTGCAGTAGTTTTTAAGATGCCGCGAATGTTGTTTACCACTAAGGTTGCTAAAGCTTCACCGTCAACATCTTCAGCAATAATCAACAAAGGACGACCTGATTTAGCCACTTGCTCTAAAGTTGGTAATAGGTCACGGATGTTTGAGATTTTTTTGTCGTGTAATAGTACGTAAGGATTGTCTAACAGTGCTATTTGACGGTCAGGATTGTTAATGAAGTATGGTGATAAATAACCACGGTCGAATTGCATACCTTCAACTACGTCTAATTCGCTCTCTAAGCCAGAACCATCTTCAACCGTGATCACGCCTTCTTTGCCCACTTTGTCCATGGCATCTGCAATAATTTTACCGATAGATTCATCAGAGTTAGCTGAAATTGAGCCTACTTGGGCGATTTCTTTGCTGGTTGTACAGGGTTTTGATTGTTCTTTTAAGCTGACAATTGCTGCAGCAACTGCTTTATCGATACCACGTTTTAAATCCATTGGGTTCATGCCGGCAGCTACAGATTTCATGCCTTCGCGAATGATCGCTTGTGCTAGAACCGTTGCAGTTGTTGTACCGTCACCAGCGATGTCAGAAGTTTTTGAAGCCACTTCTTTTACCATCTGTGCGCCCATGTTTTCGAATTTGTCTTTTAATTCGATTTCTTTAGCGACGGAAACACCATCTTTAGTGATGGTTGGTGCGCCATATGAACGTTCCAGAACCACATTTCTACCTTTTGGGCCTAATGTTACTTTAACTGCGTTAGCCAAGATGTTCACACCGTTGGTCATTTTTTGGCGAACTTCGTCGCCGAATCTTACGTCTTTTGCTGCCATGATTAACTCCTAAATTGGTTCAAATTCTTAATTGAAAAGTGATTTGGTTAAACCAAATTATTCAACAATCGCCATGATGTCTTCTTCACGCATCACCAGTAACTCTTCGCCATCTACCTTAACGGTTTGGCCTGCGTATTTGCCGAATAACACTTTGTCACCCACTTTTACGTCTAAAGCATTGATCTTGCCGCTATCATCACGTTTGCCATTGCCCACTGCTGTTACCACGCCTTGGTCTGGTTTTTCGGTGGCGCTATCTGGAATGACAATACCGGAAGCGGTTGTGCGTTCTTCTTCAGAGCGTTTTACAATCACGCGATCGTGTAATGGACGAATTTTCATACTGAATCTCCTAATGGGTTACTATTACGTTAAAAATTGTTGGTTTAAAATTAAGCTTTAAATTGCTTAGGCAATGCGCTATTTTAGCACTCTCATACCTAGATTGCTAAACTGGGGTTTGAATTAAATTTTTCAAGTGCAAAATATAAAAAATATGACGATAGATAATAGTAATTTACAAGGTAAAGCCGAGGCGGCTATTCAACAAATTAACCTTGGATATAATGCCCAGCAAGACAGATTGCTGTTAAAAGTTGGTTTGGCAGATAACTCAGAGCTGTTGGTGTGGCTGACATGTCGCATTACGAAGCAATTGTGGCAAATGCTGAATGGCGAAACGCACTTGCCCACTGCAACTTCAATCAGAACTGAAATCCCACCCCAGCAAGCAGTGGCCTTATTTAAGCAAGAGGCAGAAGCCAGCGAGACGCTGCAAAAAATGGACTTTGCAACCGAGTATCAGCCGCGTGCTGAAATTGTGAATGACGGCGCAATGCTAGCAATCAGTGTGGTGCTTATTCATCACCCAAATAAGCCATCTAGCCTTGAAATGCCTTGTTTGGAGGGCATTACCGTACGCATGAATTTAACTCAAGAGCTTACGTTGGCGATGTGTAACATGTTGCAACTGTCGGCGAAAGAAGCCTCTTGGGAGTTGGGGGTAACAAGCACGACCGTGACGTCACCAGTACAATCAACTGTGCTATTTACCGAAAACGCTGAAGCGAAAAAGATACTCCATTAATGGGTCAAATATAAAGATGGGCTTAGTATAAAAATGGATTTGGTTCGGCTTGGCCAGTCTGATTTAAACGTATCAAAAATCTGTTTGGGCACCATGACATTTGGTGAACAGAATAGCCAATCTGAAGCGCATGAGCAGTTAGATTATGCCGTGGCGCAAGGCATCAATTTTATCGACACCGCCGAAATGTACCCAGTGCCGCCCAAGGCGGAAACTTTCACACGCACCGAAACCATCATTGGCCATTGGTTAAAAAACCAAGCACGCGACAAACTGATTATTGGTAGCAAAGTCGCGGGACGTAACCGTGGCCTCCGCTGGATACGTAATGGGGATGAAGTGCTGATACGGGCCAATATCCGCAGCGCACTTCACGATTCTTTATCGCGCCTGCAAACGGATTATATCGATTTGTATCAACTGCACTGGCCAGAACGCAATGTGCCAATTTTTGGACAATATCAGTTTGATCCTGCCAATGAATTTGACAAAAATGGCAACCTAAAGCAGTGGGTGAGCATCCACAATCAACTAGAAACGCTGGCAGAACTAGTGCAAGAAGGAAAAATTCGCGCCATCGGCCTCAGCAATGAACAACCATGGGGTGTGATGGAGTTTTTGAGAATTGGTAAGCAATATGGATTGCCGATGATAACCACCCTGCAAAATGGTTACAACTTGCTTAATCGTCATATTGACTTTGGCATGAGCGAAATTTGTTATCGTGAAAATGTGAGTTTATTAGCGTATTCTCCACTGGCGTTTGGCCATTTAACTGGCAAATACTTAACTAACCCACAGGCCATTGGCCGCGTTACCCTGTTTTTAGGTTATGCACAACGTTACACTAAACCCAATGTGATTGCTGCGTGCGAGGCTTATGCCCAGCTTGCGAAAGCGTGTGGGCTTTCTCCTACAGAGTTAGCGCTGAGTTTTGTGTATCATCGCTGGTGCGTGGGCAGCACCATTATTGGCGCTACCAGCATGGCGCAATTGCAGGAAAATATTGCTGCATATCAAATCAATGTAACGCCAGATATTTTAAAAGAAATTGACGCGATTCATTTGCGCTATACCAACCCCGCACCATAAGCGGCTGTACTTCAATGAGTGATAGAGATTGGATAGGGCACGATGACCCAGTATATTAATATTTCATGGCTGCAAATTTTGCTGATTTTGCTCTGCATGGTTGTACCTACCCGCCTGCAAGCAGTAGAAATACTCACGGTTGAAGATGCCTTGAATAAGTGCAAAGACACTTACCCTACGCAATTACAAGCAAAAAAACGGCTAGCTTGCTTTGATAGTATTAGTACACCCGCCATTGAGATGAAAGCAGATGCACAACCAGCACACACCGATAACGTGCTAGCCAAGGATGCTGGTGAGATTGCACCGACCACCAGCGCATCAGTGCCTACTGATGCCCGTATTCCAGAAACAAAGATTGCTATTAAAAAAACCAATGTAAACTTAAGCTATCTAGAAAGAAAGTGGCGCCTTACTTCAGAGGGTGATTGGGATATTAGCGATTTTGAAACCTATAAAGCTAACTATTTGCTGGTTACTAAAAATGACAATATAAACAACACGCCTACTAGTCCAACGAGGCCGAATACAGGTGACAGAAATTTAGATAGCAAAGATGTTAAATTTCAATTGAGCCTAAAATCAGAGATGCTCAATAATATTCCTTTGATTCGCGATTTGCCTTACGTCACCAGTTCGAGGGTCTGGGGGGCTTACACGCAGCAATCTTACTGGCAGATTTTTAATGCTGAAGCCTCTAGGCCGTTGCGTGAAAATAACTACGAACCCGAGCTCATATTGTCACTGGGGATAGATAACGAGATAGATGGCGTCAAAAAAGAATATATACCGCGGATGCTTAACTTAGGTGTTGTACATCAATCAAATGGTCGCGATAATCCACTTTCACGTAGCTGGAATCGTGTCTATTTAGAGGGGGGATTTGAGTTAACTGATCGTCTTTCATTATTGGTGCGACCTTGGTGGCGTATACCAGAAGATAGAGAAGATGATGACAACCCCGATATTGAAAAATACATGGGCTATGGCGATATGACGGTGAGGTGGGAGACAGAAAACCGGGATACCGCAGTCTCTTTATTATTGCGCAATAATTTACGCTCAGATAATAAAGGCTTTGCGCAAATCGATTTGCAACAGCGTGTGTTTAATAATCCATATCTTAAGTTGCATGTGCTGGCATCCACTGGCTATGGCGAAACGTTACTAGATTACAATCGCTCACAAAACGTACTTGGGTTCGGCATTTCGCTGGGTGAGTAATTATTCTGCAGTAGAATAAAATCTCGCTTAATTATGTCCAATCATAAGAGTTAAGAAAGTAACCATGACACAACTTCCCGCATGCGCTAAATGCAACTCTGTATATACCTATGAAGAGGGTGATAACTATGTTTGCCCTGAGTGCGCCCATGAGTGGAGCAAAACCGCAATTGCAGATGCTGATGAGGCCAAAAAAGTGATTCGCGATGCCAACGGCAATGTGCTACAAGATGGCGATTCCATTACTGTGATTAAAGACTTAAAAGTTAAGGGTTCATCATCGGTAGTAAAAGTTGGCACTAAAGTAAAAAATATCCGCTTGGTAGATGGCGACCATGACATTGATTGCAAAATTGATGGCTTTGGTGCTATGAAATTAAAATCAGAGTTCGTGAAAAAAGTTTAAACAGTTTTACGATAACAAGTAACATTAGAATCAGCGATGAATCAAACCCTGTTAAACCGAAGCCTGCAATCTGTGTGGCATCCATGTACGCAGATGAAGCAGCATGAAACGTATCCACTTATCCCGATTGCGCGTGGTGACGGTGTTTGGCTTTATGATGCTGATGGTAAGAGCTATATAGACGGCGTGAGTAGTTGGTGGGTGAATTTGTTTGGGCATAATAACCCGCGCATCAAAGATGCCATTAAGCTGCAGCTCGATACGCTAGAGCATGTGATGCTGGCAGGTTTTACGCATGAACCTGTGGTGGAGTTATCAGAAAAGTTAGCTAAATTAACAGGGTTAGGCCACGCGTTTTATGCCAGTGATGGCGCCAGTGCCACTGAAATCGCACTGAAAATGAGCTTCCACTATTGGCGTAATTGCGGTCAATCTAACAAAACCAAATTCATCAGCCTACAAAATAGTTACCATGGCGAAACTCTAGGTGCGTTGGGCGTGACCGATGTGGCGATTTTTAAAGACACCTATGCGTTTTTATTGATGCAATCTGCACAAATGCCCAGCCCAGATGAGCGGCTGGCGGAAGCTGGTGAAAGTGCAGAAGCTTACGCACTAAGCTGCGCAGATGCTTTGGAAAAATATGTTGCCGAACATCACCAAACGCTGGCGGCGTTTATTATTGAGCCATTGGTGCAATGCGCAGCAGGCATGGCCATGTATCACCCTGTGTATCTGAAGCGTGCAAGAGAAATTTGCACCAAATACAGTGTCCACTTAATCGCTGATGAAATTGCTGTTGGTTTTGGTCGCACCGGGACGATGTTTGCTGGTGAGCAGGCAACCGCAGTCAACCATAAGTTGACGGAGAGACATGCCTTCGCTGATTTTATATGTTTATCCAAAGGCATAACCGGTGGTTATTTGCCTTTGTCAGTGGTGTTGACGCGCGATGAAATTTACCAAGCATTTTATGACGATCAAGTGACGAAGGCTTTTTTACACAGCCATAGTTACACCGGCAACCCATTGGCTTGTAGTGCAGCGTTGGCGACGTTAAGCATTTTTGAAACAGATACTATTCTGCAAAAAAATCGCGAAACGTCAGATTTTATATGGCAACACATGCAAGCTTTTAATGATTTACCAATCCAGCATTTACGTCGAAAAGGTATGATATTCGCACTTGATGTGATGACCACAAACGCTAATTTTTCGCGCGATTGTTATGCGGCGGCGTTGGCGCAAGGCTTGCTGATTCGACCCATCGGCAACACGGTTTATTTGATGCCGCCTTACACCATTAGTCACGAGGAGATATTGCATGCCGTGCAAGCCAGCATCGATGCGGTCTCCAAGGCTATAAAATAGTTATGTGCTTCATTAAGCCATTTTTTATGCTTGCAATGCTGGTTTTTTCTGCGCTTGTTCAAGCTGAGTTACCCAGCACAGGGGCGGAAGAGCTCAAAAATGCGGGTATTCCGCTCACTGGCGTGGCGGTTTATGTGCAGCCGGTCGATGTCGCAACACCCAGCATTAGTCACAACGCCAATAAAAGCTTTAACCCAGCCAGCGTGATGAAGCTGGTTACTACTTACGCTGCGCTAGATTTACTCACGCCTGCCTATCGCTGGAAAACTGAAGTTTATCGCGATGGCAGCTTAGAAAACGGTGTGCTGAATGGTAATTTGATCATTAAAGGTTATGGCGACCCGAGCTTTAAAGCGCAGGAGTTTTGGCGCCTGCTAATGAGCTTACAGCAAGCTGGAGTTAAAGAGATCAAAGGCGATTTGGTGATAGATAAAAGCTACTTTGCCAACAATGTAGTTAACTCTAAACCTTTTGACAATGAAGCTTGGCGTGCTTACAACGCGGGGCCGAGTGCGTTTGTAGTAAATGGCCGCAGCACCAGTTTTAAATTCGTTGCGACTGATAGTGGCATCAATATCAGCCAAGAATTTGCACTACCCGAAATACAAATTGTCAATCATATGAAACTTTCAAATTCAGATTGCGGTGAATGGCGCAGTCGTTTCGGCTATACAGTGATACAAACGGAACATAGCTCAATCGTCACTTTTAACGGTACGTTCTCGCCAGAGTGTGGCGAGCGTTATCTGGAATTGAGTTTGTTGGATGACGATAAATATGCCTTTTATACCTTTAAAAAACTGTGGCGCGAACTAGGTGGCGTGTTTAATGGCGGCTTAAAAATACAAGAAGTGCCACTCGATGCGTCTAAACTATTGGAGCAATCGTCTGAGCCGTTGGGCTATGTGGTTCGCGACATCAACAAATGGAGCAATAACCTAATGGCGCGGCAGTTGTTGTTGACGTTAGCTGCAGAGAAGATTGACCTGCCAGCCTCTGAGGCCAAAGGTATGGCGGCCATCACAGCATGGTTGGCGCAGAAAAATTTAAAGTTTGATGAGCTGCTGGTGGAAAATGGCTCAGGTTTATCGCGCACTGAGCGTATTAGCGCACAGCACATGGGGCAGCTGTTAGTAAGTGCTTACCATAGTGCAATCATGCCTGAGTTCATGGCTTCTTTCTCTATTGCAGGTTTAGATGGCACAGCGCAAAAACGCCTAAACGGCACTCATCTAGAAGGTAGAGTACATTTAAAAACAGGCTCGATAGATGGTGTGAGTACAATTGCTGGCTATGTGCTGGATAGCAAAAACAAGCGGCATGTGCTGGTAATGTTGGTGAATGATAAAAAAGCGGGGGCTAGCAGAATTGCACAAGACGCACTGATTGAGTGGGTTTACCAAGGCGGGGTTTTCTAAGCGCACTAGCCGTTCGAACTTAGCTGCGTTTGCGGTATCATATCGCTTTAATTTGTTTCTATCGTTTTAATTAAAAGCCAATATGCAAATATATGAAAGTTAAGCCATGAAATCACTGAATATTCTATTAGCCAGCGTGTTTGCCTTATCGCTTAACGCTTGCCAGGCCGAATCTACTACCTCAACACAGGAAAAAACCGCAATGACATCAAGCACTACAGCATTTCAAAAAATTGACACATTACCAGGTACAGGCCGTGAAGCCGAGCCAGGATTTAATGTAAGCGTTCACTATACCGGCTGGTTGTATGACGAAGCGGCAGATGGTCACAAAGGCAAAAAATTTGATAGCAGTGTGGATAGAAAGCAGCCATTTGATTTTGCGCTTGGCGCAGGCCAAGTGATTCAAGGCTGGGATGAAGGCTTTGCTGGCATGAAGATCGGCGGTAAACGCACATTGATTATTCCGCCAGAAATGGGTTACGGCGCGCGCGGTGCAGGCGGTGTGATTCCGCCAAATGCGACACTAATCTTTGACGTAGAACTCCTAGATGTCAAATAAAAACGTAAATTTCGTCACCATACGGCGTTGATCACAAAAAGTAATGCATTACATATCAACCATATGCGGCGGCCTTATTTTTTGTTCTCGCCTTGTCTGGTTTAGAAATTTACATTTTTGGAGAAATACTGACTACACGACTTTATTAAACGTTACGCGCTGTGAGCCTTGCACTCAAGCGACTCGTTCCAGTTTATGGTCTTGGCAATAAAAAGGTAAGTAATGAAAGTAAGAATTAAATGGGTAGAAGGTGTCAGTTTCGTAGGCGAGTCTGAAACTGGCCATGCCGTAGTGCTGGATGGCGCACCAGAGAATGGCGGCCGTAATATTGGCATGCGGCCTATGGAGATGCTACTGATTGGCATGGGTGCCTGCACTTCATTTGATGTGGTGTTAATTTTGAAAAAAGCGCGCCAGCCAATTGTGGATTGCGTGGCAGAAATTACAGCAGAACGTGCTAGTGATATCCCTAAGGTTTTTACCAAAATTCACGTGCATTTTGTGATTACAGGCGATAACTTAAATGCCACACAAGTAGAGCGTGCGGTAAAATTATCGGCAGAGAAATATTGCTCGGCAAGTATCATGCTCAGTAAAAGCGTAGAAATTACCCATGGCTATGAAATAAAATCAAGTGAAATGAAAGCGGTTTCACATGAATAATTTAACTAAACCAAATGGCATGCTGGGTATACGTCATCTGGCATTATTTGTGAAAGAGTTAGAAGTCGCGGTAGATTTTTATACGCGTATTATGGGGATGCGCATTGAGTGGCAACCAGATGCTGATAATGTGTATCTGACTAACGAAGGCGACGTTTTTGCACTACACCGCGCAGATTATACGCCGCAAGCACAACAGCGCTTGGATCACATCGGCTTTGTGCTAAAAACACCGCAGGATGTAGATAACTGGTACGCTTATTTTGTGAGCTGTGGTGTAAAAATCACCGAAGCGCCTAAAACGCACCGTGATGGATCTCGCGGCTTTTATTGCCTCGATGCAGTGGGGCACTTATTAGAACTTATCTACCATCCACCAATTTCTGCATTAATTTGAAGCGGTTAGTTTTAAACCGTAATGACTTTCATTGTTAGCGGTGTCTCGTTTTCAAGAACGCTAATCAGCCTGTCTACATTGGGGTGCTTACCAGGGCAATTTTCAGCATCTTCGGTATGCTCAGCGTACAACGCTAAGCCTTCAACTGCAGCGTCTAGCGTGATGCCGCCATACATTTTATATAGGTGGTAAAACACTTTAATCGAGCCTTGGCTGCCAGGCTTGTTTTCAATGCTGCCTGCGGGTGTGCCATTTTCGAGGTAAAGCTCTATACGCTGCACCTCATCGGCGCTATCTAGCGTTAATAGCACATCACTAAATTTTTGCATATTCTGTTAAAACCTTAATATTAAAAGCCTAAATGTAATAAGCTGTTTTCGTCATTATTTTAGAAGCAAGCTGCATGCCAAACTTGACTGGTGCAGGTAGTTCGCTGCCACCAAGTTGTAAAGCTTCTGCTGCATGGGCTGCTTCATCTTGTTGCATCTGTTCAACAATTGTACGCGTTTTAAGATCAGTTTCATCTAGCTGGCTTAAATGATTTTGCAAATGTGTGGATACTTGTTTTTCCGTCTCGGCTAAAAAGCCCAGATTCCATTTATCGCCCAGTGCACCGGCCACTGCACCTAATGTAAAACTTCCCGCATACCAAAGCGGATTCAATATACTTTTGCGACCACCCAGCTCGTTAATACGCGCCTCGCACCAAGCTAAGTGGTCAGTTTCCTCATCTGCCGCGTGCTGCAATGCGCTGACAATATGCGGGCTTTTGCTGGTGAGCGCTTGCCCACTGTAAAGCGCTTGCGCACACACTTCGCCTACGTGATTGATGCGCATCAGTGCTGCCGCATGCTGCTTACTGTCTTCGTTTAACACTGGCTCATCGATGTTTGCGTCTGGACGCTGTCTGGCGGCAGAACTCACTGCAAAAATAGTGCGTAAGCCCTTATCAAACGTGTTAATCAGTTGGTCGATATCCATGTGTTAAGTTTAATCCAAATTTGCCAGCATTTGTGTGGTTTTATGAGTGATTTGGCATACAAAAAAGCCCACTTGTTTTACAAGCAGGCTTATTAAATCTACTTAAAGATTATTTCGTAGCAGGTTTTGCGTCGCTTGGAGTTGCAACTGCTACTTTAGGCTCTGGTATTTTTTGTACTGGTAAACCTTTGAGCAGGTTCATGGCTTGTACAAATTGGAAATCTTCTTTGCTAGCTGGCTCAATTGGGCCCTGCGGCTCTGCAAATTTTTTCTCGTTTAATTTAGCCTTAGCCGCCGCTTCTTTAGCAGCGTCTTTTGCTTTAGCAGCCTCGGCCGCTTCTGCAGCATCTTTTGGGTTTGATAAATGCTTGGCTAAATCGGCCTCATGCAGATCGTTAGCAGGGTCAGAACCATCTTCCACAATAATGTCTGGCACGATGCCTTTGGCCTGAATCGAGCGACCATTCGGTGTGAAATAACGCGCTGTGGTGAGCTTGATCGCGCTACCATTATTCATCGGCAATATGGTTTGTACAGAACCTTTACCAAAACTTTGCACGCCAAGAATCGTTGCACGTTTATGGTCTTGCAGTGCACCCGCCACAATTTCGGAGGCAGAAGCGGAGCCGGAGTTCACCAAAACAACCATCGGTGTTTTTTTGTATGATTCAGGTACGTTTTTAAGATAATCACCCTTACCTCTTCTTGCATAGTCTAAAGGCGTAGCGCTTAAACGCATTTTAGAATCTTGTACACGACCTTCGGTGTACACCACTAAATTGTTTTTTGGTAAGAACGCAGCCGATACACCCACTGCAGCGTCTAGCAAGCCACCCGGATTATTGCGCATATCAAGCACCAAGCCTTTAAAAGGACCCTTGTTTTGTGCTTGCAGTGAAGTTAACGCCTTGGCTAAATCCTCACCGGTATGGTCTTGAAACTGGGTGATACGGATATAGGCGTAATCTTTCTCGATATATTTGTTTTTAACACTTTGCGTCTTAATAATCGCACGTACCAAATTAAAAGTAAGCGGCTTGACCTCACCTTTGCGCAATACGGTCAGTACAATAGATGTATCTGGTTTACCGCGCATTTTCTTAACTGCATCATTTAAGGTGAGCCCACGCACTTGTGTGTCGTCTAACTTGCTGATCAAATCGCCACTTTTAAGGCCAGCTTTATAGGCAGGGCTATCCTCAATTGGCGTCACTACCTTTACCAGGCCTTCTTCCATCGCCACCTCTATGCCCAAGCCGCCAAATTCTCCTTGTGTACCTGCTTGAAGGTCTTTATAAGCGTCTGCATCCATAAAGGTTGAGTGGGGATCTAACCCGGAAAGCATGCCAGTCAATGCTTCATTGATGAGCTTTTTGTCTTCAACATTTTCTACATAATCACTTTTTACTTTGCCAAATACTTCTGCAAATACGCGTAAATCGTCAATCGGCAATTGCGAAGACGAGATTTTTTCTGCTAATGCAGAAAAGTTAAGGCTAATCAGAATACCGATAAGCACACCAGAGCCAATAAGCCCGAATTTTTGGAAAGTAGACCGCATGTACACCCTTTTACTTGAAAATAATTAATATTGCTTATGCTTAACGCACGACTCACATTAAGAGCTTACAATAAGATAATAGGTTCATTTTGCGCTATTTCAAGCGTTTTTAATAGCATAAAAATCATTAAATTAGGCTTATTATATTTAAAGAGGACGAGATGAAGCCCTATCAAGTAGAGATCGAATATTGTACGCAATGCCGTTGGTTGCTGCGTGCTGCGTGGCTGGCGCAAGAACTGCTAACCACTTTTGAGGCCGATTTGGCTGGCGTTAATTTAATGCCCGGCACCGGTGGCGTGTTAGAAGTGCGCCTTAATGGCGTGGTTCTGTTTAATCGCAAACAAGCTGGACGCTTTCCGGAATCTAAAGAGTTAAAACAACTGATTCGCGACGTCATCGCACCCACCAGAGACCTTGGCCATAGTGACAGGGCGGGTCACGGAGAACATGAGCCAATCTAAATGTATTTGCGACTGACAATGCGAATTATTTGCAATTCTGCAAGCTTGTTTTTTTTACTATACAGTGTGGTCATTGAGTGAAATCAATCAAATTTTTGTACAGAATTTTGTATGGTTTAGGAGAACAAAATGGCTTCAAATCACGGGGTTGCGACCCCAGTTACCAAAGCATTAAATTTAATATTAGAGCTTGAACTTGCAGGCGTGGTGCGTTACACGCACTATGCGTTGATGGTGTTTGGCTACAACCGCATCCCGATTGTGTCTTGGCTGCGTGGCCAAGCGGCAGAATCACTGACCCATGCCGATAAAGCAGGTGAGCTGATAACGCATTTGGGTGGGCACCCATCTTTATCAATCGGCCCATTATTGGAAACGCATAACCATGATATTGGCGATATTTTGCGAGAATCATTAGCGCACGAAACAGTATCACTTAACGCTTACAAAGCTTTACTGAAGTTGGTGGAAGGTGAATCTGTCATGCTAGAGGAATACGCACGCGAGATGATTTATCAAGAAGAGCTACACTTGGGTGAAGTAGATAAAATGTTGCGTAAGCCAGGTGAAATTGCCAAATTTCATGAGTGACCTATAAATATTAATGCGCTGCAGGCCAATATCCACATGGTCTGTGACGCATATGTTTATTGATTAGGTTTTACTGTTTTTTCAAGGTCTTTATCAAGTCGCTGAGCTCCGTTAAAACGGCTAGACCAGTAGCTTTGTTGCATGTTTTCGACACGCACTGTTTTACCCGCACTTGGTGCATGGATGAATTTATTGTCACCAATGTAAATGCCCACATGTGAAAAAGCACTTTTCAATGTATTAAAAAACACTAAATCACCGGGTTGCAACTCATCTTTTTTAACGCTATTGCCCAATTGACTAATGGCACGCGCAGTAGGTGGCAGCGTTAAATTGGCTGCATTGTGAAATACATAGCGTACAAAACCACTGCAATCAAAGCCAGTTTCAGGGCTATTGCCGCCAAATTTATATTTAACACCAGTCAAGCTAAGCGCATTCATAATGACTTGTTGCGTTTTGGCTTTCCAGCTTGCTGCGCCATCTTGCCCAGCTTCATCTGCGTAAAGCACTATACCGGCCGCATTTTCAGTTAGCACTTCATTTGCATTCATAGGATTCGCCACCATGGGATTTGCCATTATGGGAGCACACAGGCTAAGGTTGAATGCCAGAACGGTCGCGATTAATTTCATGTGGAGAATTTTATAGTGAAAATATAAAAACCCACTCTAATGAACGAGAGCAGGTTTAATGTGCTGCGTTTATTGTTTTGCCATTGCATTTTTAATCAGTCCGACGATAGCGAGTAAAACGCCACCACCAATACCACCACCAGCTACTTGCGTCACAATTGAAGCAATATCCATAGTGCCCGCGGCTTCTGCACCACCCACGCCTAACATGGCGAGTAATTGTCCACCTAAGCCGCCACCCAAAACACCGATAATTGAATTAAGCACTGGGCCTAAACTTGCGTTTTTCATTAAACTGCCAGCTACATTGCCGCCAACAGCACCGCTTATTAACTGAATAATTAAACCTAAATCCATACATCCTCCCTAAAGTAATGACAGAATTAAACGTTTACAGCACGCCTAGGCTAACAATAACCAGTGGGGAACGCAATAGTTTTTAACATACACCACAACCACTTAGCGTATTCATGGGATAATTTGGCTATGTCAGAAACCTCCGTACTATCCCAAATTTTTAAGGCAAACGGCGCGCTAGCCGATGCAATACAAGGCTATAGCGAGCGCAAAGAACAGTTGGAAATGGCGCTGGCGATAGAAAATGCCATTCAAAATAATAAACAGCTGATTGCCGAAGCGGGTACCGGCACCGGCAAAACATTTGCTTATTTAGTGCCGGCACTGCTTTCTGGCGGCAAGGTGATTATTTCGACTGGCACAAAAACGCTGCAGGATCAGCTATTTAATCGTGATTTACCGAATGTAAGAGATGCGCTGAAAGTCCCGGTCACCGTAGCCATGCTAAAAGGCCGCGCTAACTATGTGTGCCATTATCATTTGGAAGCTGCTACGCAAAGTGGCCGTTTTGCATCGCGAGAAGATGCAAAATATGTGCATCTCATCAAAAACTTTTCGGAAAACAGCAAAACTGGCGATAAGGCGGAACTCACCGACGTGCCCGAGAACGCGACCATTTGGATGAACGTCACCAGCACACGCGATAATTGCTTAGGCCAAGATTGTAACTATTACAAAGAATGTTTTGTGATGGAAGCGCGTAAAAAGGCGTTGGCAGCGGATGTGATTGTGGTAAATCACCACCTGTTTTTTGCAGATGTAATGTTGCGCGACGAAGGTGTGGCAGAGTTGTTGCCTTCTGCTAACACGGTGATTTTTGACGAAGCACACCAATTACCAGAAGTTGCAGGGCTGTTTTTTGGCGAAGACATTTCGACTTCGCAACTTATCGAACTGTGCCGTGACAGTTTGACTGCCCATCTCACCTTGGCCAAAGACTGTGTTGCACTGGCCGAAAGTATTCCTAAATTAGAAAAATCCTGTAAAGACTTTAGGCTGGTATTTCAATACGAAGGCTCAAGATTGCCTGTCAATAAGGCGCTGGCGTTAAAAAATTTCGAAGCTGCATTTGCTGATATGCAAAGTATGCTCAAAGCTTTAAATGCGGTGCTAGAAAGCCAAGCCGCGCGTGACCCTATGTTGGAAAAATGTTGGCAACGTGGTGAAGAGCTTAATTTGCAACTTACACGTTGGCTCAAGGCCGAAAATGCTAACTTAGTGCGCTGGGTGGAGGTGTTTACGCAAAGTGTGCAGCTGCACGCTACGCCACTGAGTGTGGCTGATGGCTTTAGTAAACAACTCAATGCACAACCACGCGCCTGGATTTTTACCTCGGCCACGTTAGCGGTAAAAAGCGATTTTAGTCATTATCAAGCACAGATGGGCTTAACCAATGCCGCAACTGGTTATTGGCAAAGCCCATTTGATTATGGCCTACAAGCCTTACTTTACGCGCCTGCTGGCATGCCAGACCCTAATTCATCGGGCTATGCTGCCGCTGTTGCTGCGGTCAGCTTGCCCGTGATACAAGCCAGCCGTGGTCGCGCGTTTGTGCTATGCACCAGCTTGCGCGCAATGCGCGAAGTGCATGCCTTATTAAAAGATGCATTTGGCGAAAATGGCATGGAGTATCCGTTGTTATTACAAGGTGAAAGCACACGCACTGAATTACTGGATCGCTTTCGCGCGCATGGCAATGCTGTGCTAGTTGGGTCACAAAGCTTTTGGGAAGGCGTCGATGTACGCGGCGAAGCACTGTCCGTGGTGATTATCGACAAGCTGCCATTCGCCCCGCCCGATGACCCCGTGTTGTCGGCGCGTATCGATAAATTGACCGCAGATGGCAAAAACGCCTTTATGGAATATCAATTGCCTTACTCCGTCATCACGCTCAAACAAGGCGCTGGGCGCTTAATTCGCGATGAAACCGATAGAGGGGTGCTGGTGATTTGTGATCCGCGTCTCATCACCAAACCTTATGGAAAACGCATCTGGCAAAGCCTGCCACCGTTTAAACGCACTAAAGAATTGGCAGATGTGCAAACGTTTTTTGCGTCATGATTGTTCTGTCAGAAACTGAATACGAACTCACCGCTATCCGTGCGCAAGGGGCGGGTGGGCAGAATGTAAATAAGGTTTCTAGCGCCATTCATTTGCGTTTTGACATAAATGCTTCTAGTTTGAGCGATTGGCTGAAAGCGCGGCTCATGCATAGTAAAGATAATAGGATTACAGATGAAGGCATATTAATCCTCAAAGCCCAGCAATATCGCACGCAAGAAGCGAATAAAAAAGACGCGATTAAGCGCTTGCATGAAATTGTGAATGCCACAAATCAGGTAAAACCGATGCGATACGCTACAAAGCCGAGTTATGGCTCTAAACAGAGGCGATTAGAAGGTAAGACGATACGTAAGCAAGTGAAGCAATTGCGCGGTAAAATAGCGTCCGAATGAATTTATTAAGTTTAGATACCTCAACCGAATTTTTATCACTGGCTTTGCAAGTGGGTGATCAAGTTTTTACGCATCATCAACATGCGGGTAACGCCTCATCAGAGTTGATTTTACCGAAAATTCAGGCACTGTTAGATGCTGCAAATATGCAACTAACAGATTTACATGGTATTGCATTTGGCGCTGGCCCAGGCGCGTTTACTGGTGTGCGCATCGCCTGTGGCGTAGCGCAGGGCTTGGGCTTTGGGGCCAATATTCCTGTGGTGGGGGTGAATACTTTATTAGCGGTGGCGCAAGCTAGCGGTGCCGATAAAGTGATTGTTTGTTTGGATGCACGCATGGGCGAGATTTACCACGCGGCTTTTGAAAAGATCAAAACAAGTGAAAAACATGAAAACAAATGGCATGAAATATACGAGACCCAAGTATGCAAGCCAGAAGTCTCACCAATATTGGCTGCTGGAGCATCGTCAGGAAAGGTTTGGGTTGGCGTAGGCAGTGGCTGGTCGGTATATGGTGAAGTTCTAAGTAAAATTTACGACCAGCATTTGATCAAGATGTTACCTGGGGTTACGCCGATGGCCGAATCAATTTTGCAGCTAGCTCGCCCCATTTTTGCTGCAGGTGAGGCCAAACCTGCCAATGAAGCTGCACCGATTTATATTCGCAATCGTGTGGCATTGACCACGCAACAGCGTGAAGCAGGACAGCGTTTATGAGTGCACAGCTAAAACATCATCTTAGCTTAAGGCCGATGCAGTTGGAGGATTTGGATGCAATTATGCAAATCGAGCCGACTATTTACAGCCATCCGTGGACGCGCGGCAATTTTAGCGATTCACTGAATAGCGGCTACAGTGCTTGGGTGCTAGAAGATAAAGGCGAAATGGTAGGTTATGCCTTAATGATGATGGTGATGGATGAAACGCATTTACTCAACTTGAGTATTGCCAAAGCTTATCAAAAACAAGGACTAGGACGTTATTTACTTGAGCATATGTTAACCATTTCTAAAACCCACAAAGCCGCCCATATGTTTTTAGAAGTGCGTCCCAGCAACATTTCCGCCATTGCATTATACGAAAATATGGGCTTCTGCGAGATGGCGGTGCGGCGTGGTTACTATCCGGCTGACCCAAAAATTTCTAAAACAGGGCGCGAAGATGCTGTATTAATGGGGCTTGCATTATGAGAACAGTGCTTTGATGAATAGGGATGATGTGCTGCGAGAACTGGAGCTATTGCCAGTGTGGAAGCCCCGTGTGCCAATTAAGGCGGCATTAACGCAACCGGTTGCGGTTGAAAAAATGGAAGCTGTACAAGTTGCAATCGTATCCTCTAAAGAGCCTGCCTTCGAAGAGCTTAGCAGCGGCGCAACAGCAACCTTATATGAAATCACCATTTCGCAAGATAAGCATTGGGCATTTATATGTGAAACTAACCTGCCTGCAGACCACATGGATATTGCCTCTCAGGGCATATTGTTCAACAACATTTTGCATGCTCTAAGCATCGAAAAAACTAGTAAATTGCAGGTTGAAAATATTGTAGATATACAAGCGAAAGTGATAGTCGCGTTGGGTGAGTCGGTATCGCAAACATTGTTGAAAACGCAGAAGCCACTGGAAAATTTGCGTGGCAAGTTGCATGCCATTGGTCACACGCAATTGCTAGTTACTCTTGACCTTGCGCATCTCCTCAACCATCCGCTTGATAAGGCGAAAGTCTGGCAGGATTTATGTTTGGCGCGCAGCTATTTACAAGGCTTGCATGTGCAAGATTAATCCCCATATACTTATGCATAATATGTCTAAATTAAGGAATGTAATATGAAAACTTGGATGAAATTATTCGCGGTTGCTAGCTTGGCATTTGCGTTGACTGGTTGTGGTTACAACACTTTTCAAAGCCTGGATGAGGAAGCAAAAGCCAGTTGGTCTGAAGTGTTAAATCAATACCAGCGTCGTGCCGACTTGGTGCCTAATTTGGTCGAAACAGTAAAAGGTTATGCAGCGCACGAGCAAGAAGTGCTCACCGATGTGGCTAACGCGCGAAGCAAAGTAGGTAGCATGCAAGTAACGCCAGAATTATTGAACGACCCGGAAGCGTTTGCGAAATTTCAAGCAGCGCAAGGCCAGTTAACTAGTGCGCTATCACGCTTATTGGCGGTGGCAGAAAATTATCCTAATTTGAAGGCTGACCAAGGATTTAGGGATTTGCAAGCGCAGTTAGAAGGTACCGAAAATCGTGTCACAGTGGCGCGCAATCGTTATATCGAAACCATTAAAGAGTACAATGTTGCAGTACGCAGCTTCCCCAATAATTTAACGGCGATGATGTTTGGCTACAAACCAAAACCAACTTTCACCGTAGAAAATGAAAAAGCCATTTCTAGCGCACCAAAAGTAGAGTTTGGTGATAAAAAATAAGCTAGACATAGTTTAGCTCACGGCTTAACTCGTGTTTTCAAAACTCAAAGCTAGTTTATTTGCGCTTTGCACGATGCTGTTAATGGCATCGTGCTTTGTGCATGCAGAACTTGCCGCTATCCCCGAGCTTTCTAGCCGCGTTACCGATTTAACTCAAACCTTATCTGCCACCGAGCAAGCGCAGTTAGAGCAAAAATTGGCTGCGTTCGAAGAAAAAAAAGGCAGCCAAATCGCACTGCTGATTGTGCCGACCACACAGCCAGAAGACATTGCGCAATATTCAATCAGGGTTGTTGAAAAGTGGAAGATTGGCCGTGAAAAAGTAGATGATGGCCTGTTGTTACTTATCGCAAAAGACGACCGTAAAATGCGCATTGAGGTAGGCTATGGCCTGGAAGGTGCCATACCGGATTTATACGCCAAACGCATTATTAGTGACATTATCAGCCCAAAATTTAAACAGGGTGATTTTTACGGCGGCTTGGATGCTGGCCTGAATAGTTTAATTGGCTTGGTGGAAGGTGAGCCTTTGCCGGCGCCAAGCAGAGCAGAATCTAGTGGCATGGGCATCATGGATATGCTGCCTATATTGATGTTTGGTGGCTTGGTGACAGGTTTGTTTTTACGTAGTAAGTTCGGTACTTTTTTTGGCAGTGCACTAAACGGCGGACTAATTGGCACGGTAATTTGGCTGCTAGGTGTGGCCCTAGGTGGTGCGGCGATATTGGGCTTAATAGCATTCTTTATCACCATGATGCTAGGCGGACGCGGCATGAATGGTTACAGTGGCGGCGTGCCGATGGGCGGCGGATGGTCGGGCGGTGGCAGTTCCAGCAGTTGGGGTGGAGGTGGCGGTGATTTTGGCGGCGGTGGGGCTAGTGGTGATTGGTAATAGCGGAGATTGGCAATGAAAAGAACACATCCTATCATTCGCTTTATTAAGCACATGTTCAGTCATCCATGGCAAGTACAGCGTCATTTTTCGACAGAAGCACTGCGCGCCATTGAAAAAGCCATTGCAACCAGTGAGAAAATGCACGCGGGTGAAATCCGCTTTGTAGTAGAAGCCGGCTTACATCCCTATGAGATTTTGTGTAAAAAAACGCCCAAAAAACGCGCCATTGAATTATTTGGACGACTGAATGTTTGGGATACTGAACATAACAACGGCGTGCTGATTTACTTGCTATTGGCTGATCGCGATGTAGAGATTGTGGCCGATCGTGGCATCGACAGACAGGTGGGCCATGAGGGCTGGGAAGATATTTGCCGCGAGATGGAAAAGTTATTTAGAAAAGGCCAATTTGAGGAGGGTGTATTGCAAGGCGTCGCATACATTAGTGCGGCGCTGGAAAAATATTATCCGCAAACAGGTGCCAGTAAAAATGAAGTGTCTAATAAACCCCTGATTATGTAAGCAGTTAAAACAGTTAAAGAATGCGCCTACCAGCCCTTTTAGTTTTTATTTTTAGCATGGTTTTTAATCCAACGTTTGCCCATGCTGAGTTAAGTGATATCTCACGCATTTTTCGTCAGTCGCCACAACTAAACGCTTTTGAAGTCTGCCAGGGCGGTGGCTGTGTGGTGGTTTCAAAAATATCGCTAACTGAACTAGAATGGAATGCCGTTACCCGTATTTTTAATGCACCGGCTAAAAACGCAGAGCTTGAGCGTCAAAAAATCGCGCAAGCCATAGGCGTTCTAGAAGACTTGGTCGGCAAAAAAATTGGCACTACTGCAGATTTAGCGGGTACGTTTTTTGAAGGAAAGTTAAGCGGTCAACAGGATTGCAATGATGAGGCGATTAACAGCACCACCTATATGCGCCTGCTCAAACAAAAGGGTTTGATGCCGCTGCATGAGATAGAAGACATGCGTACGCGTAATTTCTTTTTTACGGGTTGGCCACATACCACCGCGGTGATACGCGAAATTAAAACGGGTGAGCGGTATGCAGTAGACAGTTGGTTTTACGACAATGGGCATGCAGCGACCATCGTCACTTTTAAACAATGGAAAGCTAATTTTCAGCCAGATGACAGCCCAATTAATAAGCCCAGAAGTGCGCAATTAAAATAGCGTTACTGACTTCAAGCCTGTTTCAAGATAAAATCCGTTCTTTTATTCTGTAGTACTCAACATGCGCGCCTCTCAATTTTTTATTGCCACCCAAAAAGAAGCTCCAACAGATGCTGAGCTGATTTCACATAAGTTGATGATCCGTGCTGGACTCATCAAGCGCTTGGGTTCTGGCTTGTACACTTGGATGCCACTGGGGTTGCGTGTGCTACGCAAAGTGGAGAATATCGTACGCGATGAGATGGATAAAGCGGGGGCGTTAGAGTTGCTGATGCCTGCCGTGCAGCCCAAAGAGTTGTGGGATGAAACTGGCCGCTGGGCTGTGTTTGGTCCACAAATGCTGAAGATTAAAGACCGTCATGATCGCGATTTTTGTTTTGGGCCTACGCATGAAGAGGTGATTACCGACATTGTGCGCCGCGAGATTAATAGCTACAAGCAATTACCGCTTAATTTTTACCAGATTCAAACCAAATTCCGCGATGAGATTCGTCCACGTTTTGGTGTGATGCGCGCGCGCGAATTCTTAATGAAGGATGCCTATTCTTTTCACACCAGTTTTGAAAGTCTAGAAAAAACTTACCTACAAATGCACCAAACTTATAGCCAAATCTTTACCCGATTGGGGCTAAAATTCCGCGCAGTAAAAGCGGATTCGGGTGCGATTGGTGGCGATGGCTCACAAGAGTTTCATGTGCTGGCTGACAGTGGTGAAGATGCATTAGCCTATTGTGAGGATTCGGGTTACGCCGCCAATGTGGAACTGGCAGAAGCATTGCCGCAAGCCAATAGCAGAGCGGCTGCTGGCGATGCCATGCATGAGGTCGAAACGCCGAAACAAACTACCTGTGAAGATGTGGCTAAGCTACTTAATATTGGCATCGAAAAAACCGTTAAGGCGATTGCCTTGATTGTTAAACAGGGCGGAAGCGATTTTTTTTACCTCGCCTTGTTGCGCGGTGACCATAATTTGAATGAAGTTAAATTAGGCAAGTTGGAAGGCTTTGCGGACTTCCGTTTTGCAACTGAAGAAGAAATTCGCGCCGCTTTAAATTGCCCACCAGGCTTTATTGGGCCGGTGCAAGTGAGTTCAAACGTTACAGTGATTGCCGACAAAACTGTTGCATTGATGAGCGATTTTGTTTGCGGTGCTAACAAACCTAAATACCACCTGGCCGGCGTGAACTTTGGCCGTGATTTGGCGGAGCCAGCGTTAGTGGCAGATATCCGCAATGTGGTGGATGGCGATGCCAGCCCCGATGGTAAGGGTGTATTAAGCCTATGCCGTGGTATCGAAGTAGGTCATATTTTCCAACTACGTAGTAAATATGCACAAGCTATGAATGCAACCTACCTCGATGAAACTGGTCAGACCCAAGTCATGGAAATGGGCTGCTATGGGATTGGTGTGTCACGTATTGTGGGTGCCGCGATTGAGCAGGGAAGTGACGAAAAGGGCATTATTTTTCCACTAAGCATGGCGCCGTTTGAAGTGGTAATTTGCCCGATTGGCATGGATAAAAGTGAATTGGTAAAAAATACAGCTGATAAACTTTATGAAGACTGTAAAAAAGCTGGACTAGATGTCTTGCTGGATGACCGCGGGGAGCGCCCTGGCGTGATGTTTGCCGAAAGTGACTTGATGGGAATTCCACATCGCATCGTGATTGGTGAGCGTGGCTTGGCTGAAGGCAAGGTGGAACATAAGGCTAGAACTGCAACAGAGGCACAAAATTTGCTTATTACTGATGCATTTAATTTTATTCAAACAGCGATTAATGGTTAAACATAATTTACAAAAATTCTGCACAAAAATCTGCCAAAGCACTTTTTTAGTTGTTTTTATTTTTACGGCATCGGTATGCCACGCAGGCAATCAAAAAGAAGAGCAGTTATCGCACAGTGTGAAAGCGCTCATGCAAAAATCCATCAGTGACTTAGGCGCGCCTAAACTCATGTTTGCGAGCGACACCGAAGGTCAGGCCTGGCTCGCTGAAATGTCAGAGCGCTTAAAAAAGCGGTTACCTAACCAAGCCTATCGTGAAGAATTTTTAAGGTCGGTGCATTATGAAGCCACACGTGCCGGGCTAGACCCGCAAATGGTACTGGGGCTTATACAAGTTGAAAGTGCTTTTAAGAAATATGCTGTTTCAAGTGTAGGCGCACGCGGTTATATGCAGGTGATGCCGTTTTGGGTACGTAACATCGGCGCTAAGGATCATAATTTATTTCACTTAAAATTAAACTTGCGTTACGGCTGTACCATATTGCGGCATTATATCGATATCGAACGAGGTGATTTATACCGCGCACTTGGCCGTTATAACGGTAGCTTAGGCAAACCACAATACCCCAATTTAGTACTTAATGCGTGGCGTAAACATTGGGATTATGTTGCGCCCACTCTGCAATCCACTGCCCAAGCCTCTTTCAAATAAAAACCACACCTACATAAAATACTTGTCAATTGCATCAAATTAGGGCTAGACTGCGCTTAGTTTAGCTATTTGAAGTTGGTGTTGTGCACTGATTCATCGCAAGCTTTGCCAACCTAAAATTGCTGGCTGAAATACTGGTATTAATTACTCAACACATTATTTTTACAAGAGTTTTACCAATTTTTAGGGAGAAAAAGTATGTCGAAGTTAACAGCATTGGCGTTAAGTATTGCAATCTTAGGTGGTGTATGGGCATTTTTAGCATTGGGTCCACTGGCTAGTGTGGCGTTAGTATGGGTCGGTTTTATTGCATGGGGTTGTTACTTTGCTGCAGGGGCAGATAATGCAGCCTTACAAAAAACCATCGCAGGTATGATTTATGGGGCGGTAATTGCTGGTGTGGCTTTATATCTGGTCAGCTCCGGTATGCTGGGTGGCTTAGGTGCTTTAGCAGCTCCCGTAATCATTGCAGTGACTGTGTTCTTCTTAGTGATTGTAGCAGGTCAAAGCTTACTCTCAGTGGTGCCAGCTAATGTGTATGGCTATGCCGCGACTGCAGGCTTGGCGCTTACGGCAGGTACAGCAGGCAATACATTGGCTATGGACATGACTAACCCAGTGTTGCTGGTAGCAATCTCAACTGTACTAGGTGCAATTTTCGGTATGATTTCTGGCAAAGTTGCAGGCATGCTTGGCAAGTAGTAAAGCTCATTAGTTTTTCGCAAGAAAAACAAAAGCCGCATACGACCTTGTCGGTTATGCGGCTTTTTAATTCCAATCTGCTCTCACAATACGCTTATTTTAATATTTTAAATCCGTAATAAGTGCCAAATTCACCTTCGCTATCGTGGTACACAAATAGCATATCATTTGCATAACCAATGCCATTGAAATGGTTTTGTGAGCGCAATCTCATTGTTTTAGGCAGCTCGCTTTTAGCCACGAACTTCCCTGTAATATCAAATACGAGAGCTGCTTTGTGATCTATATCCAGTAGAATCAGTTCCTCACCTTTTACCCCAGTGTAGGCCACAAATAAATCACTTACATCATCGTGTGCTGCCCCTGCTTTCGCTAGATCCAGTGTGATTTCTCCCACTTTCTCGCGCTGTTTTGGATCAACAATAAAGACTTTATTGCTACGACCCTGTTTGGCAAAGTAACGCTTATTTTCCGCATCATAAGTAGGCATGGTACCAGCGTGGCCAAACGCTGGGTTGAATTGAGAAATCTCGTCAGAGGTATCTTTTAAATCACCAGTTTCTGTTAAATGAATTGCATAAATACCAGTGTTAGGAGAAAAGCCAACATCGCTAGAAATGTTATAAGTGATGGTCTCTAAAGTGCTGGTATTGGGGTTGAAGTAAATTGATCGGTTGTCGTAGCCGGGCCTACATGAGTTCACATATTTACCTGTCTCATCATATGCATGAATCAGGGATTTTGAGATTGGTGCTTCCGTCTCGGACCCCATAGGCGCCAAACCGCCATCAGCAATATAGTAGCGTTTGTAGACAGGAATGTAAGCTACTGTCATCGGTCGTGTGGTTGGTTGTTTGGCCAGGGCAAACTTAATTCCCAACGCTGCTTCAGGAAGCACTTGTGCTTGTAAATTCCCACTAAGAATGGCGCTGACAATGAGTGCGCTCATGATTGATTGCTTAAGTAGTTTCATGTAGTAAATTGTTTCTGAGTTTTAATTTTAAGTTAACGCAGCTTAGTGTTTGTGTTCGGCTGCAAGTTCAAATGATCATGTTAGTTTGCTTTATCGATAAGCATAGCATCACCATAACTAAAAAAACGATATTGCTGATTAACTGCATGCTGATAGGCATTTTTAATATTTTGATAGCCAGCGAAGGCTGATACGAGCATGAGTAAGGTGCTTTTAGGCAAGTGAAAGTTAGTCAGCAATTTATCTACTATTTTAAATTGAAAACCTGGCGTAATGAAAATATTGGTTTCGTTTGGTCCCGCCTGCATGTCTCCATTTAGCGCTGCGCTTTCTAGGGCGCGTAAACTGGTGGTGCCAATCGCAACAATACGGCCGCCATTTCTTTTTGTGGTGTTAATTAACTCAATCGTTTCGGCGGAAATATCATAAATTTCGCTATGCATTTTGTGGTCTTTAATATTATCAACCCGCACCGGTTGAAAAGTACCAGCGCCCACATGCAATGTCACATAAGCGATATTGACACCTTTCGCTTTCAGTCGTGTCAGCATGCTCCCATCAAAATGTAAGCCCGCAGTAGGGGCCGCCACTGCACCTGCATGTTTAGCATATACGGTTTGGTAGCGCATATCATCTTCTGCCTCGGCTGCATGGGTAATGTAGGGTGGCAGGGGTAGCGCGCCGTATTGCTCAAGCAAATCAAGTGCGCAGGTTTCACCTAAAAATTTAACGTGGAATAAATCATCATCACGCCCCAGCACGATGCCTTCGAAAGCATTTGCCAGCTTTAGAACAGTGCCCACCTTTGGTGCGCGCGAGGCGCTTGCTGTAT
>JAKFDL010000019.1:0-1883 GCA_036676175.1 Methylotenera sp. | reverse complement strand
CGAAGGCCACGACGCCGTCTACATGGCCAGTGTCACGCCCACCGCGCATCAGTTGGAACACTTGTGCGATAAACTCGATTTCACGAATACCGCCACGCCCTAATTTAATATTGTCGCTTTGTCCTTTTTGCAGCACATCGCGGTGAATCTGTAATTTCAGCCCACGCATACTGGCCAATGCGTTGTAATCCAGGTATTTCCTGAAAATAAAGGGCCTGAGAAGCTTGTGGATATTGGCTTGCAGAGCAATGTCTTGTGGGCAAATTGCACGCCCTTTAATCCAGGCGTAACGTTCCCATTCACGGCCATGATTTTGATAATAATCTTCCAGCGCATCCACGCTAGAAACCAACACACCCTCGCTGCCAAATGGCCGCAGCCGCATATCGACACGAAATACAAAACCGTCCTCAGTGACATCGTCTAAGGCAGAAATCACTTTTTTGCCTAATTTGGTGAAGAAATCCTGATTGCTTAAACTTTGGTTACTTAAGCCCTGACTGGTCTCTCCTTCTTCTTGGTAAGCAAAAATCAAATCAATGTCAGAAGAAACGTTTAGCTCACCACCACCCAGCTTGCCCATGCCAACTACAATTAAATGCTGAGGCATGCCTTTTTTGTCCATAGGCTTACCATGTAAAGTTTCCAGCCATGTCTGATGGTATTGGCTAGCAACGTTTAAGCAAATCTCAGCTAACTGTGTGGTGGTTTGCAATACTTCTTGTAAATCAGCCAAGCCATTCAAGTCGCGGTATATTGTCCTTAACATAACGCGCTGGCGCAATTGGCGCAGGGCTTTTTTTAGTGTTGGCTCATCAACAATGTTTGCCACCTCTAAAAAATGTTGCATTTCTGCAATGACATAGATTTGTTGATGATTTTCTAGCAAATCATTTAAAAAATCCGCATCTTTGGACAATAATCGAGCTGAAAATAAACTACATTCCTGCACGCGCTTGAGGCCCGCCAAGAAACTAGCGCTGACGTGCTTTCCGGCCAATAAATTATCTAGTGTAGGCATCAATTTTTAAGGTAATATTATGATCAACAATTTAGTTACATCTTACCTTAATCAATATTATAAAAATTATTATGTCATTACGATTAATGACAAATTTGGGAGTGAAGTTTGGCTATTGAATCTGTTTTAACTGAAAACCGTGTATTCCACCCGAGCGATGCGTTTAAAGCACAAGCTAACGTTTCTGGCATGGATGCTTACAGTGCTCTTTGTGCAGAAGCAGAAGCTGACTATGAGGGCTTTTGGGCGAAATTAGCGCGCGAATTATTGGTTTGGCATAAACCATTTACCAAAACGCTCAATGAGTCAGAAGCACCATTTTACAAGTGGTTTGAAGATGGCGAGTTGAATGTTTCAGTCAACTGTTTAGATAAACATCTAACCACAATCCCCAATAAAACGGCGATTATTTTTGAGGCAGATAACGGTGACACCAAAACTGTCACTTACAAAGAGTTGTATCACCAAGTGTGTCAATTCGCCAATGGCTTAAAAACGTTGAATTTGCCAGTTGGCGCGCGCGTCATTATCTATTTACCAATGGGAGTAGAGGCGATCGTAGCCATGCAAGCCTGTGCGCGTCTAGGATTGACGCATTCCGTGGTGTTTGGTGGCTTTTCTGCCAAAAGCTTGAACGAACGCATGATTGATGCAGGCGCAGTGGTGGTAATTACCTCTGACGGACAATTCCGCGGCGGCAAGACATTGCCGTTAAAAGCGGCTGTGGATGAGGGCATTGCCCAAGCTAAAAGTGAGCATGGCTGGGATGGCATTCAAAAAGTCATTGTGCTAAAAAAAACAGGGCAAGACGTCCCTTGGAACACAAGAGATATATGGTGGACCGACTTAATTGCGGGGGAGC
>JAKFDL010000018.1:0-8292 GCA_036676175.1 Methylotenera sp. | reverse complement strand
ATTCATGCTGCCATTATCAAATCGCTAAAAATGGATTTGAATATTGTCAGCATGACCGATCCCACCGAAGCACTAAATTGGGTGCAAAATAAACAAGTGGATTTGATTATTACTGATTTTCGCATGCATCAAATGAATGGCATGCAGTTTGTGCAAGCACTTAAAACTAGCGACAATGTGCTGACACACAATATTGTTGTGGTGACTGTCCTTAAAGATAAAGCCACTCATCAAGAACTCATTGCAGCTGGCGCTTCTGCATGCTTGACTAAACCTGTGCAAACAGAAGAACTAGCCAAGATCGCCAAAACCCTATTAGAGCAAAGTAAAGTTTATTATGGTTTAGGCCTAATTGCTTAATAATCCCTAAGGGACATATGCTATCTAAAATCAAAAACTGGTACAAAAATGCCGCCACCAAGTGTGACCCACTCGAACTCGAGCAGGCCATGCTCCGCATTATTGTGGGTTTAGTAATTTTATTACTCATCATTTATAGTCATCTAAACCAAACGCTTAGCACTCAAGAACATATTGCGTTCAAGATTGATTTCATTTTTGAAGTTCTTTCAATATTGCTGATTGTTGCAATTATTAAGAATAAATTTAAGGCTGTAACCAGAAGGCTTGTTGGTGCTTGGCTGGACATCGGTGCAGCCTCCATTTTTATGGCATTCACCTCAGACATAGGCGTAATGCTAGTAGGAGTGTATTTATGGGTGATTTTTGGTAACGGATTCAGGTACGGAAAAAAATATCTTTACCACGCACAAATTCTAAGCATTGTTGGTTTCATCATTGCGACCAACATAAGTCCATATTGGCTGACTCACCAAACTATTGGCTACAGCCTAGTGGTGATGCTTATTGCGTTACCACTCTATGTTGCAAAACTTATCGGACGCCTGCATGAAGCTGTCCATAAAGAGGAATTAGAACGGCAAAGAGCAACCGAAGCCAGTCATGCTAAAACCCGATTTGTCGCCAACATGAGCCATGAAATTCGCACGCCGCTCAATGGCATTATTGGCATTGGCACTTTGTTTAGAACTACACCATTAAATGCAGATCAACGAGACCTGCTTAAAACGTTAGAAAGTTCCTCTAAATTACTACTCTCGCTACTAAACAATGTGTTGGACTTTACGAAGATTGAAGAGCGTAAATTTACCCTTGAAAACGTGGCTTTCTCGCCCGAAGAAGCAGTGAACGATTCACTGGAAATTTTCCGTACACAAGCCGCCTCTAAAGGCATTCAGCTGGGCGCTAGCTTTTCAAGCTCACTTGGTACAGTGAAAGGTGATGCAGTAGTATTGCGCCAAGTATTGGCTAATTTATTAGGCAACGCAGTTAAATTTACTCAAGCAGGCCATGTCATTATCTCTGCAACTCACTTAAGCGAAGACAAAGCAAAATCTACCATACGCTTTGAGGTGGCAGATACCGGTATAGGCATTCCAACTGATAAACAAGATAAAATTTTCGAAAGCTTTACTCAATCAGACTCATCGACTACAAGGAAATATGGCGGCAGCGGTCTAGGACTCACCATTGCAAAACACATGGTAGAAGAGATGGGTGGCACTTTACATTTTCAAAGTACGGAGGGTGTAGGCAGTCGTTTTTGGTTTGAACTTAGTCTAGGAAAAATAATTGTAGACAGTATTAATACTGAAACACCTGCAATGGCTGTCATTGAGCCTATTTCTAAAGCCCGTCTAGCCGCTCAAGCACTCAATATTTTGGTTTGCGAAGATGAAACGACTAACCAGAAAATCATCACACGCTTACTTTCACTGCCCGGTCACAAAGTCGAGGTGGCCATTAACGGTGATGAAATGTTAGATGCCCTTGAACAAAGAAAATTTGATTTAGTAATTACTGATTTGAATATGGCAGGTATGAGCGGTACAGACGCGCTAAAAGTGTATCGATTTACTCAGCCAACTGATACTTCTACACGCTTTATACTATTTACTGCAGATGCGACACTTTCTGCACGTGAGGCTGCACGCGAAGCTGGATTTGATGCATTCCTAACCAAGCCGATTGATGCCGCCACTTTATTTAACACGATTGAACGTATCCTTAACTTAGCGCCAAACACCGGTGCGTTATGGATGAATAACGCATTAAACAACCCAACAAATATCGCACCAGAGCTAGAAGCTGACAGCTCTCAGTTGGATGTAAATACCTTAAAAGAGCTTGAGAAGATTGGTGCTGGCGATGAGTTATTTATGCATCGCCTGTTAAGAAATTATTTGGCAGACTCTATCAAATTGATTTATAAAATAGAAGCTGCGGCCAAGCAAAAACAGTTTGGAGAGTTATACGACCATTGCCATGCACTTAAAGGCAACAGCCTAAGCGTAGGCGCAGTACAAGTTGCTGCCAGCACGGAGGCAATAGGAAGATTGAATGCCTCTGTCCGGTCAACCGTCGTACTTGAGATGCTTGCAAGTTTAAATAGCGATTTTTCTAAATTAACGCTCGCAGTTGAAAGCTATTTAACGCAACCGCAAAAACAGCGCCAATTATCTCCCGGCAAAAAATATTAAGCTGTTTGTCGTTCTTCAATATGTGCAACTTCTGAACTAACCTTGCTGTTCTGGGCACGTACCAAGCGCTCCATCATTTTTAGGTTGCGCTCATCTAAACGCAATGCAGCATCTACCCAAATTTCCGTTATGTCATATAGCTCTTCGAGTGTCAGTGTATTTACACGTTGTTTGGCACGATTGATTGCTTGGAATGAATTCAAGGACCGATGATTCTTTTTAACCCAATTGTTTAGCGCATATTCACCCAGACCATCTTCTGCCAGCACGTCAACGACACCCATTTGATAAAGCTCTTCGCCAGTATAAATTTTACCGGAGCGCACCATTTTTTCAGCAACTTGCATACCAACTTTACGTGATAAAAAGCTAAGCGCACCCATGCCTGGAAATAAGTTAAACAACACTTCTGGCAAGCCCATTAAAGCACTTTTTTCTGCAATTAGAACATGTGCAGATAACGCAGATTCAAAACCTCCGCCCATTGCTTGTCCTTGCACCAAGGAAATTGTAGTGATGGGAGCTTGCATACTATAAAAAGTCCATAAATTATCAATGCAAAGTTTGGCATATTGGGCTAAATGTTTTCTATCTTTAGCCATAATCAATTCTCTAAATACTGACAAGTCACCACCTAAATTAAAAACTCCGGGTGAGTCAGATGCTAATACCAAATAGTTTACTTGCTGGGCCGCGGCATTCGATATTATCTGACCTTGTACATTTTGCAAAAAAGTATGCTGTTGAAGCAATTCACTCAAACATGCCTTATTAAAGCAAGGCCTTGGCTCTGGCTGCATAATTGACCACATCACTCCGAACTCGTTATCAAAACGCGTTTTAATTTGTTGATAATTTGAAATGCCAAACTGCTGAAAATCTACGATTGTATTCATGGTATTGTCCCTTAGTTAAATTACAGCTATCCTCTTTTAGTTTTTGTTAAATTGATATAGCCGTATGTGATATAAAGTATTTACGATTAAACTATAGGCCTATTAATTTCTCATCTCAACAAAAATAATTTTGGATAAAAGTATTTATCAGGTAGATTGTTGAAATATAACAATAAATTCAAATTCTCTGATTAATATACGACTTGAGATAAATAGTGTAAGTTATTGATACAACATTGTATTTAATTAAAATTAAAAAATCAGACTTAGGGAAGCTTTTTTCATGCAAAAATTAATTTTATCTTTTGTGATTTTTACAACACCACTTGTTTCGCAAGCAGCCGGCTTTGCATTAATTGAACAAGGCGGCAGCGGTATGGGCAATGCTTATGCAGGCGGATCGGCAGTGGCCGAAGATGCCAGCACTATATTCTTTAACCCTGCTGGCATGACCTATATTGAAGGTACGCAGGCAGTGGGTGCTTTACACTTGATTAGCCCAAATGCAGAGTTTAACGATAAGGGCTCTATTAAGGCCTTTGGTGTACCTCCGCGGGGAGATGAAGGCTCTGATGCCGGTGATTTGGCCTTTGTGCCAAATATTTACCTTATGACTGAGATTAATCCCAACATCAAAATAGGAATCGGAGTTAGTGCCCCATTTGGACTAAAAACTGAATACGATGACGAATGGGTGGGTCGCTTTCAAGCAAACAAATCTGAAGTCAAAACCATCAACATCAATCCTTCTATGGCTTTTAAGGTCAATGATAAACTTTCCTTCGGCGCAGGAGTTTCAGCTATGCGTGCAGAAGCTACCCTTACCCGCCAAGTAAACCGCGTGATTGCATCTGAGACTGATGTTGAGATTAAAGGGAATGACTGGGGTTTCGGATTTAATCTTGGTGCAATCTATCAAGCAACTGAAGACACGCGAATTGGATTAGCCTACAGATCTAAAGTAGAGCAAGAGCTAGAGGGAAGGTCTAAATCACCATTGGTTGCAGCACTCAATACCAAGGTTAAAGCCGACCTCACCTTACCGGAAACTTTCTCAATCAGTGCATTCAGTCAATTAAATGACACTTGGGATTTAATGGGAGATGTCACTTGGACACGCTGGAGTCGTTTTAAAACCCTACGCATTGATTTCGCAAACGCCACGCCAGATTCTGTAACTTCTGAAAACTGGGAAAATACGATGCGCTACTCAGTAGGCGTAAATTATAACTACAATGATGCAATTAAATTACGCGCCGGTTTGGCTTATGACGAAGAAGCAATTAAAGATGAATTCCGCACTGCCCGCATACCAGGTAATGATAGAAAGTGGGTGTCACTAGGTGCAAGCTACCAAATCACACCTGCTTCTAAGTTTGATATAGGGTATTCACACTTATTTCTTAGTGATGCGAAAGTTGACGACGACCAAACATCTGCAGCTGAAGGCTTTAATGGGCGCTTGCTTGGTGATTTTGAAGGCAGCGTAGATATTCTAAGCTTTCAATACACTTATAACCTTTGATTATGTGATAAAAAAAGCTCACAACTGTGAGCTTTTTTGTTTTTCTGGCAATTTAAAAGTTTTAATCTGTTTTATCCTCAATTTTATCACCGGCTTCTTCCAGCTTATCGCCTGCCTTGTCAGTTGCATCTTCGATTTTATCGCCTGCATTTTCTGCAGCGTTATCAATTCTCTCACCTGCTTTTTCTGCAGGACCCTTTTCGCAGGCAGTTAATCCCAAAGTGAATAAAAGTGCTAACACTGCGATTGATAATTTATTAATATTCATTTAAATACCCCTTTGGTATGGTTAATCTTAAATTTGTTTAAAACCCGATAATTCTTATGAACTATGATTGAAGAATACAAAACTGCTATTGTTTGTTTAAGGGGTGTAATTCTGAATTCTATGTAGGCGAAACCTTACAAGCTAAAAAATCGAGCTATTAGATATCCTCTAATTCATTTTAATGGCGTCCTTCTGTAAGGCGAGGTGCAACGGATTAAGGTTTGCGCTACTTTCACTATTTCCTAGGTTTTTTCTTTCACTATCACAACCTTACGATTACCTTAGCGGACATCAAATCTTTGGAGTACCATCTTAGTCTGTCAAGATTTCCCCTGAAAATTTATCAAATCTGTCAGAATTTCCGCAATTTAATGTCAGTTTAAGCATAAAAAATTATGCTTTTTCCGTTGTCGATTGCAATGTCTTATATATAAGACCACTTATATTCAATGCCTCAAAGAGCATTGTAAATAAACGTTCTACGCAATAACTATATTCAAAATTTAATCCATGCAAGGCTATAGGAAAATCTTGTCACATGACTTGGCATAGTCTATGCATTTACTAACTTGTAATAATAAAAAGTTTTTCAGCGTTAGTTTTAAATGTTAAGCATATTGATTTTACTAACTTTTGTGTTGGTAATTTCAAATGCCGCCATTTGAAGGGAGCATGAAATGAAAAAAGTTATAAATAAAGGTTTTGTAGCGCCAAACGTAAAATCACCCATGATTTTTCAGACTTTGCATTTTTTGGAAAATAATGATGTAGTCATGGCGAAGCCAACCATGACGCATAAGCAGCGAACAGTTTTTATTGCTAGCATTGTTGCAGCTGGCATGATTGCTAATGCCGGACCCACAAATGCCGCACTTATCAGCCCCTGTTCAGGCGTAAGTCTGGCACCGTCAGTGATCACTGATATTGTAGGTCAGTCTGTTTTACCAATTACAGGCATTCTAGATGGCGTACCTTTGCTAGGGCTGCTTGGCTTGAGCACGAATCTTACTACAACTCTGGGTGGCATCGCCGCAGGTGATCCGATTAGTCTCAATATATTAGACTCAAGTGGAAATATTATTTCGCCTGCTGATACAGAATGTCAAACGACTGCAGACGGTTATAGCCTAGACACGCCAAAAGGTATATCAATCGGCGGTAACTCTATTACAGGACTTGGTAACGGTCTCGCTGCTGATGCAGGCGAAATGAACTCAATCGCCTTTGGTAACGGCGCCGTTACAAATGCCGCTGCCACGAATTCAATTGCTATTGGCCCAACCGCTTCAATTGGCGCATCGGGTGTTAATTCCATGGCAATCGGCAGTGGCACTAGCATTAATGTAGCTAATAGTGTTGCACTTGGTGCTGGATCTACAGCCACTACAGGTGCTCAGATCAACTATATTGGCTATGGCTTGACTGCAACACAAACAAGCGTAGGCGAAGTTTCAATCGGGTCTGCGGGCAATGCAAGGAAAATCACTAACGTTGCAGCCGGTAGCGCAGCCACTGACGCGGTCAATGTCTCCCAGTTACAAGCTGTAGACGATGGTGCCGTCAAATATGATCCTTTAAGCCTAAAAATGACAGTTACTTTAGGTGGCCCATTGTCAGCAGATGGCGGGACTACTGGCGGGACCAGAATTACCAATCTATCCAAAGGGGCTATCAATGCCACTAGTACTGATGCAGTGAATGGCTCACAGTTATTTGGAATTACCTCTGGCATGACAGCAAACATGGATGCACTTGGTTTAAGCATGGCAACCAACTTGGGCGGTGGTGCAACTTACAACTCTACAACTGGAGCAGTGTCTGCACCTACCTATAATGTTTATGGCACGACCCAAAATAATGTGGGTTCAGCAATTGATGCATTGCAGGCCAATTCTCCCTTACAGTATTCTGATGTGAATGGGGTGGCGACGCCAAATACGCCTTCAAATCATGTCACATTAGTTGGCAGTGCGGCTGGTCCAGTGACTTTGCATAATGTAGCAGATGGTGTAGCTAATAATGATGCGGTAAATATGGGGCAACTCGCTGCGGTGCAAAATAATGTGAGTAATCTGGATGCATTAGCAGTTAAATACGATGATGCTACGAGAGATACAATTACTTTAGCCGGCCCAGTATCTGCGGATGGTGGTTTAACCGATGGAACCACGATTACAAATCTTCATCAAGGTTTACTCAGTGCAACAAGTACTGATGCAGTCAATGGCGCCCAACTCTTTGCGACCAATCAAATGATAAGCAACCTAAGTAACGGTGGTGGTATTAAATATTTTCATGCCAATTCCACACTTGCAGACTCTGCTGCAATAGGAAACGAGAGTGTAGCCATAGGTTCACGTTCTATAGCAAGCGGTGACGGCAGTATAGCCATGGGCGACAACAGCCAAGCCTCTGCTACTGGTGCTATTGCGATTGGTCAGAACTCTGAATCAAGCGGGGTTAACTCAATTGCAATTGGTACTGGTGCGCTAGCTACTGGTTCGGTAGCGGTGGGTGCAGGAGCACAAGCCGGCAATGGCGGTGCGGCATTTGGTGATGATGCGGTTGCATTAACACCTCTACAGGGCACAGCCTTAGGGAATGCTGCAGCAGTAACGGCCAATCGGGGCGTTGCGCTTGGTGCTGGCGCGCAAGCTACTCGAGCTGGCATGAACGGTGCAACTGAAAGGTATAGCAATGTGGCAGTCACTTCAACTGAAGGCGCCGTCTCTGTAGGCTCAGCAGGTAACGAACGACAAATCACGAATGTGGCTGGTGGTACTGCTGATACTGACGCAGTGAATGTACGCCAATTGGACGCAGCTATCGCTCAATCAAGTGTAGATGCCAATAATCGGATTAATGCCCTGCAATCAGACATCTCCAGCGTCAAGCATGACTCAAACGCTGGTACTGCATCGGCAATGTCGATGGCCAGCATGCCGCAATCAGTGATTCCAGGCAAGGTCATGGTGGCGGCAGGGGTTGCGAACTATCAAGGCCAGTCAGCAATGTCTTTCGGGGTTTCTAATTTCTCTGAGA
>JAKFDL010000017.1:0-8963 GCA_036676175.1 Methylotenera sp. | reverse complement strand
GAATACAGCCAAGGCGTCATTCACACTGATCACAATACCGTGTTTGCTGGCGTATTATATTTAACCCCAGAAGCACCGCTAAACGGCGGCACTTCTCTGTTTAAAAAGAATAAAAACTTTGATGAAATTAAGTATCAGCGAGCTTTGGTTGATAATGACACGCGCTTTAAAACCGGTGAAATTGCCATGGATACCAGTTACCACAGCATGTTTGATGAAATTGTGCGGGTAAATAATGTGTACAACACGCTGATTATTTATGAAGGCCGACATTTTCATGCAGCAAATGAATTTTTTGGCAAGACACTTGAAGACTCAAGGCTTGCGCAGGTGTTTTTTGTGAGCAAAATTGACGCTCAAAAGCAAAGTGTATTTCCGATTAGCCGAGTAAACGCTGTTAAGGTCTAATAAGTAGGGTCTTAAGCACGTGTAATTGCCGTTACTGCACTAATAACTAATACTTTGAACAAGGTGGGTTAGGACGACTGGATGCTTTAAATCAAGTTACGCACCACAATTACTCGTCAATTCCCAGCTCTTGAATTTTGCGTGTTAGCGTATTGCGTCCCATGCCAAGCTGGTTGGCAGCCTCTATACGCCTTCCATCCGTATGCTGTAAAGCTTTCACTATCATCACCCGTTCGAAATCTTTGGTGCGTGCATCCAGCACATTTTGCTCGCCACGGTTCAGCGCACCAGCCACTTCTGCAGCTAGTGCCTCTTGCCACGATTGTGCACTAGATGTTTTTGCAGTGTCCTCTTTTAACTCAGGCGGCAAATCTGCCACATCTACACTTTGCCCTGGCGCCATTACAGTCAGCCAATGACATACATTTTCAAGTTGGCGTACATTACCACTCCAATTAACCGCAGTTAAATAACGTAGGGCAGCCGCAGATAGTTGTTTAGGCTCTACTCCTAGTGCTTGTGCACTATGGGCGAGAAAATGTTTAGCAAGATGTGGGATATCTTCGCGGCGCTCCCTTAAAGGGGGTAAGCGTAAGCGTATGACATTTAAACGATGGAATAAATCTTCGCGAAACAATCCAAGCTTAACGCGTTCTTCTAAATCCTGGTGCGTAGCAGCAATAACGCGCACATTAACTTTAAGTGGTTGATGACCACCTACACGATAAAACTGGCCATCACTTAACACACGTAAAAGTCGTGTTTGCAAGTCTGCAGGCATATCGCCGATTTCATCCAAGAAAAGAGTCCCATTGTCAGCTTGCTCAAAACGCCCACGCCGTGCCGCGGCTGCACCAGTAAATGCACCGCGCTCGTGACCAAACAGTTCTGACTCCAACAAGTCTTTTGGAATGGCTGCGGTATTGAGGGCAATAAAAGGCTTTTCTGCTCGCGGGCTGTGCTTATGTAATGCGCTAGCGACCAACTCTTTACCGCTGCCCGATTCACCGTTAATCAGTACGGTGGCGTGCGAACGGCTCAATCTACCGATGGCACGAAACACCTCTTGCATAGCGGGTGCTTGTCCAATAATTTCAGGTGTTTCTTCTAAAGCAACATTGTCCACTGCCTGGCGCATACTTTCTTCTACCGCGCGCTTAATGACGTCTATGGCTTGATCTACGTCGAAAGGCTTGGCTAAATATTCAAAAGCACCTCCTTGAAACGCCGCTACAGCGCTTTCAAGATCGGAGTATGCAGTCATGATGATGACAGGAATATCTGGATATCTTTGCTTAATTTCGGCCAAGAAATCTAAGCCAGAGCCATTTGGCATGCGAATGTCGCTTACCACTACTTGAGGTTGCTCGTGATTTAAAGCATTGAGCGCTTCCGCCACCGATGAAAATGTCTTAAACTCTAAATCGGTGCGTGCCAACGCTTTCTCAAATACCCAGCGGATTGATTTATCGTCGTCTAAAATCCAAATTGGTTTCATCATGCTCTCGTTAATATAATAATTTGTTCAATGTTAATTCAGTGGCATTATGGATTTGATGCGTAATCACAGTCAATAATTCAAGACAGAAAACGCTATTGTTGAATAATGGCATGTTTTATCACGCTGCTTTCTACAGGCAACAAAATAGTAAATGTAGTATTACCAGGCTGGCTTTCGCAATCTATCATGCCGTGATGCTGGGTAATAAAGGTTTGTGCTAAGGCAAGTCCTAATCCGCTTCCACCCTCGCGTCCTGACACTAATGGGTAAAATATTTTATCGCGGATATCTACAGGAATTCCAGGTCCATTATCACTAATCTGCAACTTAATGGCTACACGATACCGCTTTCTGGCAAGCGTTACTTGGCGTTCTGCGCGTGTTCTTAACACAACTTCTGCATGTTGCGTGCCATTTGCCTGCATCGCCTGTACTGCGTTACGTGCAATATTCAGCACGGTTTGAATAAGCTTTTCCCGGTCGCCAATTAGGTCGGGCAAACTGGTGTCATAATCGCGACGTACTTTAATATTGTTTGGAGATTCTGCTAACAACAAACTACGTACACGCTCTAGTACTTCGTGGATATTGGTCGGCTCGTATTTAGGGACGCGGTGCGGCACCAGCAGTCTATCCATCAAGCTTTGTAGCCTATCGGCTTCTTTGATAATCACTTGCGTATATTCGCGTAAATTTGGTTGTGGCAGTTCGTGTTCCAACAGTTGTGCTGCGCCACGCAGGCCACCCAATGGGTTACGAATCTCATGTGCAAGATTGCGTAGTAACTCAGAATTAGCCTGCTGCTGAATCAACATACGTTCTTCGCGTGCAATGCGCAATTGCTGATCCATCTGTTGGAACTCTATTAGTAGTTTTGCATCTCCGATATTCACAGGCGTTACTGTGCAGGTAACCGCAAATGATTGCTGGCGAACGGTAGTAATAGCAAACTCATGTTCGCGATAAGGGCTATCATTTTTAACTGCATTTTCAATGGCTATTTGCAGAATTTCACTGTGTAAAAAAACTTCAGAGATATGACTGCCATGAATTTTAGTAGCGCTGATAGCGAATAAAATTTCTGCGCTAGGGTTGGCATAGATAATTTGATTGGCTTGGTTAAGTAACATCGTTGCCGTTGCGAGATGTTCTAGACCAGTGTAATCGGATGGTATGTTTTTAACCATAACTGAAGCTTAGTTTCTTTTTTAGAGTATAGCAATTAAGAGCTTGCTTGTTGCACACTTAAAGGCTTAAGCAAAAGATAAGCCAGCTTTTAAGCTGGCTTATGGACAATAAAAAAGTGGTAGCCTACCTAGTTAATATTAGTGATTTCTTTTTCTAGTAACTCAATATTGCGCTGATGGGCATCTACATCTGCTTGTAACGATTTCATTTTTTCTTCAAATTTAGGCACGTTTCTAAAGGTTTTCCCATCTTTAGTTTTATAAACTTCAGGTTTAGCCGCACCCTCGGCATAGGCTTTTTTGGCCTCTTCTAGTGCTATCTTCTCGGCATCTAATTCACCCTGTAGTATTTCTTTACGTTTACCATCCCGCTGGCTCTGTTGATCAGCGTCCACCTTTGGAAAGTTCGCTGGTGTTGCAGTTCGCGCTGCTGGAGAACGTTTGGCACTTCCACCTTCAGTGTTAGAGCCTGTGCCAAAATTAGTGTCTGCAGGCTCTAAGGCAAGTTTTTTAGCACCTTTAATCTTAACGTTAGAATAGGTAATGCGGCCATCCGCATCGACGTGTTTATAAATTTCGGCGAGGGCAAATTGTGGCAATAAAAACGCCACCGATAAAATGCTAAAAAAAGTAAAATGTTTAATCATGGCAATAGTTTAGATGAGACTGTTTAAGTATGCAACGAAGTATTGGCTATTATGGTTGACTGGTATAGTTTGAAAAGGCATAAGTGCAAAAGTTGCAACAAGCTAGAAATACAAAAGGCAGCCTAAGCTGCCTTTTGAAAAATAGCACCGCCTAAGCCGCTCTATTTTGGTGCAATTAAATTTAGCAACTATAGTACATACTGAATTCAACTGGATGTGGAGTTTGACGGATTTTTGTAACTTCTTCCATTTTCAGGTCAATATAGCTGTTAATCCAGTCATCAGTAAATACACCGCCACGGGTCAAGAATTCGCGGTCACTGTCTAAATATTCCAGCGCTTGCTCTAATGAAGAACATACGGTTGGAATCAATGCATCTTCTTCTGGTGGAAGATGGTACAAGTCTTTAGTAGCAGGCTCGCCTGGATGAATTTTGTTTTGTACGCCATCTAAACCAGCCATCAATAAAGCTGAGAAGGCCAAGTACGGGTTAGCGATAGGGTCTGGGAAGCGAGCTTCAACGCGACGTGCCTTTTCGCCATGCACAAACGGGATACGAATCGCTGCTGAGCGATTTTTAGCGGAGTAAGCTAACTTCACTGGCGCTTCATAATGTGGCACTAAGCGTTTGTATGAGTTAGTGCCAGGGTTTGTGATAGCATTTAATGCGCGCGCATGTTTGATAATGCCGCCGATGTAATATAAAGCAAACTCACTCAAGCCAGCATAGCCGTCGCCTGCAAACAAGTTTTTACCATCTTTCCATACGGATTGGTGTACGTGCATACCAGAGCCGTTATCGCCAAACATTGGTTTAGGCATAAAGGTAGCCGTTTTACCATAAGCATGCGCAGTATTTAATACTACATATTTCAAGATTTGTGTCCAGTCAGCGCGTTGCGTGAGCGTGGTAAATTTAGTACCGATTTCACATTGACCGGCCGTGGCCACTTCGTGGTGATGCACTTCAACTGGCACGCCCATCGCCTCTAAGGTCATACACATTGCCGAACGCACGTCTTGTAATGAATCAACTGGAGGTACTGGGAAATAACCACCTTTAATGCCAGGGCGGTGACCTGTGTTACCGCCTTCGAATTTCTCAGCAGATGACCATGCAGCTTCTTCAGAGTTAATCTTTACTGAGCTACCGCTCATGTCTACAGACCAATTGATAGAGTCAAAAATAAAGAATTCTGGTTCTGGGCCAAAGTAAGCTGTATCACCTAAACCGCTAGATTTTAAATATGCTTCAGCACGTTTCGCTAAGCTGCGCGGGTCGCGGTCATAGCCTTTGCCATCGGTTGGGTCAACCACGTCACAGGTTAAAATTAAGGTGGGTTCATCCATGAATGGGTCGATATTTGCAGTTGATGGATCAGGCATCAATTGCATATCAGAGGCTTGAATGCCTTTCCAGCCTGCAATTGAAGAGCCATCAAATGCGTGGCCTTCGGTAAACTTTTCTTCATTAAAGGCAGAAACAGGTACGGTGACGTGTTGTTCTTTACCACGGGTATCGGTAAAACGAAAATCGACAAATTTAATGTCGTTATCCTTTACCATTTTCATTACTTTAGCCACTGACATCAAAAAATCTCCTGGACGATTAGTTAAAAATTAGATAAAACTTAGAGTTAGCAAAAAAAGGTTAATTAAAATACGAAAAACTTTAACTTTGCTATTTTAGCAGGAACTATGCCAGCTAAAAATAGCAAAAAACGTTATTTAGTCATTCACTTAGCAAAAACGCATAATCTATTACGCACAAATAATGTGCGTTCATCGTAAAAACGCACCATATTGAGGCAAAGTAGGTTTGCTCCATTTGAACATTTTTAGGATTGAATTCGCGTTATAATTTATTGAAAATATTTGAAGGAATTGGTCATGGCTAAACTCAATGACATTTTAAAGAAAGCATCTGAGCGCGCGGTTACTAAAAGCTTACCTTACGCGGGCGAGCTTACGCCACAAGAAGCGTTTGACGTGTTGCAACAACCGCCATTTACTTTGGTGGATGTGCGCAGCAAAGCGGAACTGGATTTAGTGGGACGTATTCCGAGCGCCCTTCATATTGAGTGGGCATTTTATCCCGGTATGGTGGCTAACCCAGAGTTTGCAGCGCAATTGCAGGCACAAGTAGATAAAAACCAAACAATCGTTTTTATGTGTCGCACTGGTGGCCGTAGCCACAATGCTGCTGTTGTCGCGAATGACTTGGGTTACAAGGCCTATAACATGTTGGAAGGTTTTGAAGGTGAAGCGAATACCGAGAAACAGCGAACCTTAATTAACGGTTGGAAACATGCTGGCTTGCCTTGGACTAACTAGCTAATGACAGATAAATATGCCGTCATAGGCAACCCAATCGCACACAGTAAATCGCCGCTGATTCATACCGCATTTGCAAAACAAACAGGACAGGATTTAAGCTATGAAGCTGCTCTATCGCCTTTGAATAACTTTGTTGCGACGGTAAAAGGCTTAATTTCGCAAGGCTTTCATGGCGCCAACGCCACAGTACCCTTTAAGTTTGAGGCGTTTGCATTATGTAATGAGCTCACAGAGCGTGCACAAATTGCGGGGGCTGTAAATACGCTTACTTTTGCCAATAACATAATTAAAGGTGACAACACCGATGGTGCAGGTTTAATCAATGATATTCAAGACAATTTGCGATGCAAGCTGCAAGGCGCGCAGATATTACTTATTGGGGCAGGTGGCGCAGCTCAAGGCGTGCTGTTGCCCTTGTTAAATGCGAGGCCAGCCAGCATTACCATTGCTAATCGCAACATCGATAAAGCGCAAAATATGATTGCCAAATTTTCACATGAAAAATTATCTGCCATTAGTTTTGAGGCACTTTCTTCTCCATTTGACGTTATCATCAACGCAACCTCTACCGGTTTAAGCGATACCGCTTTGCCAGTTCCAGATACTATTTTTGCTAAAAACTGTTTGGCTTACGACATGATGTACGGTCGTGAAACGCCTTTTATGGCACAGGCTAGGGCAGCTGGTGCACAGGTAGCCGATGGCCTTGGTATGTTAGTCGAGCAGGCAGCTGAGGCGTTTAATATCTGGCGCGGCATACGTCCACTAACTGCGCCAGTTATCGCACAGTTACGCAACGCATGATTCGCTGGTTATTTAATGCTAAACCAAACGCAAGGCCCATGGGCTTTAGAGGCTTGCTTAAAAGAATTATCTTTTTATTTTTTACCTATTTGGTTTTGTATCAACTGTGGGTATTTTTGCATATCTGTTGGTGGATTAATTTTAACCCAAGTTCGACCAAGTTTATGAATGACCGCTTGGAGATTATTCAAGAAACCGATCCCGATGCAGAGCTAAAGCATAAATGGGTAGATTACGAAAAAATATCCAATCACTTAAAACGGGCAGTAGTAGCCAGTGAAGATGCTAAATTTAAGCACCATGAAGGCTTTGATTGGGAAGGTATCGAAAAAGCTTACGAGAAAAATCTTAAAAAAGGCAAACTGGTTGCGGGTGGCTCCACCATTAGCCAGCAGTTGGCTAAGAATTTATTTTTATCGGCTAGTCGCACCCCTTGGCGCAAGGCAGAAGAAGTGGTGATTACGTTCATGCTAGAAAAAATGATGACTAAACGGCGCATTTTAGAAATTTACTTAAATATGATCGAGTGGGGCAACGGTGTATTTGGTGCAGAGGCGGCGGCCCGGCATTACTACAAAACCAGTGCAGGCGGTTTGGGTAAAACACAGGCCGCAAAATTGGCAGCGATGGTCCCCAACCCAAGATTCTATGATAAACACCGTAGCACGCGTTATTTGAATCGCCGTACTGCCACAATTCAGGCAAGGATGCGTTTCGCCGAATTGCCTTAAAAGTTACCAATAGGGAGCATTAAAATGGATTGGCAAATCGTTGTTGCAGTACTGTTAGTTGTAGTTGGCATAGCCGGCACGGTATTGCCCATGCTGCCAGGGGTGCCGTTGGTGTTTGCAGGTTTATTGTTAGCCGCCTGGCATGATGGGTTTGACCAAGTGGGTATTGTTACCATGGTGATTATAGGCGCTATTACAGCTATGGCTTGGGCGGTGGATTTTTTTGCTTCGGTGGTGACAGCCAAAAAAGCTGGCGCCAGCAAATATGCATTATGGGGTGCTGGTATAGGGGCTTTGGTGGGTATTATGGGTGGAATTCCCGGGATTATTATCGGCCCAGCCATCGGCGCGATCATTGGTGAGCTCATCACGCATAAAGATACGACTAAAGCTACGACTGTAGGTATTGCCGCAGGCTTAGGTTTTGTGTTGGCGCTGGCAATCAAAATTGTGCTGGTGCTGACGATGCTGGCCGTATTTGCCTACGCTTATTACAAGTAATTTTACTATTCATCATCTCGATGCCTGCAAACCAATGTCCACAAGGCATACAGAGCACCAATTCGCTCTCGCATCAATTCAAAAGCGTTTAATGTTTATACAGTAAGCTTGGTGACAATTTTTCTTACTGGTAGTGCAATCACTAAAATACTTGGAAATGCAACCGGCCAAGCAAGCACAAATGAATGTAACCACTGCGCAACAAAGTCTGACGTAAAGCCTAAATGAATTGCGGTAAGTACACCCGACATAAGTAGTGCCATGAACAGCGACATAAAAAATGCAAATAATAGATTTGAATGTTTGACGTTTATTTTCATGATTTAGAATTTAATGGTCTAGCATCGCTTTTAAATATTTACCAGTGTAGCTGGCTTTATTTTCTGCCACTTGCTCCGGTGTACCTTCAGCAATCACTTTGCCGCCGCCGTCACCGCCCTCTGGACCCATATCAATAATCCAATCCGAGGTTTTAATCACATCCAAATTATGCTCAATAATAATGACGGTGTTGCCAGCATCCCTTAAGCGATGAATCACGTCTAATAACAATTGAATATCGGCAAAGTGCAAACCAGTAGTTGGCTCATCTAAAATATACAGCGTTCTACCGGTGTCGCGTTTGCTTAATTCTAGTGACAGCTTCACGCGCTGTGCTTCGCCGCCACTCAATGTGGTCGCGCTTTGTCCAAGCGTAATATAGCCCAAGCCCACGTCCAGCAGAGTTTTTAGCTTACGGGAAATGACTGGCTGGGCACTAAAAAATATGTGCGCTTGTTCCACCGTCATCTCTAGCACTTCGCGAATATTTTTGCCTTTAAAGTTAATTTCTAAAGTCTCACGATT
>JAKFDL010000016.1:0-49832 GCA_036676175.1 Methylotenera sp. | reverse complement strand
ATTCAGCTGGGTGGTCCTGCCATGTTGATTGGCTTGGGTGGCGGCGCAGCCAGCAGTATGGATACGGGTAGTAATACCGAAAATCTAGACTTTGATTCTGTACAACGTGGCAACCCAGAGTTGCAGCGTCGCGCACAAGAAGTCATCGACCGCTGCTGGCAGCTGGGTGACAAAAATCCCATCCTAAGCATCCATGACGTCGGAGCCGGTGGTATTTCTAACGCCTTCCCTGAATTGGTGAACGATGCCAAAGTGGGGGCATTGTTTGATTTGCGCAATGTGCATAACGAAGAACCCGGTATGTCACCCCGTGAACTGTGGAGTAACGAAGCACAAGAACGTTACGTAATGGCCGTGTTGCCAGAGAATTTAGAAACATTTAAAGCCATATGTGAGCGCGAACGCGCACCCTTCGCAATTGTAGGTTATGCCACTGCAGAACGTCATTTAACGGTGGCGGATAGCCATTTTGGCAACAAGCCTGTGGATATGGATTTGTCAGTTTTACTTGGCAAACCACCCAAAATGACACGCGACGTGAAAAGCATTGCAAAAAAATTAAGCGCTTTTGATGTTAAAAAAATTGACATCAAAGACGCTGCAGCGCGTGTATTGCGCTTACCTGGTGTGGCAGATAAAACATTCCTGATTACGATTGGTGATCGTACGGTGACGGGCTTAATCGCACGCGACCAAATGGTAGGGCCATGGCAAGTGCCCGTGTCTGATGTGGCGGTCACCCTAGCGGGCTACCAAACCAATGCAGGTGAAGCCTTTGCCATCGGCGAAAAGGCGCCGCTGGCACTGATTAACGCACCCGCCTCGGGCCGTATGGCAATTGGCGAAGCGATTACTAATATCGTAGCTGCGCACATCGAAGATATAAGCAATTTGAAGCTCTCTGCCAACTGGATGGCGCCCGCAGGCCATGCGGGGGAAGATGCTGCACTATTTGCAACCGTAAAAGCGGTGGGGATGGAACTGTGCCCGGCACTAGGCATCAGTATTCCCGTAGGTAAAGACTCGATGAGCATGAAGACGGTGTGGAGCGAAGATGGGCAAGATAAAGCCGTTACCTCCCCTATTTCTTTGGTGGTCACCGCTTTTGCTAATACAACAGATGCGCGTAAAACATTAACCCCCCAATTGCGTGCCGACTTGGGTGAGACCAAGCTCATTTTAATTGATTTAGGTAATGGCAAAAACCGTATGGGTGGCAGCAGTTTGGCTCAGGTATATAGCCAAATTGGGAACGAAGCACCTGATGTCGATTCGCCAGAACAATTAAAAGCTTTTTTCACAGAAATCCAGCGCTTAAATGCTGACGGTAAAATTTTGGCGTATCACGATAGAAGCGACGGTGGACTATTTACCACACTTTGCGAAATGGCGTTCGCTGGTCGATGTGGCCTGCAGGTCAATGTTCATACGCCTGCTGGTGATGTTCAAAATAGTGACGCAATCGCCACCCTATTCAATGAAGAATTAGGCGCAGTGATTCAAGTACGCACCAGTGAAGCCGATGCAATTTTAGCGCAATTAAATCAACATTTAAGCGCACAGATCATTGCTACAGTCACGGCGGAGAATGCAATCAACATTAGCGTCAATGGACAAAAGCTATTTGCCGACTCGCGTGTCAATTTACACAGAATGTGGTCCGAAACCACTTATCGCATGCAAAGCCTACGCGATAACCCCGAATGTGCGCTACAAGAATATGACCGTATTTTAGACACTGCGGATGCTGGCCTACAGGTACATACCACGTTTGATATCAACGATGACATAAGTGCGCCATATCTAAATTTAACTCGCCCCAAAATGGCAATCTTGCGCGAACAAGGCGTCAATGGCCAGGTTGAAATGGCCGCGGCATTCGACCGAGCAGGCTTTACTTCACATGATGTGCATATGAGCGACATCATCAGCGGTCGAACCTCGCTAAAAGATTTTGCAGGTTTTGTGGCCTGCGGCGGTTTCAGTTATGGCGACGTACTAGGGGCGGGAGAAGGTTGGGCGAAATCTATTTTATTTAACAGCCGTGCAAATGCAGAATTTAGTGCCTTTTTTAACCGCAGCGATTCATTCGCGTTGGGCGTATGCAATGGCTGCCAAATGATGAGCAATTTGCATAGCATTATACCGGGTAGCGCGCACTGGCCGCACTTTGTTAAAAATAAATCAGAACAGTTTGAAGCACGCTTTGCCATGGTGGAAGTATTAGAATCGCCCTCGCTGTTTTTTAACGGCATGGCTGGTAGCCGCATGCCTATTGCCGTTGCACATGGCGAGGGTTTTGCGGAATTTTCTAGCACAAGCGCTGTCAATCACGTGCTGGATAACAAGTTGGTGACGATGCGCTTTATCGCACCGACATTAACATCTGGTACGTCAACGCCAACTGAAGTCTACCCGTTCAACCCTAACGGTTCTCCGCTGGGCATTACCGGATTAACTACTGCAGATGGACGATTTAGTATTATGATGCCACATCCGGAGCGGGTATACCGCTCGGTACAGCATTCGTGGTATCCTGACGAGTGGCTGGAAGATGCGCCTTGGATGCGGATGTTCCGCAATGCAAGAAAATTTATCGCCTAAAGGCGTTTTATAAAAAGGAAAAAACAGCATGACCCTATTAAAAACATTGTTTGCGGTATTGGCTTTAAGTTTTTCTCTCAACAGTTTGGCTATTACTGATGACGAACAAGTAGTGTTTACCGACGGCCTCACTGAAGGCAAAATAAAAGTTGTAGAAAAATTTGTAAAAGCAGACCCAAACATTGTGAATGAAAAATTCTTTGGCTGGGCGCCACTTCAGATGGCTGCCAACAAAGGCCAATTGGCTATGGTGAAGTACCTGCTGAGTAAGGGCGCCGATATCAACTACATGCACCCAGTGGCATACCACACTGCTTTCCACTTAGCGGTACTAAATGGTCACCTGGATTTAGCTAAATACCTGGCCAGCAAAGGTGCCGACGTGAATGTCAAAATGAAAGCCGACGTATCTTTGATTCGTTACTTCCGTGATGCAGGTAGTCCAGAAATGGTAAAGTTCCTCACGGACTTGGGTGTAAAAGATGATGGCTGTACCGAAGGTAAATGCTTCGAGTAATCTGATGTAACTTAGCACTTGTGACATTAAGTCACTTAGCTACATAACGCATAGCAGCACAAAAAGTCCTTAAAATAATATTTTAGGCTACAATAAAACACCATGAAATATTCAATATTTATTGGTTTGTCTGCCCTAACAATAATCACCTCAATTGCTCACGCAGCTGAGGTGATTTCCTCGACAGAAGCACTCAGCAACACCCCTCATATTCGCACGCTAGCGTCCTCATGCGCAGCCTGTCATGGCAGTAACGGCAATGCCATCAGCGGCAATGCAGAACTGGCTGGTATGGATAGCGCATACTTCACCGCACAAATGCTCGCGTTTAAAGATGGTAGCCGCCCAGCAACGGTGATGCACCGGCACGCCAAAGGTTTGAATACAGACGAAATTAATTTACTGGCCGACTATTTCTCAAAACAAAATCGTGTACCAGGCCATGTGCCCAAAGCGCAAACGTTAAAAGCACATCATGAATAACTTTAAACGACGAGACTTTATTAAGACCGGTTTGGGTGTAGCTGTTGCCAGCCTCGCCCCTAGCTTGCTTGTAAGCTGCGCAGGCATTAACAAGAAAAATGCCAATAGTATCGGCCGCGTGGTGATTATAGGCGGCGGCTATGCAGGGCTGACGGCGGCCAAGTATATTCGGATGTGGAGTGCAGGAAATATCGAAGTCGTAGTCATTGAAAAATCAAGCCAATTTGTTTCGTGCCCGCTTAGTAACTTAGTGCTGGGCGGTAGCAAAACGATTCACGACTTGACGTTTGGTTACGATTTAGTACAAAAAAATCATGGCGTGACTTGGATTAGCGATGAAGTAACGGCGATTGATGCCGCTAACAAAAAAGTAAAAATGAAGCGCGGCGAAGTGCATTATGACCGCCTCATTATCGCCCCAGGCATTGATTTTATGTATGACACACTGCCCAATTTGGAAACCACGCAGCAAGAGATTCCACATGCGTGGAAGGCCGGCTGGCAAACCGTGAATCTACGCAAACAACTCGAAGCAATGCATGATGGCGGCGTGTTTTTAATCAACGTACCACGCGCACCCTATCGTTGCCCGCCTGGGCCTTACGAGCGTGTATGCCAAGTGGCCAGCTACCTGAAAGCACACAAGCCAAAAAGCAAAATCATTGTGCTGGATGCCAATCCGGAAATCACTTCTAAAAAAGGCTTGTTTACCAAGGTCTGGGTAGAAATGTACCCTGGCATGGTGGATTACCGCCCCAACAATATCATCACAGAAGTGGATGTTAAAACCAAAACGGTAAAGACGGATTTTGAAACAGTCAGCGGCGATGTGTTGAATATCATTCCGCCACAACGTGCCGGGAAACCTGCCCAGTTAGCGGGTGTGGATAATGCCGACAAACGCTGGTGCGAAGTGAGTTTTATTACTTACGAGTCAACCGTGGTACCTAATATCCATGTGATTGGCGACGCCATTGACAGCAACTTGCCCAAATCGGCACACTTGGCCACCAATCAAGCGCGCATCTGTGCCAGCGCTATTGTGGAACTGATGTTAAATCGTACTCCAGACCCAGCGCCTGTATTTGCCAACACTTGCTACAGCTTTGTCAGCGATAATGAGGCGATGCACGTGGCGACGGTTTACCGATACGATCCCAACAAAAAAATTATGATTGCTGCAGACGGTGGTGGCGTGTCGCTTAAACCTTCGGTGCAAGAAGGTAATTATGCGCAGGCATGGGCGGCCAATATTTGGTCAGATGTGCTCACTTAAGGTAATTTAAAATATGTTCGAAACAATCTTTTATAAGCTTAGTACCTATACTCAACTGGCTTTTTGCAGCCTCTCTACTTTCAGTTGCGCTAGCGCTGCTGAGCCGCCGAGTGCGCTCAATCTTAACTTGCCAGCTGGTTTTGAAATCAATATATATGCCAAGTTAGAGACTCCGCCACGCATGCTGGCGTTTGATAAAGCAGGGAATTTATTTGCATCTTTAGGCAAGAGCAACCAAGTTGTGATGTTGCCAGATGCCAATAAAGACGGTATTGCTGAAGCAACTATTTTGATCTCCAATGCATTCGATGCACCAAATGGCTTGGTTTTTGTTGGCGACGATTTACTGGTAGCCAACCAGGATGGCGTGGTTAAATTATCAAAAGATAAAGACAAATGGACTGCACCGCAGCCTTTAATTAGCAGGCTTCCCACCGGCGGCCATACCGTTAAGACGATTAAACTGGGGCCAGATAATCACTTGTATCTTAACGTGGGTTCTAGCTGCAATGTATGCAGAGAAAGCGATCCGTTACGCGCAACAATTTTAAGATACTCCCTAGACGGCAAACCCGCTGGTGCATTAGAAACAGTAGGGCGCCACGCGCCAAACCCTATCTGGGCACGCGGCTTGCGCAATAGCCAAGGCTTTGCTTGGCACCCTAAAACGGGCGCCATGTTTGCTACCAATAACGGTGCTGATATGCGCAGCGGCAGGAAAGGCGGCAAAGTAAATGATGAACTGCCTCCCGAACATTTTAATAAAATTGAGCCCAGCAAACATTATGGGTGGCCCCATTGCTGGGCAGACCCAAGCAATATTAAAAACCAATTTGAAGACCCAAATTTTGTTGGTGAAGCGGGTTTTTGCAAAACAACCAGCGCCCCCGCCATTACCTTTACCTCACACTCCACTCCCATTGGCGTAACGTTTCTGGATAAAACCAACTTTCCAGTCGAATATAAAGATGATGCCATCGTTGCGTTGCACGGCTCCTGGAATCGTAAGGAATTGAGCGGCTACAAATTAGTACGTGTTAAATTTAATGGTGACAGCCCAGTAGAAGTCGTTGATTTTGCCACTGGCTGGCTGAATGACGCCAAGAGTGATGCCTGGGGGCGGCCAGTTGATGTGGTTACTGGTCCGGACGGCGCGTTGTACGTATCTGATGATCGCGCTGGCTATATTTATCGCATCCATTATAAAGCTAAGTAAATCAGCACTCACTGTGAAGTCTTAAGGATTGAAAACCAAAAAGAAAATGAGTATGCAAAAAATTTTAGTCATGACTATTTTAAGCTTAGGGTTTTGCAGCGCTGCATATGCTGAAGCTACATCTGTAAAGCTACCTGGTAGCATTGCCATGCACATCGGGCGAACTCACTATGAACACCCTGTGCGGTTGCTGCACCCTTATTTAGATTTTTGGCATATGAAAGGTCCGTTGGCAGAGAAAGCAGCGCTTAAAGCACTAAAACAACGGTTCGCCAATGTGGGTGACTGCAGCACGCCAGCGAATGTAGTGCTATTGTTAGAGCCGCATATTTTTTACAATGTACATTTGGGCGTATTTCATGCTGAATTTTTTGCGCGTGCCTATGTTAAAAGTGCAGAAGAGCCAACTTATGAAAACTCACTTATCCTTATTAAAAAACAAGCTCAGCAGATTGGTAATTTGGGTATAAAACCAGATTATTATATGGAAAAAGCCTACGCTAAAGCCATGGATAAAGTGATAAAAAAACTAGAGACAGACAAGGCATTTTTAGCCACACTCGAAAATACTAAATTGGATGACCTCAAAAGCATATGTGATACGCTAGACAAACTGCCGGCTGCCAAAATTTATTATTAACTTTCTTAAAGGTCCAGAATAAATGAAAAACTTAATTACAATACTTGCAATGGCAACCACCTTGGTAAGCGTTGGATGTGCCAATGAAACAAAAGATACCCTAAACATGCCAAAACAAAAAATCACTGGGTTAAAGACACCTGAATCGGTTGTACAGGCGAAAGATGGACGCATTTATATTTCCGAAATTAACGAAATGGGTAAAGATGGGGATGGCCAAATCACCGTCATCGATACCAGCGGTAAAGCTTCGGTTTTCTCTACCGGCTTAGATGACCCTAAAGGCCTAGCGATTATTGGCGAAAACCTATTTGTAGCAGATAAAAACAAGCTTATAAAAATTACGCCTGATGGCAAAGCGAGCGTATTTGTTGCAACAGAAGCATTTCCAGTAACCCCGCAATTTTTCAACGATTTAGAAGCCGATCCACAAGGCAATTTATACGTATCTGATAGTGGCGACATTATGGGTACCGGCAAAGGCGGCATCATTTATAAAATCGATGCGAATGGACAAGTGAAGTTGCTGATTGATAGCAAACAGGATGAGCGCGTCATGGCGCCTAACGGCTTACTGGCAGACGACACTGGAGACGTGCTGGTTTACGTCGATTTCACCTCCGGAGTATTGTACACCTTTAACCAGCAAACACAGGCACTCACTGATATAGCTGAAGGCTTCGGTGGCGGCGATGGTGTTGTACACCACTCCAATGGCACCATGTATGTAAGTGACTGGAAAAGTGGCAAGGTATTCAGTATCAATACCAAAGGGGATGTTGCTCTGCTGAAAGAAGGTTACCAATCAGCTGCAGATATTGCCATTACTAAAGATGAAGCTTACTTAATGGTGCCTGACATGAAAGCGGGCGAGCTGGATTTTATTCCACTCAAATAATAGTGCGATCAAGTTGAGTGAATTACGTCAATTAGCCTTAACTTGGCTTTGTGAATGCGATGCCTCAAACAAAGCAACTGGCGTTTTATCCCTGTCTAAAAGGCTTGATTGCCGCATCGCCACAGACCAATTTATAGGCGGCGTTCCGGGCAATTTAAATGCGATTCCAGGCCGGCCAGCAAAGCCTGAATTAGTCACACCACTTGAGCTGCCTAAGCGCAGCATGCGTACGGAAGAGGGGCGTGCCGCGCTCATTCACGCCCTCGCCCACATTGAGTTTAATGCCATTAATTTGGCATTAGATGCGCTTTGGCGATTTGACAATATGCCTGAATATTACTACACCGATTGGCTAAAAGTAGCGATTGAAGAGGCATATCATTTCTCACTATTAAATGGGCATTTGAAAACTTTTGGCTATGAATACGGCAGCTTTAGCGGCCATGATAGCTTGTGGGAAATGGTGGATAGAACAAAAAGTGATGTGCTGGCACGCATGGCCTTAGTACCAAGAACCATGGAAGCACGTGGCTTGGATGCCAGCCCTGCATTACGCAACAAATTTGCACAGATAGGCGATTTAAAAATGGCTGGGATTTTAGATGTCATCCTGCGCGATGAAATTGGCCATGTCGCCATTGGCAATTATTGGTTTAACTGGCTTTGTACTGCGCGAAAATTAGAACCGACCACTACCTTTGAGCATCTATGCCAACAATACAGCGCGCCAAAATTAAAACCGCCGTTTAATCTTGAAGCGAGAAGACTCGCTGGATTTAGTGAGGCTGAATTGGCTTTACTTTGGGCCAAATAAATTAGGCGGTAAGTAAGTTGATGATGCCATCTAAGCCGTTAAAATTTAAGGCATAAGTGGCTTGTTGTTGTACGATAGGTTTTGCGTGGTAGGCTACGCTCAAGCCAGCTACTTTCATCATTTTCAGGTCATTGGCACCGTCACCGACGGCAATCGTCTGGTCAAATCTTAAACTCAAAGTTTCACGCAACTTTAATAACTCTAAAGCTTTACGATCCGCACCAACAATATCGCCCAGCACTTGCCCGGTAAGCTTACCATTTACAATTTCCAGCTTATTCGCTACCGCGTAATCCAACCCTAGCAATTCTTTTACATGATTGGCAAATAAGGTGAACCCGCCAGACACCACCATGGTTTTAATGTTATTCGCTTTACAAGCAGCAACCCATTCCACCGCGCCAGGGTTAGGCTGCAGGCGTTCATCAATCACACGGTTTAACGCAATTTTATCTAAGCCTTTTAATAAGGCCACACGTTTTGTCAGGCTAGCCGCAAAGTCCAGTTCACCGCGCATTGCGCTTTCTGTAATGGCTGACACCTGTGGCTTCAAGTTCATCATATCGGCAATTTCGTCGATACATTCGATGTTAATCAAGGTCGAGTCCATATCCATCACACACAAGCCAATTTGATTTAAGCGTTGTGCATCGGGCACCAAAGCGCAGTCAATGCTTTGCGCTGCGCAAAAAGCTTTAACTTCTGTGACATCTATTAAATTGGTGGGCAGGTAATAAGCGTGTTCGGCAATTTGCATAAATTGCGCGCTGCCGCCCACGAGACGGTGAATATGGGTGAGATGCGCCATGCCAATGGCACGGCCTTGAATGACTAAACGCATAAAAACCTACTTAAAATAAAAGAGTGTGGCTAAAACCTGATTATAGCATTGGCCTGTTATTGGCAATCACTCAGTGGTGTATGGCAATATTTATCTAAATAAAATTACTGCTGACTTTGTTATTTCATCTTTGAATGCTATGATTTTTACATTCCGTATCGAAAGAAAACCATGAAAGCCGCACCAAAACCTGCAACCAAATCCACTGACAAAAAAACAACCGCTACAACAACAGCACCAGCAAACTTAAGCTGGCTAAATTTACCCAATTTACCCTTACCACTCAAAGCCTTATTTGCTGGCTATCTATTGGTGATTGGCGTGGGCTTGCTCATGGCAGGCTTGCAAATCATGCTTACCCACGGCATGGCCGATGGTAAAATTGGCCTATCTAAAAACGATATCGTCTACAGTTATTACGGTGACCGCACGCATAGTAAATTAGAGAGTATGCTCAATGGATCGATGAAGGCGATGGCACCGGATGAAACGCGCGCGGATATTATTCAATGGGTACGTAAAGGTGCGCCAAAGGCCGATTGGGACGCGCATTTTAAAGACGTGTTCGCCAAAAATTGCGTGTCTTGCCATAGCGTAGTGCCGAATATTCCCAACTTTAATAACTTTGAAGAAGTACAAGTGGTGGCTGCTACTGGCGAAGGCGAAAGTATTCAGAACCTGACTCGCGTTTCGCATATCCATTTATTTGGCATCAGTTTCATCTTTTTCTTTATGGGTTTTATCTTCAGCTTTGCCGTAGGCGTACCAAAAATATTGAAAATACTGGCGATTGCTTTCCCATTTGGTTTCTTAATCATCGACATATTATCTTGGTGGTTGACTAAACTTTCCCCTGGTTTTGCCTGGTTCACTATTATTGGCGGCATTGGCTATAGCTTGGCATCTACTTTTATGTGGGTGACCAGTATGTATCAAATGTTCATTTTATCGCGCAACGGTAAAGTGTATGGCAACGCATGGGAGCAAGATTTAAATAAATAGATTGGCTCAAGATAGCCGATTAATCGCCTGTGAAAAAGCGATGCTCTGCAAGCCAATATAAATCAGGTTTACAGGGCATCGGCTTTAATGATTGTAAATAATGATTAAGCTTTTAAGCTTGCTGCATCATTCAGCAACCTAGCAAACAAATCGTGCTTTATTTGGTTTTGCTAGCTTCAATAGCGCTTTTGCGCGAAAATATCAGATGTTAAATATAACTTAAATAAAATCTGTCTTAAATCCCACTCTAAAAATGAATTTACACGAATATCAAGCCAAAAATCTATTAAAGCAATATGGCGTGGCAACGCCTGTTGGCGAGGTTGCTGGCGATGCAGCTAGCGCAATGGCCGCTGCAAAAAACATCAATAGCCAACAATATGTAGTGAAAGCGCAAATCCACGCCGGTGGACGCGGCAAAGCAGGCGGTGTGAAATTGCTGAATTCGCTAGCCGAGGTTGAAGCTTACGCAAAAAAACTATTGGGTAACACTTTAGTCACCTACCAAAACGCACCTGATGGCCAACTGGTAAGCCAAGTGCTGATAGAAGAAACGCTGCCGATTGCACGCGAGCTGTATTTATCCATGTTGGTGGATAGAGCGCATGAGCGCGTAGTAGTGGTAGCGTCCAGCGCCGGTGGCATGGACATTGAAGAAATTGCGGCCAATCATCCAGAACAAATCCTGCAAGAGGTATGTGATCCGTTGAATGGTTTGGTCGATTTCCAAGCACGTAATCTAGCGTTTGCACTAGATTTAAGTGGTGAGCAAATTGCCGCATTTACCAAACTACTTAAAGGCCTATATAAATTATTTAAAGAAAATGATTTGTCATTACTGGAAATCAATCCCTTGGTTGTAACAAACGATGGCAAATTAGTTGCGCTGGATTGCAAGATGAGCGTAGATGACAACGCACTTTACCGGCATAAAGCTTTAAGCGAACTACGCGATTTAAGCCAGGAAGACGCCAAAGAAGCGGCGGCACACGCGGCTGGTATCAATTACATTGCGCTTAACGGCAACATCGGCTGCATGGTCAATGGAGCAGGTTTAGCAATGGCGACCATGGATTTAATTAAACTGCACGGCGGTGCGCCTGCCAATTTCTTGGATGTGGGTGGCGGCGCTACTGCCGAAACCGTCACCAAAGCGTTTAAGATTATTTTGGCCGATGACAACGTAAAAGCCATACTGGTGAATATTTTTGGCGGTATTATGCGCTGCGATATTATTGCCGAGGGCATTATTACTGCAGTGAAAGAAGTGGGTATGACCATTCCTGTTATCGTGCGTTTAGAAGGTACCAATGTGGATTTGGGCAAACAGATGTTGCGTGACAGCGGATTAAACATTATCTCGGCAGAAAATTTAACAGATGCGGCCAAGCAAGCAGTAAAGGCGACACAATAATGGCCATTTTAGTAGATAAAAATACCCGTGTTATCTGCCAAGGCTTCACTGGCAAGCAAGGCACTTTTCATAGTGAACAAGCATTGGCTTACGGTACAAAAATGGTGGGTGGCGTAACGCCTGGCAAAGGCGGTCAACAGCATTTAAACTTACCAGTATTTAATACGGTACGCGATGCAGTGCGGGATACCCAGGCCAATGCGAGTGTGATTTATGTACCGCCCGCCTATGCTGCCGATTCTATTTTAGAAGCAGCTGATGCAGGCATTGCATTGATTGTATGCATTACCGAAGGCATTCCGGTATTGGATATGCTTAACGTAAAAGCAGCAATTAAAGCCAACGGCACTAAGCTGATCGGCCCCAATTGCCCTGGTATTATTACACCAGGTGAATGCAAAATTGGCATTATGCCTGGCAGCATTCATCTACGTGGTATGGTCGGTGTAGTATCGCGTTCAGGCACACTCACATATGAAGCCGTACACCAAACTACTGCGTTGGGTTTAGGTCAAACGACTTGTGTAGGTATTGGTGGCGACCCGATTAAAGGCCTTAACTTCATTGATTGCCTGGAGATGTTTGAAGCAGACCCAGAAACCGAGGCAATCATCATGGTGGGTGAGATTGGTGGCAACGATGAAGAAGCGGCGGCAGATTACATTAAGCATCATGTGAGCAAACCTGTAGCCGCCTACATTGCAGGCCTGACTGCGCCAGCTGGCAAGCGCATGGGGCATGCCGGGGCGATTATCTCGGGTGGCAGTGGTCATGCCAGTGATAAAATCAAGGCGTTATCACTTGCGGGCTGTGTGGTGGCCAATTCACCGGCCAGTTTGGGTCAGGCAGTGTTGCAAGCGATTAAACTTAAAAGCCATTGAAAATAAAGGCAAACTGTTGAAAAAATTTATTCTAATTTTACTCTTATTAGCAAATGTGCAGCTTGGTTTTGTGCAATCCAGCTTCGCTGCGGACATTGCCTACCTGCTCACCGCGGCATCTAAAGGCGACTTGCCGACGGTAAAAGCCATGCTGGAAAGCGGTGCTAATGTAGAAACCAAAGATGAAAATGGCATTACGGCATTGATGTACGCCGCACGTAAAAATCGCGCAGAAGTCGCTAGTTTATTGATTAGTAAAGGCGCGCAAGTCAATGCTAAAGACAACGGCGGCTGGACACCGATTATGTTCGCCACTAAGAAAAACCATATTGAAACGGTAAAAGTCTTGTTAGACAATGGGGCTGACCCCAAAATTCGCGATGAAAGTGGCTGGAGTGCTTTTGGTATGGCATCTACTTCTGGTTTCAGTGAAATTGTGAATCTAATGATCAAAAAAGGTGTGGACGCCAATGTCAAGAGTGATGACGGCAAAACGCCGCTGATGTACGCTGCCAAAAGTGGCGATGTAGCCACCGTTACCGCGCTGATGGCACAAGGCGCTCAAGCCAATGCCCATGACAGGCTGGGCGCTACCGCCCTTATGTATGCCGCACGCGAAGGTCATGCGCCAGTCGTGGCGTATATGCTAAGCCACGGTTCTAAGGTAGATGAGCAAGACCAGTCACGCTGGACTGCACTGACTTGGGCGGTGAAAAAAGCGCAGGTAGAAGTGGCAAAAACGCTATTGGCTAACAAAGCGGATGTTGACCACGAAGACTCGGAAGGCACCCCCTTATTGCAGTTAGCGGTTGATACAGGCTCCGAAGAGATGGTGAAATTATTGCTAGAATACAAGGCGGATGTAAAAGCTCGCGATAAATACGGCCTGACTGCTTATGTGTATGCACTTAAAAAAGGTGAGCCGAAAATTGTGAAACTCATCAAAGATGCAGGCGGCAAATATTAATACTGACCATGAAGTAATGGAAATCGCACAGTGAAAATTGCCATTGCCCAAATCAATACGATGGTTGGCGATATCGCTGGCAACGCCAACAAAATTCTAGACTTCACCAATCGCGCCAAACTGGGTGGTGCCAGCCTAGTGATCACACCTGAGCTGGCTTTATGTGGTTACCCGCCAGAGGACTTGTTATTTCGCGACGATTTTAAGCATGCATGCAGGTTAGAGTTAATAAGACTTGCAAGCCAGGTGTCGGGAATCACCCTACTCATAGGTCACCCGCATATCGATAACGGCAAACTCTTCAACGCCGCCAGCGTGATTGAGAATGGCAAGATTCTTGCGACATACTATAAACAATGTCTGCCTAATTACAGCGTGTTTGACGAAGAACGTTATTTTTCAGCAGGTGATAAGCCGCTACTTTTTACTCACAATGGTACCCAATTTGGCGTGATGATTTGTGCCGATGGCTGGGAAGCCGAGCCTGCGATGCGTGCCAAGCAAGCCGGCGCAGAATTCCTGCTTTCGCTCAACGCCTCACCCTACCACATGGACAAGCTAGAAACACGCTATGAAGTAATAGCCGAGCGCGCAAATGAAACTGGACTGCCAATTATTTACGCGAATTTAGTGGGTGGTCAGGATGAACTGGTGTTTGATGGTGCATCGTTTGTGTTAGACAGCACCGGCAAGCTGACACAACAATTGCCCAGCTTTACAGAGACCTTAAGTTACGTTGAAGTGGTCAATCATCAGCCAGTTAAAGTTGCAATATCGCCTAAACTGAGCCTTGAAGCTGCGGTTTATCATGCACTTAAATTGGGGCTTGCAGACTATGTCAATAAAAATGCTTTCCCCAGTGTTGTGCTGGGGCTGTCAGGTGGTATTGATTCTGCACTGACATTAGCCATCGCAGTAGATGCACTTGGTGCCTCACGCGTTAAAGTGGTGATGATGTCATCTGAATTTACCGCCAGCATGAGCGTGGATGATGCCGTAGAAATGGCCAATCTGGTCGGCGTGAAATACAGCCAATTACCCATTAAAGATCTGTTCGATTTATTCCGCAACACATTAGCATCGGAATTCGGCGATTTGCCATTTGACGCTGCCGAAGAAAATTTGCAGGCGCGTATTCGCGGTATGCTGCTGATGGCACTCAGTAACAAATTTGGCAGCATTGTGCTGACGACAGGCAATAAATCCGAAATGGCAGTAGGTTACAGTACGCTCTATGGCGACATGGCGGGGGGCTTCTCCTTATTAAAAGACGTGCCTAAAACGCTGGTGTACAAACTGGCACAATACCGCAATAGCCTGTCAATAGTGATTCCTGAACGTATTATCACCCGCGCACCTAGTGCCGAGTTACGCGCCAACCAAACCGACCAAGACAGTCTGCCGCCTTACGATATTTTAGATGCGATTATGCAGGCTTATGTGGAGGATGATTTAAGTCGCCCTGCAATTATAGCCAAGGGCTATTCAGAACAAGATGTAAGCCGTGTGACAAATTTAATCGACCGTAACGAATATAAGCGCCGCCAGGCGCCAGTTGGGGTTAGAATTACGCAAAGAGGATTTGGCAAAGATAGACGTTATCCGATAACATGTAAATTAAAGTTTTAACTTAATAATTTAGCCTTAAAAGACGGGGGAACTGGCATGAAAAAAATTGAAGCAGTGATTAAACCATTCAAACTAGACGAAGTACGCGAAGCATTATCTGAAATTGGCGTTAATGGCCTCACTGTCACTGAAGTAAAAGGCTTTGGCCGTCAAAAAGGTCATACCGAGCTTTACCGCGGTGCTGAATACGTGGTGGATTTTTTACCGAAAATCAAGCTTGAGTTAGTGGTAGGCGACGATCTGGTTGAAGCCAGCATGGAAGCCATTATTAAAGCTGCGCATACCGGAAAAATTGGCGATGGCAAGATTTTTGTCAGTGCGATAGAACAAGTCATTCGAATTAGAACAGGCGAAACTGGCGAAGCTGCTGTTTAATTGTGGTTCTAGCCCCTTGTTATTAATGCTTATATTAACGTATGCAATTTAACAGTACCGATCCTAGGCATGCAAACGCTCATTTGGTTTTTGGCTTTCAATGTAAGGATTGTGAATCTGAAATTAGTATAGATGATTTTCAAAATTGTGATTGGGGCAAAGATGAGGATTTTCTAGAATATTGTGTTGAGGCATCTAACTTAGCTATATCCCGTGGATGGGTTTTAATAGAAGAGTTTTCTTTTTTATTCCCAAACTGCAAATCGGCGTAAAACACACAACTTATTATGCCGACCCTCCTTAAGACCATTATCCTCCTTACTATTTCGAACGCATTCATGACGTTCGCTTGGTATGCACATCTTAAAAACCTTAACAACAAACCCTGGATTATTGCCGCATTGGTAAGTTGGGGTATTGCATCAATAGAATATATGTTTCAAGTACCTGCTAATCGCATGGGATTCACCGTGTTGTCACTAGGACAACTTAAGATGCTGCAAGAAGTGATTACGCTGAGTGTGTTTGTGCCATTTGCAGTGTTTTACATGCACCAACCGTTAAAGCTGGATTTTTTATGGGCTGGCTTGTGTTTGTTTGGTGCCGTTTACTTTATATTTCGTTCAACCCATACCTAATATAACCATTAGATATATTAATACAACTTAATATAGTTTATTAACAAAATATTACATATAAACTGCTGGCTTATGTAATAATTCGGCTTCAAAAATTCCCACCATTATTTTATTTTGGAGCATCAGATTGAAAGCCATCGTATCAGCCGTTTTATTCACCAGCTTGTTTGCAAGCCAAGCCTTTGCCGAGTGTAAAAGCGTCATGGGCACTTGTGTTAATCAAGAACTAGTCAATTCAGCACCGCATATGCACTCAGAATATGTAGATAAAACCAAAGTAACGAAAGTAGCGCCTGCAGCTGCAGCAAAGCCTTCAGTAACCAGCACTGCTAGCAATAAAAATATAGCTAAAAAAACCAATAGCACCGGCGTGTTTAGCACCATGCAAAAAGCTATAAATTAATAAGCTCTAAACAAAAAAGCGCTGAAGTTTTCAGCGCTTTTTTTATTTTTGATGTTCTATGTTCCAATTATATAGGTCTGCAGTGCATCTATATTAACCTGCGCTTAAAAACACCACGCACATAATCCAAATCAACCTGCGTATCCACGCCGCTTTCTGGCGCATTTTCTGTCACGCTCACGCCAATTTTGTAACCATGATGTAATACTCTCAACTGCTCTAAGCTCTCAATTTTTTCAAGTTCTGTCACCGCCAACTGCGCGTATTTTTTGAGAAAACCGACCCTATAGGCATAAATACCGATATGGCGATGTGCTTGAATATTATTTTTATAGACATCGTCACGCGGGTATGGGATTGGTGAACGGCTAAAATATAGCGCATTGCCATTAGCGTCTATGACCACTTTGACAATATTAGGATTAAGCAGCGCGGCCTCATCATGAATAGCATGACAGGCGGTAGCCATCACTGCATCATTATTATTCGCCAAGTGCGCAGCCACTTCCTGAATTAAACTGGGGGCTATCAACGGCTCGTCGCCCTGCACATTCACAACTATCTCATCGTCAGCCCAATTAAGCTGCTGTGCCACTTCGGCGATTCTATCGGTACCGGATGCGTGATCAACACGGGTCATTACTGCTTTAACTTGATACTGTGCGGCAATATGCAAAATTTTTGTGAAATCGGTGGCGATCACCACTTCATTAGCCCCGCTCAAATTTGCCTGGTCTGCAACCCTTATCACCATTGGCTTACCTTCAATATCCAACAATGGCTTTCCGGGCAACCTTGAACTGGCATAGCGCGCAGGAATAACAACTTTAAAACACGCCGCCAACGATTAGCCTTCGTCTTTCTTGTTTGGTTCAAGTTCTTCTTCTGAGAGCCGTCTGGCTTCGTCTTCCAACATGACTGGAATGCCGTCGCGAATCGGGTAAGCCAGGCGCGCCGACTTTGAAATGAGCTCATTGGCTTTTTTATCATAAATCAATGGCCCTTTAGTGACAGGGCAGACTAAAATTTGCAGCAGTTTTGAATCCATTTTAAGATGACCTCTTTGCTAATTTGTTCAGTGCTATTTTATCCAAAATAAGTGGTATTAAGCCTGCATCAATACTGGCCTTTACCGGCAACACCCAGTGGTGCGCTTGTGCAAATGCTTTACATTTTACTGCATCTTTCTCAGTCATCACCAGTGCATCACATTCAATACTCGCCAACTCTTCTGCGGTAAATGCGTGATGATCATCAAAGCTTACGCTGGCAAACGACAGACCCAGTTTATTCAAATGCTCAAAAAATCGCTCAGGTTTACCGATGCCAGCAATTGCTTTGACGCTTTTGTGCTTAAAATCGGCTGCACTGGCTTTGATGTTGCTATCCACTAAATTAAAAAACTGATCACCGATTAACTGCATTGCAAACCATGTGGAGTGCCTATGTTGATTATCGGGAACGTCACCGTTGCAAACAATGGCATCCACTGTATTTAAGCGTTTCAATGGCTCACGCAAAGACCCTGCTGGTAGAAGCCTGAGCTTGCCATCATGGTGCTCAGGCTGTGTAACCGCTATTTCAACAGTACGCTTGAGTGCATAATGTTGCAAACCATCATCGCTGATAATGATATTGCAATCGGGATGCGCTTTTAATAATTCAGTTGCTACATCCACCCTGCGTCTACCCACCCAAACCGGGCAGTCACAGCGACTGGCGATTAACACAGGCTCATCACCCACCACACTGGTACTGCTATTTACATTAACGCTGGTAGGAGTTTTGGCGTTGCCGCCATAGCCACGGCTAATAACGCCAGGCCGATACCCATAATGTTTAAATTGCTCTACCAGCGACATCACCACGGGCGTTTTACCATTGCCGCCCAGATTAATATTGCCCACCACAATGACTGGCACGGGCATGGCATAAGACTTTAAAATGCCATATTGATACAGACTACGCCGCAACTTAATAAGCACTGCAAATGCCCAACTGAGCGGCACTAGCACTAAATAAAATAGCGTATTTTTACGTCGCCAGCTAGTTCCAATCAGCTCGCTTAATTCTTTATTCGCCATGGCACAAAAATCATGTTTCAAATTCTTTTTGATACAGCTTGGTGTAATAACCATTGTTAGCAACCAAATCGTGATGGCTACCAGCTTCAACAATTGTGCCTTGCTGCATCACCAAAATTCTATCGGCATTTTCAATCGTACTTAAGCGGTGGGCAATGACAATGCTTGTGCGATTTTGCATCAACGCATCCAGCGCAGCTTGCACATGTAGTTCCGATTCTGTATCCAGTGCACTGGTGGCTTCATCCAACAGCAATATCGGTGCATTTTTAAGAATGGCGCGCGCAATGGCTATACGCTGGCGCTGGCCACCAGAAAGGCGCACACCTCTGTCACCAATTTCATTCTGTAAGCCGTTAGGTAATTGCTGGATAAAATCCCACGCATGTGCAGCTTTAGCAGCAGCTATCACTTCGTCCTCGCTGGCATTGCGTAAGGCACCGTAAGCGATATTATTAAAAATGCTGTCATTAAACAAAATAATATCCTGGCTGACCAGCGAAAACTGGCTACGCAAGTTTTTCAGTTCCAGCGCTCGGATATCCACCCCATCTAACAAAATGATGCCTTGTTCCAACTCATAAAAGCGCGGTAACAAATTCACAAGTGTTGTTTTACCCCCACCAGAGCGCCCCACCAATGCGATTTTTTCACCAGGTTGTATGTTAAAACTCAAATTATCAATGGCGGGCTTTTTGGTATTGTCATAACGTACCGTGACATTTCTAAACTCAATTTCACCGCGCGCGCGATGAATGACCTTGTCCCCCTCATTCATCTCTGGCGGTGTGTCGATGACTTCAAACACACTCTGTGCGGCGGACAATCCCACCTGAAAATCTTCGTTGGCAGCTGTAATGTGTTTGATGGGCGCAATTAGCATAAGTAGCGCACCAATAAAAGCAGCGAACTCGCCGACGCTAAACCGACCCAGTGCGTAATACACTACCAGTGCCAGCGCAAACGCAGCCAACATTTCCACCACCAAACTGCTTAATCCCGCGATTCGCGTAGTGCGTAATTCTAACTGGCGATTTCTACCTACCACCTTAGAAAAACGCTCGTTTTCGTAATCTTGCGCTCCGAAAATTTTAACGATGCGCTGCCCAGAAATCGCTTCTTCTGCTACTTTCGTCATTTCGCCGACTCCCAACTGCACTTTTTGTGCATTGGCACGCAATTTTGGCGTCATCTTGGCTAGATATAACGTCATAAATGGTGTTACGACTGCAAATACCAGTGTCAAACGCCAATCTAAATACAGCATGTAACCGACCAATCCAATCACCGTGAGCACATCGCGTAGCACATTCAGCGCTGCACGCGTACAGGCGTTTGAAATCCGCTCTGTGTCATAAGTGAGTTTGGAAACCATCACACCAGTTTGGTTGTGATCATAAAAATTGGCTGATAGCTGCATCATTTTGGCAAATGCATTTTTGCGTAGATTTTCTACAATCCTGCGCGCTATCATTTTCATACTATAAGTAGAAATAAAACCGGTCAGGCCGCGCAAGCTCATTAAGCCAAACAGCATCAATGGCAATAAATTAAGTTTATCAGCAGATTGTTTGACGAATCCCTCGTCGGTAATTTGCTTAATCAGCGCCAAAAACCCGGTATTGCTGGCGGCTAGAATGGCAGTAGCGGTAATGGTGATAAAGAAGTAAAGCTTTTGCTGCCAAATATAGCGAAATAACCGCAAGTACAAACCTTTAGCGTTTGCAATATGCGGTTTATCGTTGTTATGTTTAGATTTGCGTGATGATTTCGACATTAATTTACCGTCGAATTAGTGGGCGATAATAATAGAGATAATAATTGATAAGTTACAAATTTAGTTGCTTGTCACTGCTTGTGTGGCAAAAGTAATATGCGTGTAATTCGCCTGGCGTGATGCCTCCATTACGTTTACTACGCTTTGGTGCGTCGCTTTCGCATCGGCATTAATAACAATTGTGGGATCTTTGCCACTACCTGCCGCTTTAGTAAGCGCGCTGGCAATCTGCCCAACGTCACTACCTGCGACTTCGTTACCATTAACCATATAACGGCCGCTTGCGTCGACTTCCACTGTAACCACCAATGGTTTATCGACTGGGCTACTAGCCTCTGCCGTAGGTAAATTAATTTGCAGCTCACTGGTGCGGGCAAAGGTGGCACTTACAATTAAGAAAATAATAATGACCAGTAGCACATCGATTAAAGGCACCAGATTAATTTCTAGCTCTTCATGGGCTTTACCGCGTTGAAAGTTCATACGTTACTTTCTCTCACCATGCAGAATTTCTACCAGTTTGATGGCTTGCTGTTCCATGTCTACTAATAAACCATCGACTTTACTGCGAAAATAGCGATAGGCAATCATCGCAGGTACTGCCACCACAATACCAGCAGCAGTGTTGTATAACGCCACAGAAATACCACGTGCAAACTGTGCCACATCATGACCACTATTAGTAAACGATCCAAACAACTCCACCATACCAATCACAGTACCCAACAGGCCGAGCAAAGGTGACACAGTAGCAATCGTACCCAATGTCGGCAAGTAGCGATCTAGCTTGTGCGCCACAGCGCGGCCAGTTTCTTCGATCGCTTCTTTGGTGATTTCGCGTGAGTTTTTAGCATTTGCTAACGCGCTGGCAAACACTTGGCCTAGCATAGAGTGATTTTCTAATTTGACTAATGTTTCTTTAGTGACGCCGCCCTGTCCTAGCCACTTTTGCACTTCTGGCAATAGGCTGCTAGGTGCCACCACTTCATCGCGCAACGCCCAAAAACGCTCGCCAATAATCGCTAACGCGATAATTGAAGCAATGATTAATGGCCAAATTGGCCAACCAGCCGCTAAAATAATTTCCCACACAGCAAAACTCCTTAAGTCAAAAACTGTAAGTCACAACACTTAATCAAAACACTAAGTCAAAAAACATGTGCCACTTTAGCTTGAAGCTGGCTTTTGGGCAAGTTTCTTTATTCAAGTCCGCCAGCATTTTCATCAGTATTTATCATGCCAGTAACGTGGCTGGCTTTGGCGCAAAGCACTCACATTGATACCATTGGTTTGCGTAAAATCTAAAGTCAGTGCGCCATGGTAGTCAGAGCGGTAGGTCAATGCGCCATTTTCTGCGAACCGTTTTTCTATGAATCCTTTAGGATGTTTAAAACGGTTCAAATAGCCCACGGTAAAAATAGTGTGCTGGGCACAAACCCCTTGCACAAATTCTGACGTAGAGGAGGTTTTACTGCCATGATGTGGTGCAATCAGTACATCACTCTTTAAGCGAGAGGCTAAACGAGGAAAAACTGCATCGCCAGAAGCCTCATCCTGATCGGCCTGCATACCATCGCTTTCAATCACATCATCCAAAAGTGCATTTTCTGCCTCTTTTTCAATATCCCCTGGCAATAATAGGCTGCCAAACGGACTGCTAATCTTTACCACACAACTGCGGTTATTGTCTTTGATACTGGCATCTTCATAGCTGGCTAAAGCTGGCGCTAGCACTTGGAATTCCACTTTATCCCAGCGCCACTTTTGGCCGGCAAAACATTTAATGGCTTTAGGCGGAAAAATCATACTGTCGGTTTGTGTAAACGAGCTTGCAAACCAGCCGATAGGCAACAGCGTCAGCACTGACGCCGCACCGCCGCTGTGGTCAAGATCATCGTGACTGACTATAAAACCATCTAATTTTTTAATGCCGGCACCACGCAAGAATGGCACCACAATGCGACTTCCAGCATCGCTTTGCGCCGAATAGCGCGGACCAGCATCATATAAAAATGTATGATTCCTGGTCTGTACCACCACTGCCAAACCCTGTCCTACATCTAATACCGTCGCACGCATTTCGCCTTCTGCCAGTTTGGCTGGGCTTGTGTAAAATAAAGGCAATAATAAAACAACACCTAGCCAGCGTTGTGGGAAGCCGCGCGGCAACAATATCCAGACAACACCAAACATTGCCAGAAGAAGCGCCCATATGGGCGGCGCGGCTTGTTGCCAAATCGGCAAATTTGATAAAAAAGTGAGCCCTTGCATGCAAATTACTAAAATAAAATGTGCTGCCTGTAATATAAAATCAACAGGAACAAGGCTTCCCACAATTGACAACGGAACTACCAATAAACTGATTACAGGAATTGCAAATGCATTCGCCAAAGGCGAAATAAGGGAAGCTTGGCCGAACATTGCAATGAGCAAGGGCAGCAATCCCAATGTAATTGCCCACTGCGTTTGCATGGCAGTTTTAAACGCAGACGAAGGTTTCAATCGCTCAACCGTGACATAGGCAATTAAAGCCACCGCCCCGAATGACAGCCAAAAACCGGGCGCAATCACCGCCCACGGGTCAATAATCACGACGACTAACAACGCAATGGCTAAAGCGCGTGAAATGGCCATATTTCGCCCGGCTATCAAAGCCAAGGCAAAGGTGGTGAGCATCAATAGCGTACGCTGCGTGGGCACTGACATCCCAGCCAGTAGAGCATAGACCAGGGCAACGATTAAGCCAGCAATGGTAGCGGCTTTGTGAGCGGGCATATACATGCCAAAACTGGGAATGCGCCGCCAGGCTAATGCGACAATTGCATACATTAAACCAGCCAGCATGGTAATGTGCAGGCCAGATATACTGACCAAGTGATTTACCCCTGTGTGTAAAAATACATTCCACTGTGTTTGGGAAATTTGGCTATCATCTCCCACTACCAACGCTCGGATAACGCCAGCAAAAGGCTTATTATCCAGGACTTGTGAAATACGATTACCGATTTTTTCGCGTATATTTTCTACTATATAGCTTGGCCGCCACACAAAATTGTCGAGCTTTTTATAACCGCTTTTACTATGGATGCTACCGGTAGCACGTATATTTTCTGCCATCGCCCACGCCTCGAAATCAAACCCGTGTGGGTTGTAGGTCGTGTGAGGTCGTTTCAGCCGCACTGTAAATTGCCAGCGCTCTCCCGCATGAAAATGGTTGCTTGCAGTTGGCGCATCTTCTGGCCTGGGCGACGCTACATTACGATAAAAATTAAGGGAGATATGTTGCGGGACTTTTAATTGACTCACATTTGCCTGCGGTGTCAGAACTTTTTCCACATCAAACCTAAACCGCTCACCGCGCTCGGTGAGCTCAGGCAAGCTAGCTATTACGCCAATCACGTTGATGTTTTTTTGTTGCCAATCAGCTGGGAGCGCATCACTTAATCGAACAGCTGCGAAATTAGCTGCCCATGTAAACCCTAGTAAACCCGCAATGAGTAGTCCACTCGTTCTTTTTAATAATTTTGGGAATTCAGAATGGTATAAATAGATAAAAACTGTAAGGCTAGGAACCAGTATCCACGCGGATTGCAGGCCGATAAAAACACCCGGCAGAAAAGTATTAAGATCAGGCTGTTGTTGCAACAACCAAGCGCCAAATACAAAGCCTAGCGCTGCCAGTATCATTTTTTAGTCGTTAAATTGGGTCAGCTTGCCATCTTCTAGCCGATATTGCCGATGCATTTTAGCAGCCAGTGCCAAGTCGTGTGTGACGACCACTAAGCTGGTATGTTGTGCTTGGTTAATCTCCAACAGCAAATCAAACACTTGGTTAGCGGTCACACGATCCAAATTACCAGTTGGCTCATCCGCCAGAATACAGGCAGGTTGCGTAACAAGGGCTCTGGCTAAGGCAGCGCGTTGGCGCTCGCCCCCAGAAAGCTCACCCGGCATATGCTCTAAACGGTGTGCCAACCCAACTCTCTCCAGCATGTCTTTTGCACTTATTAAAGCCTGCTCACGCGAAATACGGCGAATCAACAAAGGCATAGCCACATTTTCAATCGCGGTGAATTCCGGTAATAAATGGTGGAATTGATAGACGAAGCCCAATGACTGGTTTCTAAGTGCACCTTTCTGTGCTTCATTCAATTGACTTAGATCCTTACCCATCAACGCAACCTGGCCACTTGTAGGCGCATCTAGGCCGCCAAGCAAGTGTAGCAGTGTGCTTTTGCCCGACCCTGAAACCCCGACAATAGCAATTTGCTCACCGGCATTTATCTGCAAATCAATCCCATTAAGTACCGCTACATCTAAGCCCGTGTAGGTTTTACACAAGCTTTGGCAGGCAATAATTGTATTATTCATATCTTAAAGCCTCCGCTGGGTTGATGGTAGAGGCTTTGTAGCTTGGATACAGCGTGGCTAGTAAACTTAAAATAAACGACATAACGACGATGGTAATGACATCATCCCACTCTAGTTTTGAAGGTAAATCGCTGATGTAATACACATCTTTTGCCAAAAACTGCACTTTAAATAAATGCTCGATAAACGGGATAATGCTGTCAATATTCAACGCAATAATGACGCCCGCTATTGCGCCGATGATGGTGCCTATCATGCCGATAAGCGCACCTTGTACTATAAATATACCCATAATGCTGCGCGGACTTGCGCCGAAAGTACGCATGATTGCGATATCAGCCCGCTTGTCTGTGACTGCCATCACCAAGGTAGAAACGATATTAAACGCCGCCACTGCTACAATTAGGGTGAGGATGATGAACATGACTTTTTTCTCTAGCTGAACAGCTTTAAAAAAGTTGGCGTGTTGTTGTGTCCAATCCGTCACATAGTACATGCCGCCAGGGATTAAGTTTTCAGCCAGCTTGCTCGACATAGCAGGAGCATCAAATAAGTCATTGAGCTTTAACCGCAAACCAGAAACATTGTCTCCCATGCGGTATAGCTTGGCTGCGTCCTCCATATGAATCAGCGCAAGACCCGCATCATATTCATACATGCCGATTTGGAACAAACCCACCACTTTAAATTGCTTGATGCGTGGCACAACGCCAGTTGGCGTAAACTGACCTTGTGGTGCCATGAGCACCACTTTTTCACCAATTGAGACGCCAAGTAATTGTGCTAAATCGGCGCCCAGCACCACACCAAATTCGCCTGCACGCAAGTCAGACAAGCTACCTGCTTTCATGTTTTTGCCTAAATCAGCGACTTTGTCTTCTTCTGCGGGCAACACGCCACGCACCAAGACCCCCTGTACTGCCTGACCATAACTGAGCATGCCTTGCGCCATGACGTAGGGTGCACTGGCTATAACTTCGGGTTGACCATCCGTTTTAAATGTACGCACTTGTTCTGCTAGTGCCGGCCAATCACCCAATTGATTATTCGCGCCAGTAATTTCTAGGTGCGATGCCACGCCAAGAATACGTGTGCGCAACTCTGCTTGAAAGCCATTCATTACAGAGAGCACCACAATCAGCGCAGCCACGCCCAATCCAATGCCGATCATACTGGTCAGGGAAATGAATGAAATAAAATGATTTTTGCGTTTTGCGCGTGTATAACGCAAACCGATTAACAGCTCATAAGGCAATTTTGCTATGAGAGAGTTGGGAAGAAAAGACATAAAGCAGAATCTTAGCAGTTTTATGCGACTAAGATTCCATGGCGATTAAAAATTTACTGCTTACTTAATTATGCGTTAGATTTAACTGGCACTGCCACACGCACCCATTCACGTTGCTTAATCAAAGGCACACCCATTTCCAGGACTTTGTCGCTACCCGGTTGTTTGACCAGCACCTTACTGCCGCGCTTATATTCGCTTCTAGGTATAATCAACGTAGCAGCGTTCGACTTGGCATCATCTTGATGATCCAGCATCAACGCATCAAAAGTGCTAATCTCATCCACATGCGTCCAAGTGTCATCTACATAATAACCACTAAGTGCCTCGGAAAAGTGATGTTCACTTATATGCCCGACCTTTACCGAGGCTCCACGGGTGCCCATGATTTCTAAACCGGCACGGTAATGACCATTCGCTTGCTTCCTAATACTTTTTATTTCGGCAATAACATATAGGCTCCTATTTTCTGAGCTGGTGTAGGCAATGAGTTTGCCAGTCTCTATCCAATCACTGTAAGACTTACCTAAATCCACACCAAAGCCGGTCGCGCTTTCATCTATCAACCACCAGTTTTCGCTACCAATCCTGCTATGTTTAGCTTGATAACCTTGAGGCGATTGGTCTTTATTACGATAGGTAGCCAATTTTATTTCAAACTCACTACTGTCTCTTACCGGTGGCTTTTCAAATAGGCTGGTATTGGCCGCACCTAATTGACGGCATATATTCGTTAAGCCATAGGTCACATGAATCAGCTTATTTTTTTTCTCCCTGGCTTGTTTTCTACGCTGACGCTCATAGCCCTCCACACACCAGTCTGCACGCAGCTTTTTAAATAACTGCACAATAATCACGGTAGGTGCAATTTTTTCCAAACGAAACTCTGCCAACGCCTTATCCGTGTTAACCGCACACAGGTAAGCTTCTATCAAGTCAACAATACGGGTTACACGCCAAAAACGATAATCTGCAAACTTCTCTACCGCACGAATCCTTTCAGGCCCTTTATCGCTGTCTATATTGATAAAGAAGTGATGATTGTCGCGTTGAAATTTGGTGGCAATAATGGGATTGGTTGCCCACTGCTTAAGGATTTGTTCGGTTAGCTGGATTTGCAAACTGTTGTAATTGCTTTTTTGCAAAATATCCATCATGAAGCCGCGCTCTAATAAAGCAGCCAGGTTGGTTTCTTTACGTTGAAAATCATACACAAACAAATTGCTATTTAATATTGCCAATTTTTCAGCATATCTGATGACTTTACAAACATGCTCCCAAGTTCCTGTTGGCGCTGGTTGGTCATCAAAATAACGCCATTTGGTCATTGAAAAAGTTGCATTTAAATGGCGTGCTAAGGTTAAATTGAGTTTATCAATATCTAATGCCACTATTTTTTGTGATGAATAAAAGTCTAGAAACTGCGTGTAAGCCACATATAGCTGACGGTAATATTGATACATGATCGTATAAATATCATCACTTAATTTTTTATTTAACTTAAATGAAGTCAAGTACTTATGAGTGATTTTTTTAGACTGGCGATAGGTTTTTCGGTCAATTACCAGCAAAATATCTAACTGACGTTTCAACGTTGCACCAGTATCAAACTTAAGTTGAGCGATGTGAGCTGTCGTCTCTTTAATTGCATCCAGCTCATCCATTTGACTCAGCGTGTCCATCCAACCAAGATTTTTTTTCACATCTTGGTGATGTAAAGCGGTCTGTATTTTTTGCACGACGTGGGCTAACATTTTTAAATCCTGCTCTATAAAACTTAATGACAATTCTCAATTTGCAATCCGCGTGCCAACTTTTGGTGTCACGTTTTTTTCTGTCAATCGCCGCTAGTTTTTCTGTAGTTTAATTGAATGCTGTTAAAATACGCTTATGTTTACAGGAATTATTCAAGCGGTTGGCCATATTGATGCAATCACACACATCGGCGATGACCTTAGGTTGTCAATTGAAGCTGCTGCTTTAGATTTAAATGATGTGCAATTAGGTGACAGCATTGCCGTGAATGGCGTGTGTCTAACTGTAGCAAATTTTAACCCCAGCCATTTCGAAGTGCATGTCTCTAAAGAAACACTCAATGTAAGCGTAAACTTAAATAAGCCACAAGCAGTTAATCTTGAAAAAGCTTTGCGCTTAAATGACCGGCTTGGTGGGCACTTGGTCAGCGGGCATGTGGATGGTGTGGGAGAAGTCATCGGCTTTGAAGATTTGTCTAGTCAAAATCTTGGTCAAAACAATGGTGAATGCTGGCGCTTGTTGGTACGCGCACCCCACGCCCTCTCTAAATATATCGCCAAAAAAGGCTCGATTTGTGTAGATGGCGTCAGCTTGACGGTTAACACCATTGAAAACGATATATTTAGCATGAATATTATTCCCCACACTTTACAGCAAACCACATTTCCACATTTAACCATTGGTAGCCAAGTGAATCTAGAGATCGACCAAATTGCGCGCTATGTAGAGCGCATGACAGAATGGGCGCAAGAGAATAAACATGCCACTTAAATCAATTAGCCCGATTACCGAGATTATCAAAGACATCAAAGCTGGCAAAATGGTGATTTTGGTTGATGACGAAAATCGTGAAAACGAAGGTGATTTTGTCATTGCGGCCGAATTTGCCACCGCTGAACACATTAACTTCATGGCCAAACATGGACGTGGCTTGATTTGTTTAACTCTGACCGAAGCGCGCTGCAAGCAGCTAAGTTTGCCGCAAATGGTCGTCAATAATGGGACGCGCTTAGGCACTAATTTTACGGTGTCCATTGAAGCAGCAAGTGGGGTGACTACCGGCATCTCAGCCAAAGACCGTGCAACAACCATACAAGCTGCCATTGCAAAAGATGCAAATGCAAAAAGCATCGTCAGCCCTGGCCATATCTTTCCACTGGCCGCGCTCAATGGCGGCGTACTGGTGCGTGCTGGGCATACCGAAGCAGGTAGCGATTTAGCTGCGCTGGCCGGCAGCGAGGCTGCCAGTGTCATTTGCGAAATTTTAAAAGACGATGGCGAAATGGCACGACTACCGGATCTGGTAGCGATAGCCGAGCAGCACCAGATCAAAATCGGCACAATTGCCGATTTGATTCACTATAGAAGCGAAACTGAAAAACTGATCGAACGCGCCGCAGAACGCACTATTACAACGCCCTATGGTGAGATGCGTTTAATTGCCTATACCGATAAAATTGCTAAAGAAACACATTTGGCACTGATTAAAGGTGAGCCGACTGCAGACAAAGAAACTTTGGTGCGTGTACACGAGCCGTTATCTGTGTTTGATCTTCTGGATAGCAGCAGCAAAACGCATAGCTGGAATTTTATCAATGCCCTGCAAACTATATCCAATGCGCCTTCTGGCGTAATTGTGTTATTACATCATAGCGAGTCTGCTGATGACTTAGTCATGCGCATTCAAGGTGCTGATGAGCCAATACGTTATAACCAGGAGCTACGCACTTATGGCATTGGGTCACAAATATTAATTGATTGTGGTGTGCGTAAAATGCGCCTGATGGCGACGCCGCGTAAAATGCCGAGCATGATGGGCTTTGGACTAGAAATTACAGGCTATTTAGAATACACAAGTAGTTGATTGGTTTACGTTAAATAGCATATGTGTTAAAATAAGCCTTATTGAAAAATATGAATCTTACAGGACAGTTCCTCATCGCGATGCCCGCCATGACAGACCCATATTTTTCTAAAACAGTTACCTTTATTTGCACTCATAACGCTGACGGCGCCATGGGCATCACCATCAATCGCACAGCCGATATCAGCATCACCGATTTACTCAAACAAATTAAACTTGAAACCACTTCTGCGCCCTTACTCAATAAAAGCGTGCATTATGGTGGCCCAGTGCAGATGGAACGCGGCTTTATCCTTCACGAGCCGCATTTGGAATACGACTCCACTATCGTTGTGAATAACAGCGTAGCACTGACTACTTCTAAAGATATACTTGCCGCAAGTGCCGAAGATAAAGGCCCAAACCACCTGTTAATTGCCTTAGGCTACGCAGGCTGGACGGCTGGGCAATTAGAGCATGAAGTGCTGCAAAACGCATGGCTAAGCCTGGAAACTAACGACCCACAGCAGATTCACCAACTCATTTTTGATACTGATAACCGCAGTAAATTCGATTATGCAATGCAGTTGATGGGACTCAGTTTGGTTAATTTATCTGATGTTGCGGGGCATGCTTGATTAGGTCGCAAACAATGGGTTCAAATAAAAGTAGCTTAAGTCAAAGTCATTTACCCATATTAGAACGTAAATATCCGGACATTATCGGCACCGTGTTGGCGTTTGATTATGGCGAAAAGCGTATCGGCGTGGCAGTGGGCGAAACCATCTTAAAGACTGCACATGCGCTTACTACCATCGCCGCAGAAGAAAATGAGATCAAATTTACACAAATTGGGCAATTGATTACGGAATGGCGGCCCAGTTTATTAGTGGTCGGGCTGCCTACGCATATGGATGGCGCGTCACATAGCATGACGCAACTTGCTAAAAAATTCGCACAGCGGCTTGAGGGCCGCTTTAATTTACCGGTGATGATGATAGATGAGCGTTTAAGCTCTGCCGAAGCAGCGCAAAATCTGCGTGATGCGGGCATTTCTGGCAAAAAGCAAAAAGCCATGATTGATGCCGTGGCAGCGCAAAGCATATTACAATCTTATTTTGATGAGCTTATTTCTAATGCGTCTAACGAATGATAACAACTAAACAGCATGCAACTACCTAACCCTGAAACTTTACTAGCCGACATCACCACTCAAATTGCGGCACAAATCAATCCGGACACTGCGCTAGTAGGTATCCACAGTGGTGGCGTTTGGCTAATGCAACGTATATTAAAAACGCTGAAGCAGGACTTCCCTCAATACACTCTGCCAAGTGGCACTTTAGACGCTGCACTCTACCGCGATGACTATGCAGCACGCGGCCTTAAAACAGACCCAAAACCATCAGATATTACATTTGATGTTGCGGATAAGCATATTATTTTAATCGATGACATTTTTTATACTGGCCGTACTACGCGTGCGGCCATGAACGAATTATTTGATTACGGACGGCCCGCCAGCATCACATTAGCTGTGCTGATTAATCGCGGTGGTGCGCAACTACCAATAGCGCCTAACATCACAGGCGCAGAAATTTCACTGCAAGCCAATCAAAATTTACAGCTTTCACAAGATACTAAAGGTAAGCTCCATTTAGAGATTGAACACAACAATGCATAACCCACAACTTGATGCTGAAGGAAGATTAAAGCACCTGCTGACTATTGAAGGCTTGCCAAAACGCATCCTTAACCAAATTTTAGACACCGCTGAAACTTTCGTTGGTGTTGCCGAACGCGATATTAAAAAAGTGCCTTTACTGCGCGGCAAAACCGTGTGCAATATCTTTTTTGAAAACAGCACCCGCACCCGCACCACCTTTGAGATTGCCGCCAAACGTTTATCTGCCGATGTAATTAACCTGAATGTGGGCACTTCTAGCCAATCTAAAGGTGAAACCATCTTGGATACGGTAGATAACCTCATTGCCATGCATGCCGACATGTTTGTGGTGCGCCATGCACAGAGCGGCGCGGCGCATTTTATTGCACAACACGTACCGGATGGAATCAGCGTAATCAACGCTGGCGATGGTCGCCACGCACACCCAACGCAAGGCTTGTTAGATGTATTCACCGTGCGTCGCTACAAGCCAGACATGCATAACTTACGTGTCGCCTTAGTGGGTGACGTATTGCATTCACGAGTAGCACGTAGCGAGATTCATGCACTCACCACACTTGGGGTGCCTGAAGTACGCGTGATCGCCCCCAAAACTTTGCTGCCAGCAGACGTAGAAAAACTAGGCGTACAAGTATTTCACGATATGAAAAATGGTCTAAAAGATGTGGATGTGATTATGATGTTACGCCTACAGAACGAGCGCATGACAGGTGCATTATTACCCAGTGCGCAAGAATATTTCAGGACTTTTGGTTTAACACAGGAAATGTTAAACCATGCCAAACCAGATGCGATAGTGATGCATCCAGGTCCGATGAATCGTGGCGTAGAGATTGATTCAAGCGTGGCAGATGGCAACCAGTCTGTCATCTTGCCCCAAGTCACCTACGGAATAGCAGTGCGTATGGCAGTCATGGCCATCTTGGGCGGTGGTCAATCTGCTGGAGGTGGAGCGTGAAGATCCATATAAAAAATGGTCATTTAATAGACCCAAAAAATAAAATAGACGCCAAACAAGATGTGTTCATTGTTGCAGGTAAAATTGCAGGTATAGGCAGCCCACCTGATGGGTTTGTGGCCAACCAGACCATTGATGCTGCAGGTTTGGTTGTCTGCCCTGGTTTTGTCGATTTAAGTGTCAGGCTGCGTGAGCCAGGCTCTGAATACAATGCCACCTTAAAAACTGAGCTGCAAGCCGCTATAACTGGTGGTGTGACTAGCCTTGCCTGCCAACCCGACACAACCCCAGTGTTAGACGAGCCAGGTTTGGTAGAAATGCTGAAACATCGTGCCAAATTGCTCAATCTGGCACATGTATACCCACTCGGCGCACTCACCCAAAAGTTGGAAGGTAAATTACTCACGGAAATGCATGCTCTGAGTAAAGCGGGCTGCGTGGGCTTTAGTCAAGCTGATAATGCCATGACGGATACTTTAGTATTGTGGCGTGCATTTGAATATGCCGCTACGTTTGGCTACACTATTTTTTTGCGCCCAGAGGATTACTACCTTAGCCAGAATGGGGTGGCGCACGACGGCGAAATTGCCAGCCGGCTGGGCTTAAAAGGCATCCCGGCCGCAGCGGAAAGTTTGGCAATTGCCTGCATTTTACGCATAGCCCAACAAACTAATACGCGTATCCACCTTTGTAGAATCTCCAGTGCAGAGGGGGTAGAGTTAATCCGTGCCGCCAAAAAAACTGGTGTGCAAGTAAGCGCTGATGTGAGTGTGCAACACTGCCACCTAACCGAGATGGACATCGGCTATTTTAATGCACACGCCAACCTGAAACCGCCACTACGCTCAACCCGCGATAAAAGTGCACTATGCGCAGGCTTAAAAGATGGCACGATAGACGCGATATGCTCAGATCACACGCCTGTAAATGACGATGCAAAGCTCCTGCCCTTTGCTGAAGCCGAGGCTGGTGCGAGCAGCTTAGAGCTACTGTTACCACTGACACTAAAATGGGCAATGCAAAATAAAGCCAATTTGGCTGAGGCGGTTGCAAAAATCACCAGTCAACCTGCACACATTTTAAACATTCCAGCAGGTGATTTAGCCATAAACGCTAATGCGGATATTGCCATTTTCAACCCTGAATCCGAGTGGAAAGTGCACGCAAGTCAGCTAAAAAGCCAAGGAAAAAATACGCCGTTCTTGGGTCACACCATGCAAGGACAAGTGCAGTACACCTTGCTGAATGGACAAATCAGCTTTCAAAATCACTAAAAATACGCCAAGCAATCTACCTTTGATAGGTTATTTTAGTGCGCTAATGACTTGACGTTTGTATAAAAGACGCAGATAGTTTACTTTCGTGCGGTTGCCATTTTCTTTAGTTACTAGATTTGTTCGATGAATCATTCTATTGGGGAGTAATAATGGGGTCACTTTTCAGTTCATTAGCATGTTGTTTTTGGTGGTTTCTAGCAGGTATTTTGATTGGCTGGTTACTGAATCGCTGCTTATGCAAATGCTCCAGCAAGACAACACAGCAGGTAACACACACGCCAACTCCAAGTCAACCGCCAACAAAAACTGCTGAAATGCCTGTCGCCAAAGCAGCGCCAGCAACGCCAAAAGCTACAACCACCACCACGGCAATTGACCTCGCTGCGGCGAAAAAAGCAGGCTTCACCATTAAAAATGCTAATGATCTCACTATTGTAGAGGGCATAGGTCCAAAGATTAATGAGCTATTTCACAATGCCGGCATTAAAACGTTTGCCCAGCTAGCAGCTGCCACTGTGCCGCAAATGCGTAAAATTTTAGATGATGGCGGCTCACGCTTCCGCATTGCTAACCCAAGCACCTGGGCACAACAAGCTGCATTGGCTGCGGATAATAAATGGATTGAGCTTAAGAAGCTACAAGAGAAGCTTTCTGCTGGCGTTAAGAAATAAGGGTTAATTGCCATGGATAATCGATCGAGCTATAACCGCTGGAGTTGGATAATTGCAGTCATCCTTGCCCTCATCTTGCTTTGGATGCTATTAACAGGTCGTGGCCCATCTGATGCCTGCTGCGCCTCACCAGCAACAATAACACCAGTAGAGGAAGTAATGCCGGCCGCACCAGCAGTGACTGAAGCCTGTGAGTTTTCTGCTAGCAGCAGTGAATTCACCAGCAATGAAGCATGTGCAAATTTGACTTGGCTGGCTAAATCGGATGAATTGAAATCTTATTTAATAGGCGATTTGCACGCTGCAGGTGATGATAAATCTATCGTGCTGACCGGTTATGTAGATGCTGAAAGCGTCAAAACGCAAAAGGGCCAAGAAGCACAAGCGTTTTTTGGGCCAGATGTAATAATTGATAACCAAATTACGGTGCAAGCGGCAGAACCTCTGGCTACAACAACCCCACCACCACCAGCTAAGCTATATTTTGATACTGGTAAAACTGCTTTACCAAGTGATACAGAGGCTTTACTCGCACCGATTATTGAGTGGCTGAAAGCCCACCCAGATTCAATAGCACTATTATCTGGATTCCATGACTCGCACGGCAATCAAAAAGCGAATGAAGACCTTGCCTACAATCGCGCTAAGGCAGCACAAGCAGCGTTAATTGCGGGTGGTGTGGATGTGATGCGGATTGAGTTTGTAAAACCAGATAGTGTAGATGGTGGTGATTCAAATGAGGCCAGGCGTGTAGAAGTTTCAATAAAGTAACTTATAAACTTGACTACAATATCCTAACTACAATCAACAAATAGCAGATGAACCTTTCATCGGCTTTTTTATTACAGCTTAAGTACTAAACCATGCCCAAATGGTCTAAGCCAGCTGACATATCCTTGTCTTTGGCATCTTTGCCTTCTAGCTTAATTTTCAGGCGTATATCATTTACAGAGTCTGCATTACGCAACGCTTCTTCATAGCTAATAGCGCCAGACTCATGCAGATCAAACAGCGCTTGGTCAAAGGTTTGCATGCCCAGCTCGCGTGAGCGTCCAATAATTTCTTTAATCTCATGGACATCACCTTTAAAAATCAAATCTGAAATCAAAGGCGAGTTAATCATAATTTCAATAGCTGCAGCCCGGCCTATGCCATCGGCTTTTGGAATCAGCCGCTGTGAAATAAAGGCGCGTGTATTCAGTGATAAATCCATCAATAGTTGATGTCTGCGCTCTTCCGGGAAGAAGTTAATAATACGGTCTAACGCTTGATTGGTGCTATTTGCATGCAACGTGGCCAGGCACAAATGGCCAGTTTCCGCAAAGGCGATTGCATAATCCATGGTTTCGCGATCACGAATCTCACCGATCAAAATCACATCGGGCGCTTGGCGCAGGGTATTTTTGAGGGCAATAGCCCAGCCATCGGTATCCACCCCCACTTCACGCTGAGTAATAATGCAATTGATGTGTTCATGCACAAACTCCACAGGGTCTTCAATGGTAATGATGTGTCCATAGCTATTTTGGTTGCGATAACCTACCATGGCCGCCAACGAGGTAGACTTACCAGAGCCGGTGCCGCCTACAAAAATCACCAAACCGCGCTTGGTCATGGCGATGTCTTTCAGCACCTCAGGCAAACCTAAATCTTCAAATTTTGGGATTTTAGTGGTGATGGTTCTAAACACCATTCCTACCGAACCGCGCTGCACAAATGCGTTTACACGGAAGCGTGCCACGCCTGGTAAACCAATCGCAAAATTACATTCATTAGTTGCATCGAATTCTGCCGTTTGCTTATCATTCATTACTGAACGGGCAATCTCACGTGCATGCTGTGCTGTCAATACTTGTGAGCTGACTGGTGTCATTTTTCCATCTATCTTCATTGCTGGTGGAAAGCCGGCAGTAATAAACATGTCCGAGGCTTTTTTGCTCAACATGAGTCTCAACAAATCAAATACAAATTTTTCCGCCTGACCTTTTTCCATCATTTCACCCTAATTAATATGCCCTCTAAACCGATATCCAAGCGGATTACAGGGCATCGATAACTAACCATTAAATTAACCAATAATCGATTCTTTATTTGCTGCTTTGCCACGTGCTTCATTAGCGGAGATGACATTGCGGCGCACTAAATCTTGTAAATTCTGATCCAATGTCTGCATGCCAATGTTCTGACCGGTTTGGATGGATGAGTACATTTGCGCTACCTTGTTTTCGCGAATCAAGTTACGAATCGCTGGCGTGCCAATCATAATTTCGTGCGCAGCCACCCGGCCTTGTTCATCCTTGGTTTTACACAATGTTTGTGAAATAACCGCGCGCAACGATTCTGATAACATTGAACGTACCATTTCTTTTTCAGCTGCCGGGAACACGTCAACAATTCGGTCGACGGTTTTAGCTGCAGAACTAGTGTGTAGCGTACCGAATACCAAATGGCCCGTTTCAGCGGCAGATAACGCCAATCTAATGGTTTCCAAATCACGCATCTCACCTACTAAAATCACATCAGGATCTTCTCGTAACGCACTTCGAAGCGCATTTTGGAAAGACAGCGTGTGTGGGCCCACTTCACGCTGGTTAATCAGGCACTTTTTACTGGTATGCACAAACTCAATCGGGTCTTCAACAGTAAGAATATGCCCCATTTCATTTTCGTTAATATAATCCACCATCGCAGCTAAAGTAGTCGATTTTCCCGAACCAGTAGGCCCGGTTACCAGCACAATGCCACGCGGCGTATCCGCAATCTCTTTAAAAATAGGCGGACAATTTAATTGTTCCAAAGTTAGAATTTTTGATGGAATCGTCCGAAACACAGCGCCAGAACCACGATTATGGTTAAATGCATTCACCCGAAAACGCGCCAAATTAGGGATTTCAAACGAAAAGTCACATTCCAGCGTTTCCTCATACACTTTGCGCTGGCCATCGTTCATAATGTCGTACACCATATCGTGCACTTGCGTATGATCCATACTGGGTACATTAATTTTACGCACGTCGCCATGCACGCGAATCATTGGTGGCAGGCCTGCTGAAAGATGCAAATCCGAGGCTTTGTTCTTCACCGAGAATGCGAGTAAATCTGAAATATCCACTGTCAGCTCCTGCTATAATGATTATTGTTAATAAACTACATAAAGTTCATTGTTTAGATAATTGAATTATGTCCACAATTGTTGATTCCTTGCAAGCAATTCAAGCAAGTATTGTTGCAGCAACAGTCTCTGCGAATCGTTCCGACAAAGTGCAATTGCTTGCGGTAAGCAAAGCGCAACCTTCGGACAAGCTGCGCACCGCTTATTTGGCGGGCCAAAAGCACTTTGGAGAAAACTATGTTCAAGAAGCGATTAGCAAACAAGCTGAATTGCAAGATTGCAACATCCAATGGCATTTTATTGGCCCTATTCAAAGCAATAAAACCGCTTTAATCGCACAGCATTTTGATTGGGTGCACTCCGTAGATCGTCTAAAGATTGCACAGCGTTTAAACGATGCGCGGCCAGAAAACCTTCCGCCTTTAAATGTCTGCATTCAAATCAATAGTAGCGAAGAAGGCTCCAAGAGTGGAGTCGATATTGGTTCGCTGAGCTTGCTTGCGAAAGAGATTTCAATGTTGCCGAGGTTAAAACTACGTGGAGTGATGGCGATACCTGCGCCCACGCAAGACTTTGCAAAACAGCGTGAGCAATTTAGAATAGTGGCAAAAGCCTACAAAACATTACAGCAGCACGGCTATAAGCTAGACACGCTGTCGATTGGCATGTCAGATGATTATGTGGCTGCCATACAAGAAGGTGCTACTATCGTGCGGATTGGCTCAGCGATCTTTGGTATGAGATCTCCTAGTTTATAAACGTAAAGATTTGAAACTTTGGACAAGCGCAACGCAAAATTAACAAAATGAGAAAAACCATATGAAATTAGGGTTTGTGGGCGGCGGTAACATGGCGCAAGCATTAATTGTTGGCCTAAAGAGCCAACAATTCCCCATGCATGATATTACTGTCATCGAGCTAGATACGAATAAACATGCAGTGATCAACCAGCTAGGGGTAAAAGCTTCTGCTCAACTCGCAGATATCAAAAAGAAGGACGTGATTGTGTTGGCAATCAAACCACAACAATTGCCAGCCTTAGCGAAAATCCTAGCGCCCTTACTCAACAAACAACTTGTTATTTCAATTGCCGCCGGTATCCGCTTGGCCGATTTATCACGCTGGTTGGGCAATTACAGCACCATCGTGCGTGCCATGCCCAACACACCCGCACAAATTCAAGCAGGTGTCACTGGCTTATACGCTATGCCCAGCGTAAGCTCCAAACAAATTGCTTTGGCAGACCAAGTACTTAGCGCTGCAGGAACTACACTGTGGTTGGATAGTGAAGAAAAGCTAGACGCTGTAACGGCTATTTCTGGTAGCGGGCCAGCCTATGTGTTTTATATGATTGAGGCACTGCAAGCCGCTGCGCTTGATTTAGGTTTGGGAGAGGTGCAAGCAAAGCAGCTCAGCATTGCTACTTTTAAAGGTGCGAGCTTGTTGGCGCATGCCAGCATAATGCCTATCAGTACATTGCGTGAGCAGGTCACCTCGAAAGGCGGCACAACGGAACAAGGCTTGTTGAGTTTGCATGACTCTAAAGTTAAACAGGCAATTATATTAGCTGCACAAAAAGCCTACCAACGCGCCAAGTCTTTAGGTGATGAGTTAGGTAAAGATGAATAGGGGAATGTTTAAATGTTATCTACGGCACTAAATTTTTTACTCAACACCATCTTTAATTTGCTGACTCTGCTGTTTTTGTTACGTTTTTTTCTGCAATTATTTAAAGCACCTTTCAACAACCCGCTGACCTACATGGTAGTTTCCCTTACAGATTTTGCGGTGAAGCCTGCACGTAGAATCATCCCTAGCTGGGGGAAAGTTGATTTATCTACGTTAGTGTTAGCATTAGTCACCCAGTTTTTACTACAACTTTGTTTACTGTGGTTGCGTGACTTACCTGTTAGCCTAGTGGGCAACACCATCTGGACCAGCCTAATCGGCATGAGTGTACTTGGCATATTCCGCACGATGCTAGACGTGTTTTTTTATGCCATCTTGCTGCAGGTGATTTTAAGCTGGGTCAATCCGCACTCACCAATTTCCAGCGTGCTGGACAGCTTAACCAAACCAATTTTGGCTCCTATACAACGCCTGCTTCCCACTGCTGGGGGTATGGATTTCTCACCGGTGGTGGCGCTAATTTTAATACAAATGGTCAATATTTCTGTTGTAAAAACACTTGAGCTACAGTTGCTAAACCTGTATTGAAATTAATGACTTGATTGCAATTTCAATCACTTGATGACAGGCATTCAGACTTTTAAATATGGCAAGCCTATCGTAAAAATCATACTTACCAGCTAGATCCAAACGATATCGAACGCCTCGCGCGAGTATTGGCTATCCGCCTGCAAAGTCACACGTTTGTTAATAAAATCAGATAAATTAGCCAAGCTTTGTGCTTCCTCATCCAGCAATAAATCAATCACTGCGGTGGAAGCAATTACTTTAAATTCTTTGGCGTTGAATTGTTTTGATTCGCGCAGTAGCTCTCGCATAATTTCATAGCAAATTGTCTGTGCAGTTTTATGTTCACCACGCCCTTCACACACCTCACACTGCTCACATAACAAATGCGCTAGGCTTTCACGTGTACGCTTGCGCGTCATCTCTACCAAGCCCAGCGAGGTAAAGCCATTAATACCGGTACGCGCACGGTCAAGCTCCACGGCTTTCTTAAGCTCTTCCAACACCGTTTCACGTTGGGTATCTTCATCCATGTCGATAAAATCGATGATGATAATGCCACCCAGATTCCTTAACCTTAACTGTCGCGCAATACATTGTGCCGCTTCTAAATTGGTTTTGAAAATAGTATCGGATAGGTTTTTACCGTTGACAAAGCTACCCGTGTTCACATCAATTGTCGTTAATGCTTCGGTTTGGTCGAAGATTAAGTAACCACCAGAGGTAAGCTCTACTTTGCGAGATAGAGCACGTTCGATTTCTTTTTCAATATTGTAAAAATCAAAAATCGGGCGGTCACCCTGGTAATGATAGAGTGGCTTTACCGCCTTGGCCACATATAGCTCGGCAAACTCTTTTAGCTGCTCAAAAGTGGCTTTAGAGTCGACGCGGATGCTTACCGTGTTGTCATTCACCACGTCCCTTAACATGCGTCTTGGCAGACTCAAATCGTAAAACACCAAGGATTTTTCGTCGGCATGCTGGCTATCAGCTTGAATTTTTGACCAGACTTTTTGCAGGTATTCAATGTCATTCAGCAATTCCTGGTCAGTTGCGGACTCACTCATGGTGCGGATAATAAAACCGCCGCTTCTTTTTTCTGGCAACAGCCCCAGCAAGCGGTTGCGCAACATTTCGCGCTCTTCCTCATCTTCAATGCGTTGCGACACTCCAATATGATCCTGATGCGGCAAGAACACTAAAAAACGCCCTGCAATGCTGATCTCTGTGGTCAAGCGTGCGCCTTTGGTGCTAATCGGCTCTTTAATTACCTGCACAATGATGGATTGGCCTTCAAATAACACTTCTTGAATTGGCCGTTCAGTTTGTGGCTCACCATTGATATGGCATTCTTTAATGTCTGCGGCATGCAGAAATGCGGCGCGTTGCAACCCAATTTCAACAAATGCCGACTGCATGCCTGGTAACACACGGCAGACTTTGCCGCGATAAATATTGCCCACGATACCCAGAGACGAGCTGCGCTCAATATGCAACTCTTGCGCAATACCCTGCTCCAGAACTGCCACCCGAGTTTCTTGAGGCGTTACGTTAATTAAAATCTCTTGTCCCAAATATTTAACCTATTCTTTTTAAACCATTTTTTGCAAAAGCAAGCTTGTTTCGTAAAGAGGCAAACCCATGACGCCAGTATAGCTACCGGTGATTTTTTTAACCCAGCATCCTGCCAAACCTTGTATGGCATAGCTGCCAGCCTTATCTTTGTGCTCACTTGTTGCAAGGTATGCGTTTATCATAGCATCGCTAAGCGTCATCATCTCAACTTGAGTACTATTAATCGCCGTTTCTAGCCTGCCTTTGTGTGCTAGTGCAATGGCAGTATGTACCTGATGCGTACTACCAGATAATTGTTTCAGCATATTAAATGCGTCCGCATCATGTTCTGGCTTACCTAAAATCTGCAAACCTAGCGCAACCGTTGTATCCGCAGCCAAAATTGGCAGGTTATGGCTTGTTAAATTAAAGCCTGGTGAACCCTGATTGGCTAGTTTATTCACTATAGCCTGTGCTTTTTGTGCAGCCAGGCGTAGCACATAATCGCTGGGCGGCTCGTCTGGCAAGGCTGTTTCATCAATATCGGCAGGCATGACTAAGCAAGCGATGCCTATCTGCCTAAGTAGTTCAACACGGCGTGGGCTTTGTGAGGCCAAAATAATTTTTAGGTGCATAGTGATACTTTAATTTAAACTAACTCTTTACTCAGACATTTACTTAAACAAGCCACCGAAATGACAGATTGGGCATACTTACTGAAAACCACCATCGCCTTATTAGCGATAGTAAATCCCATCGGCATCATCCCTATTTTTATTAGCGCAACCGATGGCTGGCGCAAACAAGACCGCGCTAAAACTGCGCGCACAGTCTCTATCACAGTATTTATTGTACTCACCATTTCAGCTTTTATTGGGGATACTGTTTTAAAAATTTTTGGCATCAGCATTCCGTCTTTTCAAGTAGGCGGCGGTATTTTACTGATGTTAATTGCCATTAGCATGATGCATGGTAAACAAAGTGGCGCAAAACAAACTGTTGAAGAAGCGCAAAACTTATCAGACCGCGAGGTCATCGCAATTGTACCGTTAAGCATTCCGCTGTTGGCAGGGCCAGGCGCGATATCAAGTATGATTTTAAGTGCTCAGCAGCAACCAACTTTTTTTCAGCATTTTATACTTGCAGTACCTGTATTCATTGTGGCGCTTTTAATTTGGGCAATTTTGCAATTAGCAGATGCAATATCCGAACGTTTAGGTTCGATTGGCATCAATATTGTAACGCGCCTAATGGGGTTGATATTGGCCGCAATGGCTGTAGAGTTTATCGCCCATGGTTTAATGGGTTTGTTTCCGCAATTGGCTAGATAGCTGTAAAATATAGGTTGTTCAATAATTAAGTACTGCTTTGAAAAATCCACAATTTAAACCTAACACCACTGTCGCTGCCATCATTGAGCAAAACGGTAAATTCTTACTCGTAGAAGAACAGACTGATCGCGGCAACCGTTACAACCAGCCGGCTGGCCATTTAGAAGACGGCGAAAGCTTGATTCAAGCAGTCATGCGCGAAACCATGGAAGAAACGGCTTACGAATTTACCCCGGAATTTTTACTGGGCATTTACCACTGGAAGCACACGCACAATGACACCACTTATTTGCGTTTTGCCTTTATTGGCAAGGCAGGTGCGCATTACCCCCTGCAGCCATTGGATGATGGCATCGTGCAAGCGGTGTGGATGGATATAGGCGAAATGCGTCACAAAGCAAATTTAATGCGCAGCCCGCAAGTACTTTCCTGTGTAGAAGACTATCTAGTAGGCAAGCGTTATCCGCTGCAAGTGGTGACTCACTTATGAGCAAAAAACGTATCGTAGTGGGGCTCTCTGGTGGCGTCGATTCTAGCGTCACCGCACTGCTATTAAAACAGCAAGGTTACGACGTGGTTGGACTTTTCATGAAAAATTGGGAAGACGACGATGATGATGAGTACTGTTCATCCAAACAAGACTTAATCGACGCAGTATCGGTAGCCGATAAAATTGGTATTGACATCGAAGCGGTGAATTTTAGCAGTGAGTATAAAGACCGCGTATTTGCCAACTTTTTGAGTGAATACGAGGCTGGCCGCACCCCTAATCCAGACATTTTGTGTAATGCCGAGATTAAATTTAAAGCGTTTTTAGACCACGCCATGAATTTGGGTGCAGACTTAATCGCGACCGGACATTACGCACAGGTGCGCGAAAATCCTCTGAAACCCGGCTCATTTCAGTTGATGAAAGCCGATGATGGTAGCAAAGACCAAAGTTACTTTCTGTATCGCCTGAACCAAGCACAACTTTCTAAAACGTTGTTTCCCTTAGGCAAACATTTAAAAACCGAAGTCCGTGAAATCGCCCGTCAAGCTGGGCTGATTAATGCCGAGAAAAAAGACTCTACAGGAATTTGTTTTATTGGCGAGCGGCCGTTTCAAGAGTTTTTGGCGCGCTACTTACCCAAAAAGCCAGGTGACATTAAAAATGCCGAAGGGAAATTGGTCGGTCAGCATGATGGCTTGATGTACTACACATTGGGACAAAGACAGGGTTTAAAAATCGGTGGTAGCCGCGATAGTAATGGAGAGCCTTGGTTTGTGGCAGCTAAAGATATGCAAAAAAATGAACTCATCGTCGTACAAGGCCATGATCATCCGTTGTTACAAAGTGACGGTTTAATCGCTAGTCAACTGACATGGATAGAGGATGAAGACCCGAAAACTAACTGGGTGTATGCCGCTAAAACGCGCTATCGCCAGCCCGATGCACCGTGTGAGATTGATGCGCTGGATAAAGAAAATGTCACTATCAAATTCGGCCAAAAACAATGGGCAGTGACAGCTGGGCAAAGTGCAGTGGTGTATGAAAGCAATGTATGCCTTGGTGGTGGAATTATCACCGCTGCTATCCAATAAGATTAGAATTATTACCCATGCTATTCGATAATCACTTAATTTAAATCTAATATCAATTAAGCACTATAATCACCTTAGATTAGAAAATTATTCGGTCGAAGAGGTGATATGGCTTACGTCTTTAAAAATACACAGGGCATTATCGTAGCTGCGAGCGCAATGGATAATTTTGGCGAAGGCTGGACTTTTGTTGAAGACAGCTCCAAAGAGTATCTTGAGTTTCTTGAAAATTCATTGGCGCAAATAACGCCTTTCCGTGAAAGTGATATTCAATTGGCGCGCGTATTAGAGGATCTAATTTCGCTACTCATTAAGCGTAACATAATTCTATTTACCGATTTCCCTGAAGCTGCCCAAAAACGTTTAAATGATAGGGAAGGTATGCGCCGGAAAACGCAATTACCCGGACTTGTGGATGAAAATCTCAATAATATTTAGATAGAAGAAACCTAAGTCACTGGCTTTACTTTTTTGAGTGATAAACATGAAAGTAGCTAGAACTGTAAAGTAATCCAGATAAAGTAAGGAGACGCAGCCAAACTGCTTAGGCTCTGTCTGTAAAGAGCCCGTATATAATAAAAATTGTTGTAGCTGCGAAGTTTGCAAACCGATTAGACTGCTTGAAAATATTAATACTAAAAAAATATTAACTATGTTGGACTACTTAAAAAAACTGCGTGGTAAAGGCCTGAAAACAAGGCTGCTAAATCCTATAGACGCGTTCTATGACCAGATTCTTGGCGTGAATACATTCGCCATCAAAAAATATTCTGGGGCGTTGCAAGACTCGACCTGGAAATCCGATTACGTTCCCACTAGCTATAAAGATATTTTCACTTTGCTCAAGCATGCCAAACTGGATAAAAACAGCATGCTTATCGACTTTGGTAGTGGTTTAGGCAGGGTGGTATTTGCGGCTACGTATTTAAATGCTAGGCATAGTATTGGTGTTGAATTCGATCAGGGCTTATTTCTCGCGGCTGAATCCAATAAAGCAAATGCTAAACTTAAAAATAAGGTGGAATTTTCTAATCAAGATGCTGCAACTTTTTCCATCCCTGACGAAGCAAATATTTTCTTCTTTTTCAACCCCTTTGGCTTTGGAACAATGTCTGAAGTGATCAAGAAGATTGAGCAGTCGATACAGGATTCGCCTCGTAAGATAGTGATTATTTACTCTAACCCATTGTTTCAAGATGCTTTGAAAATATCCACTGTGCTTAAATTAACACATGAGTGGCCAACAGGAAAAACACAATATCCGGCCCAATTTTGGACTAATTAACTTTGGGCTGGCTAACTTACCATTAGCTAACTCACCATTAGCTAGTTCACTATGGGCATCGTCAGTTTAAAGCTTGGCCGTTTTACCAGCAGGCTATAATGCCTAGCCAGATTCACATATTTGTCCTGCCAATTCAAGTGTTTGTAGCGCAAATCCAGATAACCCAAAGTGCAGCCGAGCGCGATGTCCGCCAAGCTAAAAGTTTCGTTCACACACCATTTTTTCTTGGTGATATCCAAATTAAGCACTTCAAGCCCGCGTGTGACTTTGTCTAGTTGTTTGTCGATATTGGCTTGCGATTGTTGCTCTAGAGGCTTACGTCCTTCTAGCATGGCGCTTACAGCGGCATCACAAACGCCGTCTGCGAGCGCCTCCCAGCGACGCACCCAAATTTTGCTGCTGTTATCAGTGGGAATTAAATGTGTGCCGGGCGCATGATTATCTAGATACTCCACGATCACACGCGAATCGTACACACTGTCACCGTCAGCCAAAACAAGCACGGGCACTTTGCCGAGTGGGTTGTGGTTTTTGACGATGCAGTCCGGGTCAGCCAACACCACTTCTTGCAAGTCCAGCTCGATATGCTTTTCTAATGCCACAATACGTACTTTGCGCGCGTAGGGACTATTCAATGTATACAACAGCTTCATGATTTTTCGCTCTTTCTAATGGTTCAACTGCATTATAATAGAATTATGAAGTCATCAACATCTGTGCCTTTATTTAACCAAGCCTATCCACGCGGCTCGCAGGCGTTTGCCAACTTAGTACAACATAACGTGCAATTAGCATTAACAGAAGACATCGGCAGTGGCGATATCACTGCCTCGCTCATTCCCGCTACACAACTTGCCAGTGCAAGCATTATTTCACGCGAAACCGCTATCATCTGCGGCTTAGATTGGGTGAATGCCTGCTTTCAACAGCTGGATAAAAATATCCAAATTAAATGGCATGTGAACGATGGCGACAAAGTGATGCCTAACCAGCTGCTATGCGAAATTGCCGGAAATGCACGCGCGTTGTTGTCGGCCGAACGTTGCGCATTAAATTTCTTGCAAACTTTATCTTCGGTCGCTACGCAAACACGCGAATATGTGGACGCAATTGCAGGGCTGGGTACACAAATTCTGGATACGCGTAAAACCCTGCCAGGCTTGCGATTAGCCCAAAAATACGCAGTGACCGTAGGTGGGGGCACTAACCAGCGCCTAGCGCTGTATGATGGTATTCTTATCAAGGAGAACCATATCGCTGCCGCAGGCGGTATTGCCGCAGCCATAAAACAAGCAGCAAATATCAAGCAAGGCATCAGCATACAAATTGAGGTAGAAAATCTGGATGAATTACAGCAAGCGCTCGCTGCAAACGCTAGCAATATTTTGTTGGATAACTTCACTCATGCTGAAATGCGTGAGGCAGTCAAAATGAGCAATGGCCGTGCGCTCCTAGAGGCTTCGGGTAACGTGAATTTGAACACAGTACGCGATATTGCAGCAACTGGCGTGGATCGTATTTCGATAGGCGCGCTCACCAAAAATATTCGCGCCATAGATTTATCAATGCGTATAAAATAGCCGTTAATCACACAAAAAAGAGCTTAATCAATGAGCAAAGCCGCGACTACCATAGCACCAAAATCCAAACTCAATTTGGGCGATGTACTACGCATGCTGGTAAACGATGGGCGTCTAGATAAATCACAAGCCGAAAAACTGTACAAAGATCGCAGGCTAGACGGCTCTAAACTGCACCCGATTGTCGTCATTGGCGAGCAAAAATGGAAAGATTTAAGGCCGCCACATAAAACCTTAAATGCTGACTATCTATCACGTTGGTTGGCGACACAAGTGGAACTGGATTTTTACCACATTGACCCGCTTAAATTAGACTTTACCACCGCTGCACAGATGGTTTCTAAGGCTTATGCCGAGCGACTAAAAATTATGCCCATCGCCATTAAAGGGGATGAAGCTACGATTGCGACTGCAGAGCCTTTTCAAACGGATTGGATACCAGATTTAGAGCGCATTTTGGGCATGAGAATCAAATTGGTATTTGCAAACCCAGTTGAAATTAGCCGTTATTTGCCAGAGATTTACAGCCTTGCGCACTCAATTAGCTCCGCCAACACAGCTAAAGCTGGGCAAATTGTCGGCGTGCAAAATTTTGAGCAATTGATAGAGCTGGGCAAAGATAAAAATCTGGATGCCAATGAGCAGCACGTGGTGAATATTGTAGACTGGTTACTCAAATATGCGTTTGAACAACGCGCCAGCGATATCCATTTAGAGCCGCGCCGTAACACCGGTATGATGCGCTTTCGCATCGATGGTGTCTTACACCAAGTCTACCAGTTGCCAAGCAATATTATGAACGCCATTACCAGTCGCATCAAACTATTGGGGCGCATGGATATGGTAGAAAAACGTCGCCCGCAAGATGGCCGTATTAAAACACTGAGTAACGATGGCACCGAGGTTGAGCTACGCTTATCCACCATGCCAACCGCCTTTGGTGAGAAACTGGTGATGCGGATTTTTACGCCTGATGTGATTGTGCAAGATTTTGTGCAGCTAGGCTTCTCGAAAAAACAGGCTGACTTATGGGCGCAGTGGACGTCCGCACCTAACGGCATTATTTTGGTGACGGGGCCGACAGGCTCGGGTAAGACAACCACGCTATATTCCACACTTAAACAGCTCGCCACCCCAGAAGTCAATGTGAGCACGGTGGAAGACCCGATTGAGATGGTAGAGCCTGCATTTAACCAAATGCAAGTTACCACTAACATTGGCCTCACCTTTGCCGACGGTATACGTACGCTGATGCGACAAGACCCAGATATTATTATGGTGGGTGAGATTCGTGATATTGAAACGGCTGATATGGCGATTCAAGCTGCTTTAACCGGCCATTTGGTGCTTTCTACGCTGCATACCAATGATTCACCTTCTGCTGTCACACGTTTACTCGATTTAGGTGTACCTGCGTACCTGATTCATTCATCGGTATTAGGCATTATGGCGCAACGCTTAGTACGTACGCTCTGTGTTGCATGTAAAGTGCCGCATGAAATCACCGATGCAGAGTGGGCATCCATCACCCACCCATTTAAAGCCAAAAAGCCTGATACGGTAATGAAAGCCGTTGGTTGCGTTGATTGCCGGAACACCGGCTACAGAGGTCGCAGTGGTATTTACGAGATGTTGACCATTACACCCAAATTACGCAAACTGATTACACCAAACGCAGATTTAGGCCAGCTAAAACTGTTAGCTTACCAAGAGGGTATGCAGCCGCTGATGGTGAATGGCGCAGAAAAAGTTGCTGCCGGCACAACGACCATTGAAGAGCTGCTCAAAGTAGCACCGCCGCTGGATCAATAGCTAATGAATAAATGCTTGAACAGCTTAGTTATAGTCCCTAAATTTTAGGTACTAGTTTTTACCAGCTATCATCCTTTTTACAAGATTTTGCTTTTGTAATTTAGATATCACTGCAATTGCCACTAAATGTAAAAACACCATTAGCATCAGCGCATTTGATAAATAGTTATGTAAATCTACAGGCCAGTCTTCACCCCAATAAGCATCAGTGCGACTTAGCCAGCCACTAAAGCCCAAAAGTGCTATTAGTAGCCACATTACATACACAGCAAGCTGCCCCAATGGATTATGTCCAAGATGCCCGGTCACTGCGCCCTCGCGCACTTCACGCAAATGTTGCAGAATCGCTTGGCCTGTAGGCCAAAAAAGACGTGCATGTGCTGTTTTTGTTTTAACAGCATGAATGATACGAATCACAATTAAAATAAGACAAACATAGCCGATGATGCGATGCCAATAACCAGTATCGTTCACAAAATTAGTGAGCACTAACACCGCTACCAGCCAATGTGTTACGCGTACTGTTAACGGCCAAACATCTGTCGCTATGCGAGTCACGTTTAACGAATTATTCAACTTCTTTTATTCAACTTCGGCTTTTACAATGGCGAGAGTTTTCATATCAAAATAAATTTCTACTTTTTTTCCTTCTTTGTTACGGCCGTATATCTCGTAACAATTTCCATCAATTTTAAATTTCTTGATTTTATAGCCTTCCTCTTTCAAGGTTTGCTTTAAGGTGTCTTCAGAGGCCCATTCTTCTTTTGGATAAACAGGACAATCTGCCGAAGCGATTGCCTGTATTGGTAATAAACTCATCACTGCTAATATAAAACGCATATAAACTCCTTACTAAAAATTGCTTAAGTATCTGCCCACATACGGATAAGGTTGTGATAATTCCCTGTCAGTCGAATTACTGCCGCATTATCGCCAACTTGCTCGCGCAAAGTGGCGATAGCCGCATCCATATCAAACAATAAAGTCCGCTGTGCATCATCACGTATCATGCTCTGCACCCAAAAAAAACAGGCCAGCCGCGCGCCACGAGTCACAGGTTGCACATGAT
>JAKFDL010000015.1:0-13521 GCA_036676175.1 Methylotenera sp. | reverse complement strand
TTAAATATTTGTAATTTATGCAGAATTAATTTAATATTTTGTAAATAATACATAATATACATATTTAATAATATAATTTTTACAAAATTACATCCTAATGTCACTCGCCAACTCAATTCGCACTCGGCGTAAATCGCTGAATATTACCCTGCAAACGCTGGCCGACAGAGTAGGTGCTGATGCTGGAAATTTGTCGCGCATTGAGCGTGGTGAGCTAGGTATAAATGAGGCGCTGTTGCGTAAAGTAGCATCAGCGCTTGATTGTACGCCCGCCTACTTATATGCAATGAGCGAAACCAATCCAGCCTCAACAATCGTTGCAAACCACTCAAATGAACAAGGCTTCGTAAACTGGTTCCGTAGTGCTACACCTTATATACATGCGTTTGGCGGCCGCACATTTGTAATTGCATTTGGCGGGGAGGTGATGAGTGACAATCAGTTCGCCGCACTTTCGCATGATTTAAACCTGTTAGCCAGTCTGGAAGTCAGGCTGGTGTTGGTGCATGGGGTGCGGCCGCAAATCGAGCAACGTTTAAAACGCGCCAAACTCACGCCCATTTTACACAACGGCTTGCGTGTGACTGATGACGCGGCAATGGAAATTGTAAAAGAGGCCAACGGCGTAGTGCGCGTGGAGATTGAGGCGCAACTTTCGATGGGGCTGATTAACTCGCCGATGGCTGGTGCGGATATTCGCGTGGCCAGCGGCAATTTTGTAATAGCAAAACCACTAGGCGTGCGCGATGGCGTGGATTTACAGCACACGGGTGAGGTGCGCAAAGTGGATGCCCTCAGCATCCAACGGCGTTTGGACGATGGCGAGTTAGTCTTATTATCACCGCTTGGATATTCGCCTACTGGCGAGGCATTTAATCTAAGTCTAGAGGATGTAGCAGTTAGCGCAGCCATTGCACTGGATGCAGATAAGCTGATTTTCTTAATGGACAGTGCTGGTGTGCATAATTTACGTGGCGAATTACTGCGCGAAATGACGGCTGGAAAAGCGCAGAACTTGCTCAATAACGTAGGGGCGAGCGGTGACCCCATCAACATTTCAGATGACGTCACCTACTATTTGCCAGCTGCGATACGCGCCTGCGACCAAGGCGTGGCGCGCGTGCATTTAATTAGCCGGCACATTGATGGCGCAATTATTCAAGAGTTGTTTACCCACAACGGTATCGGCACCATGGTGACCGAATTGCCACTTGAAACCATGCGCCAAGCCAACATTGACGATGTTGGCGGCATTCTTAAATTAATAGAACCGCTAGAAAATGAAGGCATTTTAGTGCGTCGCGGACGCGAACGCATAGAGATGGAAATCGACCATTTTTATGTAATGGAACATGATAGCCGTTTGATTGGCTGCGCGGCGCTTTATCCGTTTAAACAGGACACCATGGCCGAGTTTGCTTGCCTGGCGATAGACCATCAATATCGTGGTAGTGGCCGCGGCGACAAATTATTTAACTTTTGCCAGCTGCGCGCCAAAGAGTTGGGCTTTAAACAGCTATTTTGCCTGACGACGCATACCGAGCATTGGTTTATCGAGCGCGGTTTTATCGAGCAACCGATTGAACAATTGCCACAGCAAAAGCAGGCTTTGTATAATTTTCAGCGTAAATCTAAAGTATTTGTTAAAACTTTATAACTATTTTTTAGTTACAATAGTCAAAATTTTAGAAAGCCACCCATGCAAAAAACTGCAGCCGCAATTAAAGCGCAAACACTCTCCGAAGCGCTTCCTTACATTAAACGTTTTTTTGATAAAACCATCGTCATTAAGTACGGTGGTAACGCCATGACAGATGAGCACCTAAAAAACTGTTTTGCACAAGATGTCGTGCTGCTCAAGCTTGTCGGCATGAACCCCGTGGTGGTACATGGCGGCGGCCCTCAAATTAACGAAATGCTCGATAGATTGGGCAAAAAAGGTGAGTTTATCCAAGGCATGCGCGTTACCGATGCTGAGACCATGGACGTAGTAGAAATGGTATTGGGTGGACAAGTCAATAAAGAGATCGTCAACCTGATTAACCGCCACGGCGGTAAAGCAGTCGGCCTAACCGGGCAGGATGGCAATTTTATTCATGCGCAAAAGCTGCTGATGGAAGACCTAAGCGACCCGACTAAAATGATTGACGTTGGGCAAGTTGGCGAAATTACTGCGATTGATCCAAGTATTATCAGCTTTTTAGACACTGGAGATTTCATCCCAGTGGTGGCGCCGATTGGCGTGGGTGAAGATGGCGACACCTTTAACATTAATGCTGATGTTGTGGCAGGTAAACTGGCGGAAATTTTAGGGGCAGAAAAATTAATCCTGCTCACTAACACACCAGGCGTACTGGATAAAGCAGGCAACTTGCTGACTGGCTTAACCCCCAAGCAGATTGATGATTTAGTGATTGACGGCACACTATCTGGTGGCATGTTACCTAAAATTGGCTCTGCGCTCGATGCTGCACGTAGCGGCGTAAAAAGCGTGCATATTATTGATGGACGTGTGGAGCATGCACTATTGCTGGAAGTCTTAACTGACGAAGGTGTTGGCACACTGATTAAAGCGAAATAAGCTTTCTTTAGCATTCTCACAAATGCGGGAATCCGTTTTGCACTGTCGAGTTCAACTATGTCTAAAAAAATCTACATCTTCGATCTCGACGATACCCTCCACAACGCCTCTGCTCACATCTTTCCTGTGATGAATCGCGCCATGACGAAATACATCATGGATGCGCTTACATTAGACGAAACCGAAGCCCACAGTTTACGCCAGCATTATTGGCGTGTGTACGGCGCCACGCTTAAAGGCCTGATGCGCCACCATGGTGTTAATGCTCGCCACTTTCTACAGGAAACCCACCGTTTTATGGATTTACCCGACATGGTGATTCAAGTGAAACGCCTACGCAGCCTGATTAAAAGCTTGCCAGGGCGCAAGTGTGTGTTCACTAACGCACCCAAAAACTACGCTGAGCGTGTGTTGAAATTGATGGGTATTGCAGATTGTTTCGAAATGGTATTCAGTGTGGAATCAACCAAGTTTCATGCCAAACCTTCGTTACGCGGTTTTCAAATGTTATTGAAAACTTTAAAAACTAACCCCAAACACTGCGTGATGTTAGAAGACAACCTTCCTGCGTTAATGACTGCAAAACGCTTAGGGATGCAAACGATTTGGGTGACAAAAAAACTACAAAAACCAAATTTTGTAGATTTCAGGATAAATTCAGTGTTAGCGCTTACTCACCTTCCTCGTTCACCTTAAGCTATAATAAAAATAATAAATAAAATTAAAAAGAAAATATTAAGGGGAATATCGTGGCATCTGAACGAAAACAACAGATATTAGAGACGCTTGCACATATGCTGGAAAATCCCAAGCGTGAAAAAATCACCACTGCCTCACTCGCCGCCAAGCTCGATTTAAGTGAGGCCGCGCTCTACCGCCACTTTGCCAGCAAAGCGCAAATGTTTGAGGGTTTGATTGAGTTTATCGAACTTTCAATTTTTGGCGTACTGAACAAAATCACAAAGGACGAACAAGACGGCGCTAAACAAGTGCAGCTCATCGTGAGTATGCTACTTAAATTTGCTGAGAAAAACCCCGGCATGACGCGTGTGCTGATTGGTGACGCGCTGGTGAACGAAGATGACGCATTACAAACACGGGTGAATCAACTGCTTGATCGCCTGGAAATTAGCCTAAAGCAAAGTTTGAAAATTGCGGTTGCTGGGTCAGGCAAAAAAATTATGCCCGAAGCACAGGCTAATTTGATGATGTGCTATGTAATCGGGCGCTGGCATCAGTTTGTTAAGAGTGGATTTAAGAAAAAGCCGACTGAACTATTGCAAACCCAGACAAACTTGCTTTTTGTATAGCTTTAATCCTTCACAGCAGATTTTAACGTAGCTAAACGAGCTTCAAAGATTGCTGCTTTAATCTTTTCTGGTTCAGTATGCTGTTTTGCTATCGTGCCAGCATCTATGTTCTGTGCGGCTTGCAGGGCAGTTAAAATCAAGTCGGTTTCTGGTAATTCACAGTTCTCCAAACCTGTTCTGCCTCGACTATCGCACTCGCAGGCTTTTAAAAAATCATCCAATCTTTCCGGTTGCCGAAATGCATCGAGCTCGATTAAAAATTCAAGTAAAGTATCTGGCCGCATTTTTAAGGCTTGGTGTAACTTGCCATGAAACCTAGCTACCATCTGCGCCAGGTCTTTACAATCATTTGGCACACGCAATCTTTTACATACGTCTTTAAGTAAGTGCACACTTCTAATTTCATGCCCGATATGTCTAGGCAGAAGCTCTGCAGGTGTAGTGCCTTTACCTAGGTCGTGCACGAGTGCGGCAAAGCGGATAGACAAGTCAAAATTTTGCTTAGCTGCATAATCTATCACCATCATCACATGTATACCGGTATCAATTTCCGGGTGATGCTGTGGTGGTTGAGGTACGCCCCACAATCTGGCCAGCTCTGGAAGAATTTTTTGCAGTGCACCGCAATCGCGCAATACTTCAAACATGCGGCTAGGTTTTGATTCCATCAAACCTCTGCTCAGCTCTTGCCACACACGCTCTGGCACGAGTGCATCTACCTCACCGTTTTGCACCATCTGGCGCATTAATGCCAAGGTTTCCGGTGCAATCGTAAAATCGGCGAACCTGGCAGAAAAGCGTGCTGCCCGCAGGATACGTACCGGGTCTTCTGCAAACGCTGCACTGACATGGCGCAACGTTTTCGCTTGTAAGTCTGCGCGACCATTGTACGGATCTATTAATTTGCCATCAGCATCTTTGGCTATGGCATTCATCGTAAAATCGCGGCGGGCTAAATCTTCTTCCAAAGTCACATCTGGTGCGGCATGAACAGAAAATCCCTTGTAACCTGCGCCGGTTTTGCGCTCGGTACGCGCCAGCGCATACTCTTCGTGTGTTTTAGGATGTAAAAATACCGGGAAGTCTTTGCCAACAGGCTTGTAACCTGCATCCAGCATAGCTTTTGGTGTAGCACCAACGACAACGTAATCATGGTCTTTTACCGTCAAACCTAGTAGCTCATCGCGCACGGCACCGCCTACGCTATAGACCTGGAAAGCGTCTTTAGACATGCTTCTCACGTAGTTTACCTACGTGCATTAATGGCACGGCCTGCGGCACTACGGAATCTGTCATAAGCAGAACGTGGGCTCGTGTTGAGCAAATATTCAGGTATCACCACATCTAACGCTGTTGGCACGACATTAAGCTCTGGTGCAATGGACTGTGCAGTAATGTTATCCACTTGCATTGAGCGGATATTGTCACGCGTCATCAGCTTAATGGGCATCAGTTCCAATATAAAACCTTGCAACATCGATAGCCTATCATTTAGGCCAATAATTGGACGTTGCTTGCCCAATATATCCATCACTTTTTGGACTAAAGCTTTTAAAGTATAGATTTCTGGCCCACCCAATTCATAATTATTTCCGTAAGTGGCCGTGTTTTCCAACGCATTGACAAAGCACTGCGCCACATCTTCCACCCAAATCGGTTGAAATTTTGCACTTTGTTTTGCCAATGCGATCACCGGTAAAAATTTCACCAAATGCGCGAACATATTGATAAAGCGGTCACCATGTCCAAATATAACCGATGGTTTAAAAACAGTGATATTTAATTTTTCGCTGAACTCATTGACTGCCGCTTCGCCCGCGGCTTTGCTTTTTAAATAAGCACTCGGCGCATTTTTGCTGGCTTGCAGGGCGCTCATATGTAACAGGCGTGGAATCCCCAGTTCATCACACATTTGTGCCACACGACGCGGTAATTGGTGGTGCATTTCCTCAAAACTGCTTTTACCAGTTTCATGCAAAATGCCCACTAGATTAATCACGGCGTCACTGCCTTTTAATGCCTCTTTAAGTGCGTAATTATCGGCAATATCACAATTGACCACCTGCACATTTGGCAACAGAATCAAATGTTTTGCTGCTTCGCGCCGACGTGATAGCACTTTGACCTGGTAACCTGCCTGGTCTAGTTTTGTGACCAAACAGCTACCCACAAAACCTGTGCCGCCCAAAATGGTAATATTTTTTATCGTCATGTTATTTATTACTAAGGTTAATTTTTACTCGATACTAAGGCTTAACTCGCTTGCCTCTTCTGACTCTTGTTGAGTCTCTTGGTTGCTTGAAATCGTGCCATACTTGCTGGGGATAACACCCAACCTTTGTTTAAGAGTCATAGTTTTCAGACCCAAGCGCGGAGCATACAAATGCGCGTTGGCCATCACTTTTTGCACATACGTACGTGTCTCGCTGAACGGTATCGTCTCTGCATAAATAGCGCCCTCCAGCGGAACTGCTGCCATCCATTTTTTGGCGCGGCTAGGCCCAGCATTATAAGCAGCAGTGGCCATGGTTTCCTGTCCACTCATCAGGTCTTTGGTATAGCCCATATAATAAGTGCCTAATGCAATATTGGTATCCAGGTCATGGATCATGCCATGGTGATAATCACTTACCCCAGCACGACCCGCAATCCACTTGGCAGTCGCAGGCATCAACTGCATGAGGCCGGCTGCGCCCACACCAGATTTTGCATAGTGCATAAAGCGGCTTTCCTGCCTGGTAATGCCATATACCCAGGCTTCATCCACTACATTGTCTTCTGCCGCATCCTTGATTAAATCGCGGTAAGGGGTTGGGTAACGCAACGCAAAATCGTGCATTTCTGTGGTTTTATCAGCGGTAATAATGGCTAGATCGTACCATTTTTTGCGCTGTGCAAACTCTGCAGCTGCCAGCAACTGCTTGTCATCAAGCTCTTTGCTGGCATGTGCCCATTCGCTTTTAGCTTCCCAGCGCAAATCGACTCTTTGCAATGCTTCCACACGCTGGAACGCTTCTGTATTAGCGATTTCAGTAACTTCTTCGTCAGTGACCTTGTGCGTGTTAAGCGGTGCAGATATTGCACCATCAAGCTCTTCTTGAGCCAACCAACCATAAAAATGCCGCTCCGTGGAAAGCTTGGCAAATAATGTATTGGCTTCTAACGATTGATTTTTTGCCTTCAGTGCACGCGCTTTCCAGTAACGCCAAGCACCTTCCGCCGCTTGATCTGGATGCATTTTAGATATTGCAAGCAACACCACATCCCAGTTTTTTTCGCGCAAGGCAGCACGTGCATACCAAGCCAATTGCTCCTTACCCAGAGCCTGTTCTTTATTCGGCTTGATACTCTCCGCAAGCTTAAACCATGCTAACGCTTCAGGTTCGTGCCTGAGTGCAGACTGCCAAGCTAACCTGCCATAAAAATAACTTTTATCTTCTGGCTGAAATAAATCTGCAACTTTATTAAATGCGTTCAAGGCTTGCTGCGAATTGGTTTTGGCTAATTGGTTAAGTGCAAATAAATTCAGCTCGCGGCCTAACCGCGTTTTAAAAGAAATGCTTTTTTTGGCCAGCACTGCATTGGGATTGTTATAAGCTTTGTCGATTAGTTGATACTGACTCGCCGTAAATGTTTTCGAGCGTTTAATGATGGATTTAGCCAACGCCATCCGGTTATCGGCTAATGCTAACCTCAGCCGCTCAAAAATATCATGTTCGCTAAGTACACCGGCAGCTTGCATGCGGTCATATAAATTAGCACAGTTTGCTGCCTGCTCCTTGGGCTGCATCCAAAGTGACTTGGCGCCTTCTAACACTGAGGCATCCCCCAACTCCGCGCTAGCTTCAGCCGCATAACAGGCGACAGCACTGTCTTCTAATTGATAATGGGAAACCTCACCAGAGAAACTTTCCCAATCTTGTTTTTTCGCTAGTTTTTTTAAATATTCGCCGCGTAGTCTGTCGGCAAATGGGTAATCGCTGTAATGATTCATAAAATCTATCACCGTCTGGTTATCTGCATCTACCAGATTCAGTAACATCAGCCAGTAATCCGCATAAGGCGCTAGGATGTAATTTTGATGTTGTAATTGCTGTACGTATTCTGATAATGCGATGGCATTTTTTTTATCGTAAGCCATGCGTGCTTGCAAAAACTCCACATCTCCGCTTGCGGCATATGCCCTAGATGACATTAACCACAAGGCTCCTATCGCTATGAGGATAATTTTGATAATTGGGTTTCTAAAAAAATTCAGCATACCAAAAGCCGCGTTTTAAAACCTAATCACGCGCGACAAAAGAAACAGGACAAACATGGCTGCTAAAGACAAGCCTAGAAACTTGATAGCGACCAACAGATAAGTGAGGTATTTTTTATTCTTGGTGACTACATAGCTAGCCAGTAGCACAAACATGGCAATCAGTAGCAGCATCAACACTAAACGAAGAATAATCACGTTGCGCTCCTAATTAGCTATTGACCAAGTTAACTGAAATGCGGCATAAGATTGGGCGTAAAAAATGCAGTCTGCTCCTGAAAACCTGTAGGGGCTTCTGCAATATTATCGAAAGTAACAAACTCCCAAGCACTCTCATCTGCCAACAAGGCTCGTAGCAAGGCGTTATTAAGTGCATGCCCGGATTTATAAGCAGTAAAAGCACCCAGCAATGGATGACCAAGCATGTACAGATCGCCAATGGCATCTAATACCTTGTGCTTGGCAAACTCGTCTTCATAGCGCAGGCCATCAGTGTTCAGGATGCGATATTCATCTAGCACTATCGCATTATCTAAGCTACCACCACGCGCCAACCCATTGGCACGCAGGTATTCAACTTCATGCATAAAGCCGAAAGTTCTAGCTCGGCTAATATCTTTTACATAGGTGTTGTCTTTGAAATCCAGTTTGACATTGCTACCAGAGTTTTCAAATACAGGATGCGCGAAATCAATGGTGAAATCCATTTTAAAGCCGTGGTAAGGCTCAAATTTCACCCATTTATCGCTGTCTTTAATTTCAACTAATTTTTTGATTTTAATGAATTTTTTAGGTGCAGCTTGTTCCGTAATACCCGCTTGTTGTAACAAGAAAATAAACGGGCCGGAACTACCATCCATAATGGGAATTTCAGACGCAGTCACTTCAACAATAATATTGTCTACACCTAAACCAGCCAACGCAGACATTAAGTGCTCCACGGTGGCAACACGCGCACCATTGTGTTCTAGGGCAGAACACATGCGCGTATCACGCACCGCGTCAGGCCGTGCTTGTATAGTAGGCGCACCGGGCAAATCGGCGCGCACAAATACAATACCAGTATCAATTGCAGCAGGCTTTAAAGTGAGGGTCACTTTTTCACCATTATGCAAACCAACGCCAGTGGCACTGACCTGTTTTTTTAAAGTTCTTTGCTTTAGCATCTTACTCTTTAGCTTTTCCTTGGCAGTTAATTAGCGTGCATACCCATTGATAAGCACCTTACAACATAAGCTATTTTAAACCTTTACAGGTGACTAATCAGCTTGTTTACGCAAAAACGCAGGGATGTCATACTCTTCAACCCCTGACATTTTCATCGCCTCCACTTGTGCACGGCGATTATTTTGACTAAACACCGCCGGCGCTTCATCTGCCATCACTTCGTTTACAAACAGCGGTTGGCTGTGCGTACCTGTCATCAACGTTGTCATCACACGCAATTCTGGTTTAGCCTGACGACGTGCGATTGAGCCACTTAACCCAGTCGCTACCATGGTGACGCGCAATTTGTCACCCATCGTTTCATCCATCACATTGCCTACAATCACCGTCGCATCTTCTGCAGTGAACTCTTTAATCGTGTTCATCACATCGTAGTACTCTTTCATTTTAAAGCTGGCACTGGCAGTAATATTAATTAAAACGCCGCGTGCATTAGCCAAGTTGACGTCCTCTAACAATGGACTTGCCACTGCTTGTTCGGCCGCAATTCTAGCGCGGTCTGGGCCACTCGCTTCTGCACTACCCATCATCGCCATGCCCATTTCACTCATTACCGTGCGCACATCGGCAAAGTCCACATTCACCAAGCCTGGGCAATTAATAATCTCAGCAATACCTGAGACAGCATTATGCAGCACGTCGTTCGCGGCACGGAATGCCTCTAGAAATGGTACGTCTTCCCCCAGTACTTCCATCAATTTTTCATTTGGAATCACAATCAATGAATCCACGTGTTGTGACAGCTCTTCTAGGCCTTCGCTCGCCACCTTAGTGCGCTTGCCTTCAAACGCAAATGGCTTGGTGACTACGGCGACAGTCAAGATACCCATTTCTTTGGCCACTTCAGCAATAATCGGCGCAGCACCTGTACCAGTGCCACCACCCATACCTGCCGTAATAAACAGCATATCCGCACCATCAATCATTTCTGCAATGCGGTCACGGTCTTCCAGCGCAGCATCACGGCCTACCTCTGGTTTAGCGCCTGCGCCTAAGCCTTTGGTGATTTCAGCACCAATTTGCAATACCGTTTTGGCCTGGCTCTTTTTCAGCGCCTGCATATCGGTATTAGCGCAAATAAATTCTACGCCGCTGAGGTTTTTAGTCATCATGTGCTCAATTGCGTTACCACCGCAACCACCGACACCTATGACTTTAATCACCGCTTCTTGTGAATCTTTCTCCATAATTTCAAACATCATATTTCTCCTTTGCCTTTAATATTTGAGCTTGTTTTGCAGCAAGCCCAGCCCTAAAACAACTACTTAATTGCTACAACCTACAACCACTTACTTAAATTCTAAAAATTTCCCTGAAACCAGCTCTTCATTTTTTCGAAAATTCTTCCCACCGGGTTCGATTCCATTTGCCCGGAAATCTGCCGCTCTAATTGTTGCTTACCCATTAAAATCAAGCCAACTGCTGTGGCATATCTTGGATTACTCACCACTTCAGATAGCCCGCCCACATAACGCGGCATGCCCAAGCGCACTGGCATGTGGAATATTTCTTCACCCAGTTCCATCATGCCGCGCATCATGGATGAGCCACCGGTAATCACAATGCCTGAGGCAATCATTTCTTCCATGCCGCTGCGACGCAGCTCTTGCAACACTAATTCATACAGCTCTACCACACGCGGCTCTATCACTTCTGCCAATGTCTGAATGGATAGTTGACGTGCCTCGCGGCCATCCACACCAGGCACTTCCACCACTTCACGTGGATCCGCTAACTGGCGCAGGGCACAACCATGTTTAATCTTGATCTCTTCGGCCGATTGAGTCGGTGTGCGGAAAGCTACAGCGATATCGTTGGTCATTTGGTCGCCTGCCACTGCAATCACTGCGGTATGCCGAATCGACCCGTTCTTGAATACTGCAATATCTGTGGTGCCTCCACCGATATCCACGATGCATACACCCAATTCTTTTTCGTCTTCTGTCAGCACAGCGATACTAGAAGCTAAGGGTTGCAGGATTAAATCACTCACCTCTAAGCCGCAGCGTTTAATGCACTTGACGATATTTTGTGCGGCCGCCACTGCGCCGGTCACGATATGCACCTTCACTTCCAGCTTCATGCCGCTCATGCCCAGCGGCTCGCGTACGTCATCTTGGCCGTCGATGATAAATTCCTGAGTGAGGATATGTAGGATTTGCTGATCGGCTGGTAAGGCCACGGCTCGCGCGGTTTCTACGACTCGGTCTACGTCCATTTGTGACACTTCTGCATCTTTAATCTTGACCATGCCATGCGAATTCAAGCTTTTAATGTGGCTGCCAGCAATGCCGGTAAACACCGTATTGATTTTGCAGTCTGCCATCAACTCAGCCTCTTCTAGCGAGCGCTGAATCGCCTGCATGGTGGAATCAATATTCACTACCACCCCTTTTTTAAGGCCACGCGAAATGTGCTGTCCAAGGCCAATCACCTTCAATGTGCCTTCTGGCAATAACTCTGCCACGATGGTCACAATTTTTGAGGTGCCAATATCCAGCCCCACAATCAGGTTTTTATCTTCACGCACTTTACTCATTTGTTACTCCCTGTACACATGCTCATTCTTTTCTCAATATACTTTTATTAATTAGGCTAAGCTTTTACTGGCGTGCTAAACGCCTTATTTATTGGCTTGACTTTCAATTTGTCTGGCGATTTATCCGTCGGCTTAGTAGCAGCCGGTTTTATTGTGATCGGTCTGCGCACTGCAAATCCATTGGGATAGCGCAAGTCGGCATATAGCACTTTTACATTTAACTGACTCAGCGTAGATTGATAAGCACCTACAAAGCGATTCAAGCGCGATTCCATATCCACACGGCCAAGTGCAATCTGTAGATTTTTACTGGTTTTAATCTCCCAGGCACGGCGTGGCGACAAGGTCACTTGTGCAATTTTGATGTCGGCCTTATTCAAAATTTTGCTGTAATTAGCATAATTCTGTGTGACTTCCAGTACGCCATCGCCTGGGCCATAAAACACCGGCAGTTCAGCATCGGTAGCGGCTTGGAACAGCTCACCATGCGTATTCACTAGCGCAATATTGCCCCAACGTGCCAATGCCTGGTGCTCTTCAATTTTGACATCCAACTTATCCGGCCAGCGACGGCGCACACTTACCTCACGTGCCCATGGCAGCTTTTCAAAAGCATTGCGCGTTTTAATCAGGTCTAAAGTAAAAAAATTGCCCTTTAAATGCCTGGCGACGATGAGCCTGATTTGTTCACGATTGACATGCGCCAGTTGCCCATCCACCTTCACTTCGCGAATAGGAAATATAGGCAGGTGCACCACGACAAACACCAAGGCGTACAGCATCAGCACCACCGCCATTGCGTAGAGTAAATTAGCAAACCAATTCAGCAGTCTTGGCTTATCCCACATGTTCAGCTTTCGCTACCTCGCTTAATGTCATACTTAAAATATTCATCACCAGCTCATCAAAACTGATACCCGCTGCTTTAGCTGCCATCGGTACCAAGCTGTGGTCCGTCATACCAGGGTTGGTATTCAGCTCTAAAAAGAAATGATTCCCTGCTTCGTCCATTAAAAAATCCACGCGTCCCCAACCTTGGCAACCAATTGCCTTGAATGCCTGCAAGGCTTCAGCCTGGATCTGCGCTTCTTTTTCTGCACTTAATCCACACGGACATAAATATTCAGTATCGTCACGCAGGTATTTCGCTTCAAAATCATAAAATTCATTCTTAGGTACGATTCTAATAATTGGTAATGCCCTAAGTCCTAACTCAAGGTCTCCTAATATGCCCACCGTGTATTCACCGCCTCCGACAAACTTCTCTGCAATCACTAAAGGGTCTGCCTTTGCGGCCAATACCCATGCGGGCTGCAAGCCACCTTTTTGTTTTACTTTAGTAATACCGATACTAGAGCCTTCATTGGCAGGTTTTACAAATAGCGGCAAGCCTAATTTCTGCTCTATCGCAGTAAAGTCACTATCAGCATTGACCATTTCAAAGTCTGGTGTCGCAATGTTTAAAACTTTCCAGAGTAATTTCGTGCGCCATTTATCCATACCCACACTGGAGGCCATTACACCGCTACCAGTGTAAGGAATATCCATTAATTCCAGCACGCCTTGCATGGTGCCATCTTCGCCGCCGCGGCCGTGTAATGTA
>JAKFDL010000014.1:0-6830 GCA_036676175.1 Methylotenera sp. | reverse complement strand
AGGCTCAGATGCGATTAAGTTGAGGAAATGCGTCATGGCTTTGACGGCATCCAGCATGCCTTCATCCATATTGATGTCGATGACTTGCGCACCGTTTTCTACTTGCTGGCGCGCGACACTGAGTGCTTCGTCATATTGTTCATTAATAATCAGCCGTGCAAAGGCTTTTGAACCAGTGACGTTGGTTCGCTCGCCTACGTTTACAAACAACGAGTTTTCATCAATGATAAATGGCTCTAAACCTGATAATTTAGTGACGTGTTCAAAACTTGGCACAACACGCGGTGGCAAGCTTTTAATTTCGTTATAAATTGCATTAATGTGCGCTGGTGTTGTACCGCAACAACCACCTGCCATATTTAAAAAGCTGCTATTGGCAAATTCTTTTAACAAACTCGAGGTGACATCTGGCGTTTCGTCAAAGCCGGTATCGCTCATCGGATTAGGCAGGCCAGCATTAGGGTAAATGCACACGAAAGTATCTGCGATTTTTGAGAGCTCTTCTACATATGGGCGCATTAAAGTCGCGCCTAAAGCACAGTTAAGCCCAACTGTGAGTGGACTTGCGTGGCGGATAGAATGCCAAAATGCAGTCACTGTCTGGCCAGATAAGATTCGACCAGAGGCATCAGTCACCGTGCCTGAAATCATCAGCGGCATGGTGTAGCCGACTTCTTCGAAAAATGCATCAATCGCAAACAACGCCGCCTTACAATTGAGCGTATCGAAGATGGTTTCTACCATTAGAATGTCTGCACCACCCTTCACCAAAGCACGTGTTTGCTCTAAGTAAGCACTCACTAACTGATCAAAACTGACATTACGTGCAGCAGGATCGTTTACGTCGGGAGAAATGCTGGCAGTTTTTGGCGTAGGGCCTAATGCACCCGCTACAAAACGTGGCTTATCTGGTGTGCTGTACTTGATACACGCAGCTTTGGCCAGCTTGGCGGATTCCACATTCATTTCATGCACCAAATGTGCCATGTGATAATCATCTTGTGCAACTGAAGTTGCGCCAAAGGTGTTAGTCTCAATCACGTCTGCGCCTGCTGCTAGATACTGCTCATGTATCTCTTGAATCACTTGCGGCTGTGTCAAGCTTAATAGCTCGTTATTACCTTTTACAAACAGCTCACGCTGACCGGCCGGTGCTTTAAAATCCTTAAATCGCTCACCCCGATAATCTGCTTCAGTCAGCTTGTACTGTTGAATCATGGTGCCCATTGCACCATCTAAAATAAGGATGCGCTTGGCTAATAATTCACGTAACTGGGTTTCAGTCGCAGAAATAGGTAATTTGGTCATTGAAAATGTGCGCTTAAAATTTAACTGATTTTATCACGCTGACACGTATTTACTGCGTATCGCCACGCCGATATTGTACTGCCTCGGCGATTTGGCTGGGCTTGATGCCGACATCGCCTGCTAAATCGGCAATGGTTCTGGCGACTTTCAAGATGCGGTGATAAGCGCGTGCAGATAAATTTAAACGAGAAATTGCGGTTTTAATTAACGCCATACCTGCATCATCAAGCTGGCAAAACGCATCAATTTCTAAACTGCCTAACGCAGAATTGGCTTTACCTTGACGCTTTAGCTGCAACTCTCGTGCTTTGTCTACCCTTACACGAATGGCATCGCTATTTTCTGCATTCGCGGCTGATGTAAGCTCATTTTCTCTGAGGGCTGGCACTTCGATATGCAAATCAATTCTATCTAACAATGGCCCGGAAATTTTGGCTTTATAGCGCGCTACATTGTCAGGTGTACATCGGCACTTATTGTTAAAGTGACCCAAATAGCCACACGGGCAAGGATTCATGGCGGCGAGTAATTGAAACTTAGCGGGGAAATCCGCTTGTCTGGCAGCACGGCTGATGGAAATATGCCCACTTTCTAACGGCTCCCGCAACACCTCCAGCACTTTTCGATCAAACTCTGGCAGCTCGTCCAAAAATAACACGCCATGATGCGCCAGAGAAATTTCACCTGGTCGTGGAATGCCGCCGCCGCCCACCAGCGCCACACCTGAGGCGGTATGGTGCGGTGACCTAAAAGGCCGGCGTTTCCAATTTTCCAGTTTGTAGTGACCATTAAGCGATTGTATCGCAGCACTTTCTAAGGCCTCGGATTCTGTCATGCTTGGTAAAATGCCTGCAAAGCGCCCGGCAAGCATACTTTTTCCAGTGCCTGGAGGGCCGCTCATCAATACGCTGTGGCCACCTGCGGCAGCAATTTCCAGCGCACGTTTGGCTTGCGATTGGCCTTTGACTTCGTTGAAATCTGGGTAAGCCAGGCTTTGTAATTGTGCATTTGCTTCATAATGGTTAAGCAATGCCTGACCGCTTAAATGCGCACACACTTCCAGCAAAGAATTCGCCGGGTAAATAACTGCGTCTTTGACTAAACTTGCTTCTTGTGCACTGTTTTGGGGCAAGATAAATGCGCGTTTAATTTTTGCATTATTATCTTGCTTAATTCTGTCTTGTTTAGCGTGCGCATGCACCATCTGGTAAGTCATTGCCAATGCGCCGCGGATAGGCCGCAACTCGCCAGTCAAAGCCAACTCACCTGCAATTTCGTAATCTTTTAATGCGTCTTTTGGTATTTGGCCGCTAGCAGCCAATATGCCTAGCGCAATGGGGAGATCATATCGGCCACTTTCTTTGGGTAAATCGGCTGGGGCAAGGTTAACTGTGATGCGGCGTGCGGGAAATTCAAACTGGGCAGTTTGGATAGCGGCACGCACGCGGTCTTTACTTTCCTTTACTTCCACTTCAGGTAAACCAACAATTGTAAAACTAGGGAGGCCATTCGCAAGGTGCACCTCTACTACCACTTCAGGTGCATCCATGCCACTGAGTGCACGGCTGTAAACAACTGCAAGGCTCATTTATTTTAGCTTTTCTTCCAGCTCTGCCAATTGCATTTCAAGTTTTGCGAGCTTTTCGCGTGTATTGCGCAGTACTTCTGCTTGCACATCAAACTCTTCGCGCGAAACAAGCTCCATTTTGGTGAATACGCCCTTAATTAGTGCATTAATGTTTTTCTCCAAATCCGCCACAGGAGAATTACCTATTAACTCTTTGATTTTAGTTGATATTTCAGATATTTTACTTGGATTCAGCATAGTAATTCCTCGGTTTTAATTGCAGTTTAGCAGGTTTTAGTGCAAAAATACAAAGGCTACACTGAATCATTAATTATCTATCTTATTGATTATAAAGGTAATTTATATTGGCACATGGTTTGCTTAGGGTTTAGGTGTATTTTTTCGTTCAATATCTTTTTTGAGGAGTTAAGCAATATGCGTAAATCACTATTACTAACGGCGGTATTAGGTGCGCTTTACATGCCAGCAGTTTCATTTGCAGAAGAGGCTGCGCCAGCAGAAGCAGCTGCCCCAGCACCTGCAGCAGAACCAACATCACCACACACTTTCACATATAACCTTGGTTTATATAGCCAATACATTTTCCGTGGCTTAACTCAAACTGCACAACGGCCAGCTATCCAAGGTGGTGTTGATTATTCTCATGCTAGCGGCTTCTATTTAGGCGCTTGGGGTTCAAATATCAGCTGGTTAGAAGATGGCGGTGTTTACCAAAACTCCAGTATGGAGCTAGACTTGTATGGTGGTTACGCAAGCACGATCGGTGAAACAGGTGTCGGTTATAACGTCGGTGTACTTCAATACATCTACCCAGGTGACATGGTTAACCCAGCATTCAGAAATGCGGAAACAACCGAAGTTTATGGTTCACTTTCTTACAAATGGTTACAAGCTAAAGTTTCTGTAGTGGCTTCTAGCGGCGCATTTGGTTTAAAAAATGCTGACGGCTCTTACTATGCTGAGCTAAATGCCAATTATCCAATCGGCGAAACCGGTTTTACTGTTAATGCTCACGTAGGTCGTCAAGACTTTAACGGCAAAACAAATGGTGCAGAAAATGATTTAGGCTCATACACAGATTGGAAACTTGGCCTGACTAAATCATGGAGCAACGGTGTTAACGTTGGTGGTTTCTACACAGATACAAATGGCCGTGACTCGTTCTACGGCGACGCACTATATGATGGTGGCGGTATTGCGGATGAGCAATTCACTTTATTTGTTCAAAAAACGTTCTAATTTCCTTAGTACGTAATCTCAGTAAATGCACAGCAAAAGTAAATTCATCTATTTTCGCTGTGCAGTTACATTCACTAGGAGGCATTCATGAAATTTGTATCTGCAATTATCAAGCCGTTTAAGCTTGACGAAGTTCGTGAAGCTTTGTCTGCCATTGGCGTGCAAGGCATCACTGTTACTGAAGTTAAAGGTTTTGGTCGCCAAAAAGGCCACACCGAGTTGTACCGCGGCGCTGAATACGTGGTAGATTTTTTACCTAAGGTCAAATTAGAAGTCGCAATCAAAGACGACATGCTTGATCAAGTGGTAGATGCGATTGAAAAATCTGCAGCCACCGGCAAAATTGGTGATGGCAAAATTTTTGTGTTTAATTTACAACAAGTTTATCGCATTCGTACCGGTGAAACCGGTCCAGATGCGCTATAAAGGGGCATGACATGAAGAAATTTTTATCAGTCTTATCGTTGGTTGCTCTGTTAGGCTTTGGAACATCGCAACTCGTTTTTGCAGGAGATGCCGCAGCACCGGCTGAAGCCGCTACTGAAGTAATCGCACCAGAAGTTGCTGCGCCTGCAGATGCAATGCCTGCAGCAGCCCCTGCAGAGGCAGCTCCAGCAGAGGCAGCAGCAGCCACACCAGTACCTAACAAAGGCGACACTGCCTGGATGTTGGTTTCTACAGTGTTAGTGACGTTAATGGTGATTCCAGGTTTGGCGCTGTTTTATGGTGGTTTAGTACGCCAAAAAAATATGCTTTCTGTGTTAATGCAAGTATTTGTCATCTTCTCACTCATGGCAGTTTTGTGGGCATTGTATGGTTACAGCGTTGCATTCACCGGCGGCAATCCATTCTTTGGCGGATTAGGTAAAGCATTCTTGGCTGGCGTGACACCAGAATCAATAGGGGCCACCTTTAGTAAAGGTGTTTATATTCCTGAACTCTCATTTGTAGCTTTCCAATTAACATTTGCTGCAATTACACCCGCTTTGATTGTTGGTGCTTTCGCTGAACGTATGAAATTTTCAGCAGTATTAGCATTCATGGTGTTGTGGTTCACATTCGCTTACTTGCCAATGGCACATATGGTTTGGTACTGGGATGGACCAGATGCAATCACTACCGCTGAATCATTAACGACTGTTTTAGCCAATGCAGGTTGGTTGTGGGCTAAGGGTGCGCTAGATTTTGCAGGCGGTACTGTGGTACACATCAATGCAGGTGTAGCTGGTTTAGTTGCTGCTTATGTATTAGGAAAGCGTATCGGTTACGGCAAAGAGTCAATGACACCGCATAGCTTAACCTTAACCATGGTAGGCGCTGCCTTACTATGGGTGGGTTGGTTTGGTTTCAATGCTGGTTCTAACCTCGAAGCAAACGGCTACGCTGCATTAGCCTTAGTTAATACGATTATTGCTACCGGCGCTGCAACTTTATCTTGGACATTCTCAGAGTGGCTACTTAAAGGTAAACCATCAATGTTGGGTGCTGCTTCTGGTGCTGTTGCTGGCCTGGTTGCGATTACACCTGCATGCGGTTTTGTAGGCCCAATGGGTGCGATTATCATCGGCTTGGTTGTATCACCAATCTGCTACTTCTTCGTAGCTAAAGTGAAATACATGCTTGGTTATGATGATGCGCTTGATGTGTTCGGAGTACATGCAATCGGCGGTATCGTGGGTGCATTGTTAACGGGCGTATTCGTTAACCCAGCATTGGGCGGTGCAGGTGTGATTGATTATGTTGCAAATGGCGTAGCACCTTACGACTTTGCTGCACAAATGACGGCACAATTGTGGGCTGTTGGTACAGCGATTGTGGTTTCTGGCGTGGTTGCATTTATCTCACTTAAAGTTGTTGATCTAGTGATTGGCTTACGTGTATCTGAAGAATCTGAGCGTGAAGGCTTAGATACGACAGAACACGGTGAGCGTGCTTACCACTCTTCTTAATTAGCGTTAGCATTAAACAAAACGGGCGCTTCGGCGTCCGTTTTTATTTGTACTTATCCAAATATTCTTGCTGATTTTTTAGCGAGAGATTTTTTATGCCCTGTAGACCATTTGGATATTGGTACCTGGAGCACAGCCGTTAATGATGTTGCTGTAGTAGCAAAATAAACTTGACACACATAACCAAATAACTAATTATATAGTTATGAAATTGATTGCTGATATTCCAGTCGAATGGAAAAATATCTCTAGTTTGTTCGTAGCATTAGGTGACGAGCAGCGGCAGCGTATATTATTGGCTTTTGATAAAGATGAGCGTTTAAACATTCTGCAGATTGTTGCCAGCTCAAAACTTGGTCGCACCGCAGTCACGCATCATCTAAAAATTCTACATGCCAGTGGAGCGCTCAGCAGCGAAAAAATAGGCAAAGAAGTATTTTTCTGGGTTAATAAAAGCCATATCACCACAGAGATTATTAACGTTTTGAACTACATAAAAAGTGAGATTTAGGGAAACTGAGCATGATGGCAAGCATTTTACGGTTTATTAGCAAAATACTGTTTCGGGTGCAGGTGCACGGAATAGAAAATGTGCCTGCCGAAGATGGCATATTAATTGTTGCCAATCATGAGTCATTTCTGGATGGCTTGCTACTTGGTCTGTTTATCCCCAAACAAGCCACATTTGTCGTACACACCACTGTGTTAAAAAACTGGTGGTACCGACAATTTTTACGCCTCACACC
>JAKFDL010000013.1:0-6202 GCA_036676175.1 Methylotenera sp. | reverse complement strand
AGGTACAAATAAAATTAACGGCAGTAAAGTGATCGTCATTGGTGCCAAAGAGACGCAAAAAACGCTGGCTGATTTAGCAGCTTTTAATGGTGTTGCGCTTGAGTTTATAGACGCTCCCAGTTAATAGTAACGTCTATTTAGCCCACATTAAGTTTATGAGCCGAGCTTGCTCGGCTCTAGTTATTTTAAATATCAACCTTATGTATCAAACTTAAATATCAAACCATGAGCCGCGGATTTGTTAAAGAGGATGACCTAGAGCACGCTGGTACCGACGTACCCGAGCGCCCGATCAGTGCGCACCCCAATTACGTAACGGTTGATGGCTACGCGCAATTGCAAGCACAGGCTGCTAGTTTAGAGCAGACGATACTCAAGCTAAAAGCAAAAAAAGAGGATCCCCAAGCACAGCAACAACTGGTCATTGCAAATCGCGATTTACGTTATGTGGCAGCGCGTTTAGAGAGTGCTCTACTGACCAAGCCAGATGCGGCCTCTAGCGAAGCGCCTGAGAACATTGTGTTTGGTGCAACAGTAACCGTCGAAGATGAAAACGGTGATGACCATACTTATCAAATCGTTGGTGAAGATGAAGCGGATATAAAAACAAATAAAGTCAGCTGGACATCGCCTTTAGCCAGCGCGCTGATTGGGCAAAAAGTAGGCGACAGCGTGGTGTGGGCACGGCCTGCTGGCAATACTATGCTAGAAATTATTGATATTAAATATATATAAAATAGTCATTCAACTGAAAAGATAACATGCATGAACGATACTCACATTAGTGAAGAAAAAACCAATGAATGCCAGGCCATGAGCGTCACTCAAGCTATTGTGAGTCGCCGCTCTATCAAGCATTTTGACCCCGCGCATAAACTCAGCGAGCAAGAAATTGCCAAGCTGATGTCGCTGGCCCTGCTATCGCCCACCGCCTTTAATGTGCAACACTGGCGCTTTGTGCTGGTGACCGACCCTGTGTTGCGCCAACAAATCCGCACAGTCAGTTGGAATCAAGCCCAAGTAGAAGAAGCATCACTACTCATCGTGCTGACTGCAGATTTGCAAGCGTGGGCAAAACAGCCCCAACGCTACTGGGCCAATGCGCCACAAGTTGTACAAGACCACTTAATTCCTGCCATCGGCCATTATTACGAAAATAATGAACGCGCCCAGCGCGACGAAGCCATGCGTAGTTGCGGCATCGCCGCGCAAACCATCATGCTGGCCGCCAAAGAAATGGGCTACGACACCTGCCCGATGGATGGCTTTGATTTTGACGCGGTCGCCAAGCTGCTTAACCTGCCAGCTGACCATACTCCTGCGATGTTTGTGGCAGTGGGAAAAGCCATAAAAGCGGCACAACCCCGTGCTGGACAGTTGCCAATGGACGAAGTGGTCATTTTTAACAAATTTTAATCATCATCATTTTTTGTAATAGCCAGTTTTAAGAAAGCTTAATTAAGAAAGAAGCAGTATGTTAATCAGTAACAACATCACCATGCAATTTGGCGCAAAGCCATTGTTTGAAAATATATCGGTTAAATTTGGCGAAGGTAACCGCTATGGCCTTATTGGCGCCAACGGCTGTGGAAAATCGACTTACATGAAAATCTTGGCCGGACAATTAGAACCCAGCGCCGGCAATATTTCGTTTGATAATCACGAGCGCATGGCGTTTTTGCGCCAGGACCAATTTGCCTATGAAGACCAGCGTGTGCTGGATGTGGTGATGATGGGCCATGAAGAAATGTGGAAGGCAAACGTTGAAAAGAATGCCATTTATGCCAATTTAGAAGCTACTGAAGAGGACTACATGCATGCGGCAGAACTGGAAAATGTATTTGCCGAGTTTGATGGCTATACTGCAGAAGCGCGTGCTGGCGAGTTATTGCTAGGTGTAGGTATCCCGATTGAACAGCATAATGGCCCTATGAGTGCTGTCGCGCCAGGCTGGAAGCTACGTGTGTTATTGGTGCAAGCGCTTTTCGCTAATCCAGATGTGTTATTGCTGGATGAACCGACCAATAACTTGGACATTAATACCATTCGCTGGCTGGAAGATGTATTGAACAACCGCGATTGCACCATGATTATTATTTCGCATGATCGCCATTTTTTAAACCAAGTGTGTACACATACTTGTGACATGGATTACGGCAAACTGACGGTGTATACCGGCAATTATGATGATTATATGGAAGCTAGCATTGCAGCTAGGAATCAGCAAGCCAAAGATAACGCCAAAGCCAAACAACAAGTCGCCGATTTGCAAGATTTCGTGCGCCGCTTTTCAGCCAACGCTTCTAAAGCCAAGCAAGCGACCAGCCGCGCTAAACAAATCGATAAAATTAAGATTGAGGTATTTAAACCCTCTAGTCGTCAATACCCGTTTATTCGCTTTGAATACGACGAACGCGAAAAACTGCACCGTAACGCGGTCGAGCTTAAAAAGCTCAGCCATGGCTTCGATAAAATATTATTTAACAATGTAGAGATGATGTTTGAAGCAGGCGAAAAAGTAGCCATCATTGGCGAAAACGGCATCGGTAAAACCACGTTTTTACGCTGTCTGGCGCGCGATTTAAAGCCTAAACACGGTGAAGTAAAATGGGCAGAAAAAGCCACAATCGGTTACTTTGCGCAAGATCATGAATACGAGTTTGAGCAAGGTGAAGACTTATTTGAATGGATGACGCTACAGCGCCAAGCCAACGATGATGACCAAGTTGTGCGCAGCATGCTGGGACGCTTATTGTTCGGTGGTGAAGACACCAAAAAATCAGTTAAAGTGCTATCAGGCGGAGAAAAAGGCCGCATGCTCTATGGCAAGCTGATGCTGGCCAGAACCAATGTTCTGCTGATGGATGAACCGACTAACCATATGGATATGGAGTCGATTGAGGCCTTAAATACGGCGCTGGATAAGTACAAAGGCACACTTTTCTTTGTCAGCCACGATCGCGAGTTTGTCAGCTCAATCGCGACTAGGATATTGGAAATTAAAGCCGATGGTATTGTCGATTACACGGGTAATTATGAAGATTATTTGGCCAGCCAAGGTGTTGAGTAAGGCTGATTTAAAACTTAATTTAAGCGAGAAGAATTTGGTTTCCTGCAGCCCGTTGGCTTACTGAGCATCGAGATTAATAAATAAATGACAGCCACAAAAAAGCCGCTTTTCAGCGGCTTTTTTATTTACTCTTTCAGCGAACGTTTACGTTCATGCTCCAGTAAGTAACGTTTACGAATACGAATGGTTTTTGGCGTGATTTCGACTAATTCATCATCGTCAATAAACTCGACTGCAGACTCTAAAGTGAGTGCGATTGGCGTTATCAAGCGTACCGCTTCATCAGTGCCAGAAGAGCGTACGTTGGTAAGCTGCTTGCCTTTAATCGGGTTTACAATCAAATCATTATCACGACTGTGAATGCCGATGACCATGCCTTCGTACAATTTATCACCCGGCACCGCAAACATTTTTCCGCGATCTTGCAGTTTCCACAGCGCGTAAGCAACTGCTTCACCATGTTCAGCTGAAATCAGCACACCGTTACGACGACCTGGCATATCCGGTTTAACTGGTGCATATTCATCAAAAATATGCGCCATTAAGCCTGTACCACGCGTCATCGTTAAAAATTCACCTTGAAAGCCAATTAAACCACGTGCTGGGATTTTGTACTCTAGTCGGGTGCGGCCATTGCCGTCCGATTCCATGTTTTGCATTTCACCACGGCGGCGGCCAAGTTCTTCCATCACCACGCCTTGGTTATCATCTTCTAAATCGACGGTTAAAATTTCGTATGGCTCACATTTTTCGCCGTTAATCTCGCGGAACACCACGCGTGGCTTACCTACTGCCATTTCAAAGCCTTCGCGGCGCATATTTTCCAGCAAAATCGTTAAATGTAATTCACCACGACCAGATACACGGAAGATATCCGTATCATCGGTTTCTTCAACTTTAAGCGCCACATTCACTAATAACTCTTTGGTCAGGCGATCACGAATTTGGCGGCTGGTGACAAATTTGCCTTCCGTACCGGCCAAAGGTGAGGTGTTCACCATAAAGTCCATGGTTAAAGTAGGCTCATCTACGCCAAGGTGCGGCAAGCCTTTTGGATTGTCACGGTCGCAAATGGTAAAACCAATACCAATATCATCCAAACCAGAGATAATCACAATATCGCCCGCTTCAGCTTCTTCAACTGGCACGCGCTCTAAGCCTTGAAAACCCAACACTTGGTTGATTTTACCAACGGCAATTTGTTTATCTTCATTCATTACGGTAACTGCTTGGCCAGTTTTGATTTTGCCATTACGCACACGGCCAACTCCCAACCTACCCGTATAGGTAGAGTAATCTAGTGCTGAAATTTGCATTTGCAAAGGTGCATTGCTATCACCTTCTGGCGGCGCAACATGTTTGATGATAGTTTCAAACAATGGACGCATCGTTTCAGATGGTGTTTTCATATCCAGGGTAGCAAAGCCGTTTAATGCTGATGCATATACCACAGGAAAGTCGAGCTGTTCATCGGTTGCACCCAAGTTAGCAAACAAATCAAAGGTGTGGTTGATCACCCAATCGGTACGTGCCCCTGGACGGTCTACCTTGTTAATGACCACAATCGGTTTTAAACCTAATGCTAAAGCTTTTTTAGTCACAAAACGTGTTTGTGGCATCGGGCCTTCTACTGCATCAACTAACAGCAACACGCCATCTACCATGCCCAATACGCGCTCTACCTCACCACCGAAATCGGCGTGGCCTGGCGTATCCACAATATTAATATGTGTACCTTCAAAATCTACTGCAGTGTTTTTGGCTAAAATGGTAATGCCGCGTTCTTTTTCCAAATCGTTGCTGTCCATCACGCGCTCAGTCACTGCTTGGTGAGAGGCAAAGGTGCCAGATTGCTGTAAAAGTTTATCTACCATGGTGGTTTTACCATGGTCAACGTGGGCGATAATTGCGACGTTACGCAGATTACGTAGGTTTGCTGTAGACATATTTGCTGCCAGATGTTTGAAAGGGCGCGATTTTAACACATATGCCGTGTTTAAATTAATAATCAGCTAATTAATTTGACATTTGAGTTTAAATGGTTATACTGCGCGCAAGTTAAAACTTTTGCTTATTTTAGTTTAGTTTTAGATTCATCGCCCTGACCCAATTGCTGCTCGTGAAATGTTGAAGCGGCTATCAAATAGACTTTATGTCTATCTTTTACTGGTTAGCTGATGCGGCAGTAATGGCCGGAACTTTCGCCCGAATGCCCGGTTGGTGGGGCGGAGAGCGGCCCACCACGTTCGCAATCTACTCGTGGTATCAGTCCGTGCATGGGGTGACACTTGCGCTTTTATCCGCGCCCATCGCCTTCAGCATCCGTTGGCTCGGATTGCCTCGCCCCGTACTTCTAGCGTTCCTCGTAGCGACGCTCGGACTCGTCGCGCCAATGGCAATCCAGCGTTCGGGGTGGCCGATTGATGCACCTGTGGCAAGGCAAGCTTGGGCCGCACTGGGCTACGTTAAGTTCTTCGGCATCCTACCCCTAGTCACCTGGGTGGTCTGCCGTGCAGCGCTCTCTAACAATTCATTCAAGCCGAAGCCGCTTCGCGGCTCGGCTTAATCCAGGCGTAAGCACTCATGACTGACTCTCGCTTCCGGCTTCTCATGTTCGTATCGCTTGGACTACTGGTTCTGGGCGCCGCAGCAGACCTTAATGTTCTATACGGCGGGAAGGTTGCGATTCCCGGCGGCCCGGCATGGAGCACCGCTGCCTCAGTCGGAGCTGCATTCTCGTTTTCCTATCTTCTTCTGTTTGGAGTCGGCTTCGTCGGCATGTATTTGTTCAAGCCGTGGGCTCGCTCACTGTCGTTGTTGGTAGCCATCGCCTTCCCATTGGTGGGCACGGCGTCATCATTCGCATTTGGCAACACCGTTGATTTGCTTCCTTCTTTCGTACTTTCTGGCGCCGCAGCGTCCCTTTCGCAGCTTACTTGGGGCGCTGTACTGGCATTGTCTTACTACTCGCCTATAAGTCTGCGGTTTAGTGCTGACAATTCGTTTAAGCCGAAACCGCTTCGCGGCTCGGCTTAACTCGGGCGTTAGGCCTCTATGTGGCTCTTCGATCAATCACCAGATACAGCGACTCTCGTCTCCAAGTCGATCGTCTACGAGGGTCATGCCATCTTG
>JAKFDL010000012.1:0-1501 GCA_036676175.1 Methylotenera sp. | reverse complement strand
CTAACGTTTAGGTTAAGGGGCCGCGGTACGCGGTCCCAGAGAGCGAAGCGAACGATTTGAACCGTTTGTTAGGCCTTGACTTTAATGTGTAATTTTCCATGAAAACGTACTAATTGTTTGCTATAAGTAAGTATAACTGACATGAGTGTAATATTTTACCAGTTTATTTTTTTCGTCGAAGACAAAAAATACCTGTATGTGTGGGCGAGCAATACTAAACATCTCAATGTTCCAGCCAGTTGATACATAGCTTGCGTATTCACAGTTCCACCGAAAATCCCCGCTACGCGCAGTAGCGCAGTTTCCATTTGGATAATGTGTAGTGGCATCGTTTGCAGGGCGCCCGGTTTTTACTAAATAATTGATAATGGCTTCTTTTTTTGTTCCTGGCTGAAGAATGGAATTAAGCTCTTGCTTCACCATTGCGGTAGCAGTCGATCTGCTGTTCCAGAAATTTATTATTGAAATAATTATGGCAATAGAAATTATTGAGGCGATAAAAAGTATGGTTGTGATGAGTGCTTTTTTCATGCTGAGCCTAACGTTTGGTTAAGGGGCCGCGGAACGCGGTCCCGAGTGAGCGAAGCGAACGGCTTGAACCGCATGTTAGGCCGCGCCACGGACTTGAGCCGGCAACAGAACTTAAGTGCTCAACGTTGCTGGATTTGTGGCTTGAAGCATACGCGTGCTGGCTTTCAGGTAGAAGAGCTTGAAGATGCCGGCAGGCGTGTGCGGACCGACCTGTTGAAGATGTGAATATACGGGTTACAGAATGCGAATGTTTCGGACCGGATTCGTGTGAGCGCCGCGAAGTGCCAGGCTGAATACGCAATATGTTTTTTGGCTGCATAACTTCCATGTTTCCCCGGGCTTTGCTTTGCCGCCTAACGATTAAGCTAACAGGCAGACAAAAGCGTAGCTTTTGGCTGTCCAGCGAACGAAGTGAGCGTAGTTGAGCGCATTGTTAGGTGTTACTCACGTCAAATTCTTTTTTAAGCTCTAGGTAGTCTTGATAGCGCATTTCCTTTGCCTCTTCATCCGTAAATGAGGACTCTTGAACCTCATGATCTGAGCGAAAACGTTTCTTAGGCTCCGTAACTTCCTCAGATTCCACAATCTCAATTTCGACTTTATCCCCTTCAGTTAGCTCTCTTTCTTGCCAGCGGAAGTGTTGGCGAAAGCCTTGTTCGTTTAACTTGGATAAGCCACCTACGGAGAAGCGAAGATTTCTGTCAGTTACTGCGTCTTCACGCCTTGTTGCTGACAAATGCATGGCAAGTACACACCAGTCTTCTTGCCCAGCTGTAACAACATACTCACCATTTATGTAGATTCTGAGCGCGAGCATTGCATTCACCTAACGTTTAGGTTAAGGGGCGGCGGCACGCCGTCCCAGTGAGCGAAGCGAACGATTTGAACCGTTTGTTAGGCAGTAGTTATATACGCCTTGTTAGGCATGTGTAGTCGGACACTCTATGAGACCGGCCGTATTTCGGTGGCT
>JAKFDL010000011.1:0-2936 GCA_036676175.1 Methylotenera sp. | reverse complement strand
ATGCCAAGGCGGTGGACAGATTCCGGCGGTAGGCGCCAGCCTGCTGCCGGTCAGCGCTTGGGAACATAGCCAGCACCGTCGCGAGAGCGTCTCCAGGCGTTCGCGGCGAGGCGTGCAGCGTTCAGCTCGGCCGCGGCTCCAGCCAAACCTGGCCCTTCCCCAGCGCAGTTATCCACAACCGCAGGGTGGTTGCGCCTGCGCGACCCATCCGCTGGCATAGCGGCTGCGCATAGGGGGGAGGCGAAAGGCGACTTGCCGTTTAGCCGCCGAGTGCTTAAGGTCGAGCTACCTTTGCTGGCCCGGTGCCAGCCTCCGCGTCAGCCGTTACCAAAAGGATATTTGGTATGTGTTGCCCATCACCCGATTGGCCCAGGCTTGCCATAGCAGCGCCGCGCCATGCCGCCCCGCTTGGTCGTTGCGCACTGCGCTCGACGCACGGCAGCGGCAAGCTGCCCAGACAGCACTTATCCGCGCCGAATCGGTTGCGGGAAAACACGCGACCACGCGATTACCCACTGCTGACTGCCGTTACAGGTAATGGCTTGAACTGTGAGGCGCTTACGATAAGCGTCGGTGGCGTGCAGGCGGGCTTATCTGGGATGCTGGGCTATTCAATAACGAAGTTTTTTAATTATTACTAAAGCTGTGATTTTTAGAATGGAACTTTGAATGAGTAATCGAATAGAAGGCCAGAACATAACGGAAACCATATCTGTGCATGGGTTTTTATCTGGTGCCACGATAGGTACATGGCAGGCAGATTACCCTTTGACCGCTCTCGACTTTGAGCACATAAAAAACGGTAAACCTATTACGTTTAACTGGGCAAACAGCATTCTTTTAGCAACCTTTGGTTTTGGATTAAACCTATTTGGGAAAGGAGCATCCCAATTGGCTGGCGTACAGCAGCAGATATATTTCGGCGAGTGGTTAGCGCTAGGTGCAGGTATTTTGGTCTGTATTGTATTGTATCTGATAGGAGTTGCTCTACCAAATGACAGAAAGCTCATAATGAAAAATATTCAGGAGCATTTTACAAACTCTCCTAAACAACGTCGGGTAGTAAAAGGAGAGCAGCAATGACTTTTACGCGAAATAATCTACCTAAGTCATACCGGCCATATGAAAGCCTAGTTGTTTGCAGTAACACTATTAATGGTGGTGGTCACATAGCTGCAATCGGAGAAACGTTACCTTTAATAATAGGGAAAGGGGAAAAGCCACAAATTTGGCTTCAAGCATTAAATAATTCCGAGACCAAGGAATTTCTGTCTGTAGTAGAGAATTCTGTATCAAAACACCCTGCTGTCGAAGTTAAAGAAATTTCGGGCTCTGTAGTTGTGACTATTCAGGGGAAGCTTGTGCTAAGCGTTAAAGCCATATCTGATGATAGCGCAATAGTAGATGAACTGGACATGAGGCCTATTGGCCTGAATTTATTCGGTAACTCTTCCTCCATGACTGTTGGCGGTTCTACGTTCTCTCGTAACTCAATGTCGGGCGGTGGTGTTTTAATTGGACTCGGTGGCTAGTAAAGTAATAGAGGGGCACGGTTTTCGCTTCTGTTTGATCACTCAAGCGAAACCATGGTCTGCCCTCGATTGCCCTGTTATCTAATCAAACGTTATGCATTTCACACACGGATGATTGTAAAGTAAATGACGAAAGTTATGAGAAAAGCCATACCTCCTAAAGTGAAGGAGATTTTAAGAAGCGAGGTTGGCTTTGGCTGCCCTGTTAAGGGATGCGGAAATCCATATCTTGAGTATCACCATTTTGACCCACCAGTAAGTGTTCGCCCTCATAATGAACCACGTGGAATGATTGCTCTATGCGCACAGCATCACAAGAAAGCAGATGGTGGTGCGTACACAATCGAACAACTCCATGCATTAAAGTCAGATAGAACGAATGCAAAATTTGTAAAAGGAAACTTGGAGTGGCTAAGACGCGACCTTTTGGCCGTAGTCGGTGGTATTTTTTACTATGAAACGCCCAGAATAATAGTAATCGATGGTCATGAACTCGTTTCATTAAAACGAGACGATGAGGGCTATTTGCGTTTGAGTATTAACATGTTGAGTATTAATGCCGAAGAGCGATTAGTAGTAGAAGATAACTCATGGGAAAATATTGGCAGTCCAATTGATCTTCGTTGCCCTCCACAAGGTAAAGAACTGGAAGTGAAGTACGCAAACGGAGATTTTCTTTATTTAAAATTCTTGGAACTGAACAGCTCCGATGAGGCGTCTAGAAGATACAAGAATGACGTGCTTAAGGATAACGACTCAGTGAAATTTCCAATTACTGCGGTCGAAGTAAATATGAATATCGGCGGTACTAATATTCAGTTATCGCCGGAGTCTACAACTTTCGGCGGTGGACAAATTAATGGAGGGCTCATGTCGCATTGTGGTTGTGGCATACGGCTTGACGGCACGGGTGTTATATGGGCACAAAACCCTAAGTGGAAGCTGGCACAAAGAATAGAGCTAATTGATGGAACTAATGTTATTAAAGTAAAGTTCGGAAAATGAGAACGTCGCATTATTTATCAACAATGCATAACCAACCCATGCACCGGATGCCAAACCTCTGCTTCGCGCAGGTTTGTCACCGGTGATGACGGGCGTTAGATTTTACCAAAAATAGATTTATCAACCAAGGAGATACACACATGGGAAGTTACATAGAAAGCGCTCTTACAAAAGGCGAGAAAGTTATTTATCAAGGGAAAATTAGTATTTGGTCGCTACTACCACTAATGGTTGTAGGCTTGATCCTTATTGGCTTTTTCGGTATCGGGCTTCTATTCTGGATCGCAGCGGCAATTAGGTATTTCACAACGGAACTTGCAATTACCAACAAGCGTGTAATCGCCAAATTTGGTCTTATTAGTCGCTCTACAATCGAAATTAATATTCAAAAAATTGAAA
>JAKFDL010000010.1:0-15228 GCA_036676175.1 Methylotenera sp. | reverse complement strand
GACTTTCGAATTCATTGGCAGGTACGGGTTTAGAAAACAAGTAGCCTTGCCCAAAATCACAGCCTGCTACTTTCAATAAGTGTAGTTGTTCTTGCGTTTCAATACCTTCTGCGACTACTTTCTTGCCCAACTTATGCGCCATGACAATAATCGCCTCACACAGTACTAAATCGCTAGAGCCTGGATGGATATTGGACGTGAATGACCGATCTATTTTTACATAATCAATATTGAATTTTCTTAAATAAGCCAGCGATGAATAGCCCGTACCAAAATCATCAATCGCCACTTGAATGTTGGCTTTGCTAAAGCTGTCTAGCTGGCTTATCACTACATCTCGAGCGTCCAATAACAGACCTTCCGTAATCTCAATGCAAATACTGTTACCGGGCAATTCTCTCTCTTTTAGATAGTTGACCCAATTCAGGTGATGCTTGAGATTAGCTTTAAACTGTACGGGTGAGCGATTGATACTGATTTGAAAATCAGGCTGATGGACGCGCCATTTAATGACCTGATTCACCGCTTCGTAAAAAACCCAATCACCAATTCCAACAATCAGGCCGGTGTGTTCTGCAATGGGGATAAACTCGACTGGGCTAATTAGGCCACGTACTGGATGTTGCCAGCGGATGAGGGCCTCAGCTTTATAAATATCGCCAGATGTAAGATCTACAATAGGCTGATAATGCAGTTGAAATTGTTTTGCAATAAGCGCCGTATGCAAATCGTTGCTAAGATGCATACGGTTTAAAGCTGCATCTTGCATGGTTGGAGTGAAATAGTGATAATGGTTTCTACCCTGCTCTTTGGCTGCATACATCGCCCGGTCTGAGTTTTTAAGTAACACGTCTACTTCGGTGCCATCAACTGGATAAACGCTAATGCCAATACTTGCAGTGATATAGACAATCTCCCCCCCTAAATAAAAAGGCTCATTAAATTTGTCTAAAATATTCTGTGCGATACGGTCGGTACTGATTTGATCCTTGAGATTATTCAATATGATCGTAAATTCATCGCCTCCCATGCGCGCAACTGTGTCATCTGACCTTACACAAGCTTCCAGACGTCCCGCGGTTTCTTTCAGCAGTAAATCACCCATATCATGGCCGAGCGTATCGTTAATTTCTTTAAAATCATCCAAATCCAGATACATTAAAGTAATAAACTGAGGTGTGCGTTGGGCCTTTTTAATTTCTTGTTGAAAGCGGTCTAAAAACAAAATACGGTTTGGTAGATGAGTCAATTGATCATAATGTGCTAAGCGAAATACTTGAGCCTCGGCATTCTTTCTTTCGCTAATATCGGTATGCGTGCCAATCATACGTAAAGGCTTACCATCAACATCATGGCGAATCACCATGCCCCGGCTTAGCGTCCATTTCCAAGTACCACCTTTACAAAGAATACGGAATTCAGACACATAGATATCTCTTTGTCCTTGCAGATATGCTTGTGTGTCTTCCAGCATTTGAGGCAAATCGTCAGGATGGACAAGCGCACGCCCTGCAGTAGCCGTTTGCTCAAGTTCATCGTTGGTATAACCGTAAATTTCTTTCCAGCGTGCCGAGCGAAATACTTGGTCCGTCACCATATCCCAATCCCACACCCCATCACCAGCGCCTTCTAAGGCAAATTTCCAACGATCCTCGCTGACATGAAAAGAGGCCTCAATGTTCAGATACCCTGCTATGTTTGCCCGCACCAAAAAATAGAGCAGAACAGCTGTGAACATAATATATGCCCAGCCCTTATAAATACTGTATTGAGTGAATTGTTCTTGCGTAGAAACTACCTTCTGCAGGATGTGGTCGCTAAAAAATATCCAGAAAACACCAATGAGTAGGTAGATAGTAAAAATGCGTAAAGCAATTAAATGGGGAGTTGATGAAGTTTTTTTCCAAAAACTTTTCAGCATATTAGTCCTTTGCTAGCATTCAGCAGATTATCTGACTGTATACCAAAAATTTCAAAATCAAACTGTATTGAGCATATTTATAATGATGATTGTATTTTAAAGGATTAATTTGGAGCGCTGTCAAAACTTTCCCTCGATACAGTCCATTTTTATTTATTTTCATGCTAGTCTGACATGGTGATTATTTTGATTTAAAAATATTTATGCTGATTGGAGTCCCAAAGGAAATCAAGAACAGGGAGTATCGCGTTGGCATCGTTCCCGCCAATGTAAAAGCACTTACTATGCGTGGTCACCAAGTGATGGTAGAGACTGATGCGGGCATCGGCATCGGCGCTTCTGATGCTGAATATGAGGCTGCTGGTGCCACTATAGTAAATAGCCCAGAACGAATCTTCGAATCAGCGCAATTGATTGTCAAAGTGAAAGAGCCCCAAGCCAGTGAGCGAAAACTTCTTCATAGCGGGCATATTTTGTTTACCTATTTACATCTGGCACCAGATCCACTGCAAACCTTAGACTTAATAAAATCCGCTGCCACTTGCATTGCTTACGAAACGGTCACTGACAATAGTGGTGGCTTACCCTTGCTAGCCCCTATGTCTGCCGTAGCTGGACGACTTTCAATACAGGCTGGTGCTCATTTTTTGGAGCGTCCACATGGCAGCTTGGGAGTGTTGCTGGGTGGTGTAGCTGGTGCAACTCGGGCAAAGGTCGTGATTATAGGCGGTGGCGTAGTAGGCGCGAATGCTGCACAGATTGCATTGGGTATGGGTGCAGAAGTTTGGGTCATTGATCGCAATATGGAGGTGTTGAAAAATCTATTAACACAATTTGGGCCTTTGCTTAACACGGCTTTTTCTAACGTGGAAACGATTGAACGTCATTGTTTAGATGCGGATTTGATCATCATAGGTGTACTCATACGCGGGGCCACCGCACCAAAACTGATTAGCCATGCTATCGTGAAGCGCATGAAACCAGGCGCAGTCATTGTAGATGTCGCTATCGATCAAGGCGGCGGCTGCGAAACCTCACGGGCTACGACACACGACGACCCTATTTACTTAGTTGATAATGTTATCCACTATTGCGTTGCCAATATGCCCGCAGCGGTTCCAAAGACTTCGTCTTATGCCCTCAATAATGCTACCCAGCCTTTTATATTGGCACTTGCAGACAAAGGCTTACAGGCACTAAAAGATGATCAAAATCTATTACAAGGCCTGTGTATACACAATGGCATGGTCACCAATCAGGCTGTTGCTGAAGCGTTAGGTTGTGATTATGTATCTGCCGAGCAGGCTTTAGCTAGTTAAGGCTTTACTTCTCTCGCTAGTCGATATGCTGACCTCAATTGATAACGATTTTAGCGTGTGTAATAAACGTGGCATCCTCCGAAGCCAAGTCTTCATTTCAGCAGCAGCGGGCATAATCACAAATCGCTATATAACTATAATATAAAGGTTTAATATAGTAGAAGCTTATGTTCTCTATATACAAGAGACTTATTCAGCACATATAAAATGCAAAGCTTCATATTATTTTATAGGCAAGACCTTCTGAAATTAATACTCCAGCTAGCAATTCTTTGCCTTTTACTCTCTTCGACTCAGCCAACTCTAATTGCCGCCGAAACTATTCATCCAGAAAAAATCAGTAGCGCCAAAAAAAACCGTGAGGCCCAAGAGTTCAATATAAGACTTACCCCCAATGAGAAAGCGTGGCTTGAAAAAAACCAGAACATCAGAGTAGCCGTTAAAAGCGGATGGATGCCAATCGAATTCAAGCTGGAAAGTGAGAAGCATAGAGGGTTATCAATTGACTATTTGACTCGGCTGGCGAATTTGCTACAAGTCAATTTTATTATCATGGACTATCACGATAATATCGAGCCAGAGGAAGCAGATGTCATTTCAGGGGTTAGTAATAAAAGCTTGAAGAATCCCAAATTTCGTTCGTTGAATCAACCATTTCTTGTGTTTCCACTCGCAATTTACACAAACAAGCACACCAAGAAAGATTCAAAAATAACGTCTCTGGAAGACCTTGATAACGCACGTGTTGCTATCTTTAGAGGTGGGCCTTTGGGGCAGAAAATACGCGACAACTATCCTAAAATAAAACTCGTATACGTTGATATTGCGGATGAAGCCCTTGAAGAGCTGAGAGTTGGAACTGTGGATGCTTACGTAGGCAATGAAATGGTCATTGATTACAATATCGCGTTTAACCGCTTAAAATATGCAGAAAAATCCGGGCTTACACCATTTAGCTCTGAGGTTTCAATGGCCGTTAGTAGTGATCGGCCAGAGCTTGCTTCTATATTAGAAAAGGGGTTGTCAGCAATTGAGCCAGACAACAAGGAATTACTTGAAAAATGGAGAGTTAATGACCCTAAAATTAACCATTTTATCACTGCCATACTTAGCGCTATCTCTATCATACTCATAATAGGCTTGGTCAGATTTTACCGATTAAAAGAAGCTATTAAGAAAAAAGAGGTTGAATCGCAACAACAAATTTGGCATCAGGCCAATTTTGATTTCCTAACAAAACTACCTAATCGCCACTTGTTACATAACCGCCTCCAACAAGCGCTAGATAGGGCGGACAGATCTAATTTGCCAGTGGGTCTGCTGTACATTGATTTAGATAACTTTAAGCGCGTCAATGATCAATCAGGCCATACCGTTGGCGATAAATTACTGGCAGAGGCGGCCGACCGTATCAGTACATGCGTCAGGTCATCTGATACAACCGCACGTATTGGCGGAGATGAGTTCATGGTGATTATGGCTGATCTGAAAGATATCTATAGCCTAGAAAAAACCTGTCAAAAAATATTAATTGAGCTCGAAAAGCCGTTTTCTATTGATAACAACTTGTTCTTTATTTCTGCCAGTATAGGCGTAACTCTATATCCGGATGATAGTCAGAGCACTGAAGGATTACTCATATACGCCGACCAGGCCATGTATGAAGCGAAGAAACTTGGCCGCAATCGTTATAAATTTTTTACGCAATCAATGCAGGCTACTTCATCCAATAGACTATCTATTGCGAATGATTTAAGAAGTGCTATGCTTAAAGAGCAGTTCATCATGTATTACCAACCTATACTCAATCTAAAAGATTCAAGCATTACCAAAGCAGAAGCATTGATTAGATGGAATCATCCTACCAAAGGTTTAGTCAACCCAGTTGATTTTATTCCGATTGCAGAAGAAACGGGATTGATTGATCAATTAGGCCAGTGGGTTTTTCATCAAGCGTTAAAGGATTTATCCAATATTCGCCATAATCTGGGTGCTGATTTTCAGTTAAGCATTAACGTTTCCCCACACCAACTTCACCATCCAGAGAGCCTGCTAAACTGGGTCAAAAGTATTAATGCACATGGGATTCCGGGGAGCTGTATTTGCCTCGAAATTACAGAAGGACTTCTTTTAGAGGCATCTCATATCGTGTTAAGCACCCTCTCCACCTTGCAAAATGCAGGTATTGAGCTTTCTATTGATGACTTTGGAACAGGTTATTCAGCGCTTGCCTACCTGAAAAAATTTGATATTCACTATGTAAAAATAGATAAATCATTTATTCAGAATCTTGCATCTGACAATTATGATGCTGTGCTTTGTGAGGCCATTATCCATATGGCTCAAAAACTGGACATTAAAGTGATTGCAGAAGGGATAGAAACGGTAAGCCAGAAAACCTTGTTAAACCAGTTTGGTTGCGATTATGGACAGGGCTACCTGTTAGCCCGGCCAGGCACGTTAGATCAGCTTCTAGAACTGATAGTCACTTCTAAAAGTATAAATCCATAGGTTGATTTTTCTGGTCACGTTTTAGATATAAAAATCGCTTAAAGTAGCAACTATAAGCTTTCAGTTTTAGTTTAGGCGAGGGAATAGCCATGGAATATATTCGAAGAATGATTGTTTTAATTATTGCTTTGTTTGCTTACGGCACAAGCGCAACGCCACTTGTATCGCATGAAATACTTTCAACTAGCACGTACCTAATTGGCACTTACACAGAGGCAAAAAATCAAGGCATTGAGCTACTCAGCCTTGATCAAACCAATATGGTACTTAGTTCTAAAGTAGTGGCTAGTATAATCAAAAACCCTACTTTTGTTATTGCAAATCGAAGCAGAACGCATGTTTACACTGTTGAAAGCATTCCGAATGGCAAGCTAAGAACTTATGGCTTTAATCAAGGCCAGCCAACCTTAGAGTTGTTAGGTGAAACTGATAGCCTAGGCGACCACCCTTGTTATATCGCACTAGATAATTCAGAGCGCCTTCTTGCAGTGGCAAACTATGAAAGTGGAAGCTTTAGTATTTATGGGGTCGATAGCTTGGGTGGCTTGCATTTCAAGCAATCTGTGCAGCATTCAGGTAAAAGCATTAATAAACAGCGGCAAAATAGTGCGCATGTACACAGTATGATATTCCACCCAAATGGTAAGCAGCTGCTAGTTGCCGATTTGGGGACTGATAAAATACATATTTACGATCTAGATTACTCCAAGGCGGCACCAGTAACTCAGGCAACTCCTGCGCATTTCAGCGTAGCTGCTGGCTCTGGGCCAAGGCATATGGTGATGCACCCTGATGGCAAATTGCTGTATCTTGTACATGAATTAACCGGTGAAATCGGCGTCTATTTTTATGAAAATGGACAAATCAGACACGCTAGTACATATTCGCTTAGTACTGCACAATTTAAAGGTCATGTGCAAGCTGCGGAAATACGGCTATCTCCCGATGGTAAATTTATCTATGTTTCAAATAGAGGCGACGCTAATAATATGAGCGTGTTTCAGGCTGATTTAGAAGGAGGTTTGAGCCTGATTCAACAAATATCAACAGGCGGTCGAACACCGAGAAACTTTAATCTCAGCCCTGACGGTCATTTTTTGCTCGTCGCCAATCAGGACTCCGATGAAATACGTCTTTTTAAAAGGGATCTAGTTACAGGCCGTTTAAGCAAAACGTCCGCTAGAGTAGACATTAAAAAGCCTGCCTATATATTTTCACTACATTAAGCATTATATGAAAGCCAGATTTCTTGGATGACGTTGGTTAAATCATATAACGTCAGCTTTTTTAATGAAAAAAATGGCTCACAAGGAGCCATTTTTAAGAATTCTTATGTTTAAAATAAACGTCGAATCCGTTAGTTTGAATGCAGAGTTACCTCTGCAAAGCAATTAAGTCTTCTGAATGTTAGAAGCTTGTTTGCCTTTTGGACCTTCTGTCACGTCAAAACTAACGCGATCATTTTCTTTCAAACTTTTGTAGCCGCTATCAACGATAGCAGAGAAATGTGCGAATAAATCGTCACCGCCTGCATCTGGGGTAATGAAACCAAAACCCTTAGAATCATTAAACCATTTTACAATACCTGTTGCCATAATATTACTTTCTTACTAAAAAGGGAGGCACCCAAAAAAGTCTCCATTTCAAAAAAAATGATCCCGAAGGACCGAATTAATTAAAAATGTAAACGCCTAATCGCCTTTATATGGATTAATCACTAGCATGTCAAGCATTATCATTAAAATAATGTAAAAATAAGACATTTGATTGCATATTTTCGTCCGCAAGACTATACTGCGCCTGCATTTAGTCGCAAGTGTGTATATTGTTGTGTTTTGTTCTCAGTGGCATTCTCAAGCTTGGTTTGAGTCTTAAAAAATGATTGGAGCCCTGTAGTGGCAAAAGAAGAGTTAATTGAAATGAATGGTGTGGTAGACGAAATTCTACCTGATTCGCGTTATCGCGTTACGCTTGAGAATGGTCATAAATTGGTGGCCTACACCGGCGGAAAAATGAAGAAGAACCATATTCGTATTTTGGCTGGCGATAAAGTGACGCTAGAGCTTTCGCCTTACGATATCAATAATGGTCGCATCACGTTTAGGCATATTGAATCTAAAACGCCATACACACCACCCAAAAGACGCACTTACTAATAGAACTTATTTAAAAGCCAGCGTCAATGCTGGCTTTTTTATTGTACAATTTTTATGAAAAATCTAGAAACCGATGTGTTGTTAGTAGGCGGTGGCATCATGAGTGCCACTTTGGGCATGCTACTACAACAACTAGATCCTACGCTCAGTATTACCATGCTGGAACAGCTACCTGAAGTAGCATTAGAAAGCTCTGATGCTCTGAATAACGCGGGGACAGGCCACGCAGGCTACTGTGAGCTGAATTACACGCCGCAAGCAGATGATGGCAGCATCGATATTAAACGTGCATTAGAGATTAACGCTGCATTTGAGGTCTCTCTGCAGTTTTGGTCGCATCTGGTGAATAATGGTGTACTGCCTGTTCCCACGAAATTTATTAATAAAACCCCGCATTTAAGCTTTGTATGGGGCGATAAAAACGTTGCCTTTTTAAAGCAACGGGTTGAACTGCTTAAACAGCATCATTTATTTGCTGACATACAATACAGCGATGACTTTAAACAACTACAGGCTTGGATGCCGCTGATGATGGCACTGCGTAATGACAAAACCAGGTTGGCAGCAAGTTATGTGGCGCATGGTTCAGACATCGATTTTGGCGCCCTTACCCGCCTCATGGTGGCGTATTTAAGCACACAGAAAAACTTTAGCTTGCTGAATAATACGCAAGTAAAAAAACTCAAACAAATCAAAAATATATGGCATGTTAATACTTATAACAAAACAACCAAACACGCTAGAACCATTAATGCCAAGTTTGTATTTTTAGGCGCAGGCGGAGGTGCGCTACCCTTGCTGCAAAAAGCCAAAGTAGCAGAAGCCAAAGGCTATGGTGGTTTTCCAGTCAGTGGGCAATGGCTTATTTGCAATAACCCAAAAGTAATAGAACAACACCAAGTTAAAGTCTACGGCAAAGCAGCCATGGGTGCACCGCCAATGTCGGTGCCACACTTAGACACGCGCATGATCAGCGGCAAACCGGCTCTACTGTTTGGGCCATTTGCCGGTTTTACCACTAAATTTTTAAAGCAAGGTTCAAAGCTAGATCTAATGAAATCTGTTAAAGCCAGCAATCTAAAAGCCATGCTCGGTGTCGGCAAAAATAATTTGGATCTCACCAAGTATTTGGTCAAAGAAGCCGCGCAAAGCCACGAACAGCGGATGACTGCCTTGCGTGAGTTTTTGCCACAAGCCAGCTCGCAGGATTGGCAATTAGCCAGCGCAGGCCAGCGAGTGCAAATTATTAAAAACTGTGAGGAAAACTGGGGGAAATTAGAGTTCGGCACCGAAATCGTCACCACTCAAGATGGCAGCCTGGCCGCCTTATTGGGCGCTTCGCCTGGCGCATCGGTTAGCGTGCAGGTCATGATTAACGTGATAGAACGCTGTTTTACTACACAGTTGCAAGGCAAAGCTTGGGCAGCCAAAATGCGTACTTTAGTGCCCTCTTATGGCCAGTCACTGATTGACGATGCTAGTTTGCTACAACAAGTGCGTCAACACACTTTAAAAACGCTCAAACTAGCCTAAGCTTTAACTAAGCTGCGTTGGCGACGTGCCTCATACAGGCAAATTCCGCTTGCTACACTTACATTTAAGCTTTCAACTGATCCAAACATTGGAATCATTACCAGCGCATCACAGGTTTCTGCTGTTAGACGACGTATACCATCCCCTTCTGATCCTAAAACAATCGCAATTGGCCCATCCAACTTAGTGTTTAACAGACTAGCGGGCGCATCCATACCATTAGGAGCATCTAAAGCCGTACCCACAACAAATACACCTGCGTCTTTTAATTCGCGTAAAGTCCGTGCTAAATTCGTCACCGCTATAAACGGTACAGTTTCCGCCGCGCCGCTAGCCACCTTGCGCACGGTGGCATTTAAGCCTACAGCCCTATCTTTAGGGGCTATGACTGCATGCACCCCCATGGCATCAGCCACACGCAAGCAAGCACCCAGATTATGAGGGTCTTCCACACCATCTAACACCAAAAAGAACGGCGGCTCAGTTAAATCACTTTCCAAGATATCGTGAATATCCTTGTATGGTATCGGCGTATCTACCACGCGCGCCAGTACACCCTGATGTCGACCATTTATGCCTGCTAAGCCATCCAAACGGCTTCTATCCACTTGCATCACCCGCACATTGGCATTTTCGGCCAAGTTGAGTAAGTCCTTCATGCGCGCATCGATTCTATCGCGGTCAATTAAAATTTCTTCAATGCTCGTCGCATGCTGGCGCATACGGCTTAATACGGCGTGAAAGCCAAATAAAATACGCGCATCACTCATGGTTCAAACTCAATTCTTTCATTGCTGTCTTGCTCATCTCTTAGGTTTACTTTTATTTTTGTTACTTTTAGGCTTTTGGGCTTTAGATTTATTAGGCGCGGCAGGTTTGGCAACTTTTTTACCGCCACCACTACGGTCATTCTTAGCTTTTTCTAGCGCACGCGTGCTCAATGGCTTGAAATCTGTCGGTACTTTTTGTTTATTCACATTTAACGTGTTACTTTTTCCTACCCTAGAAGCTGCATGGATATTGGATTGTAGAGCATCTGTTTTCGAAAAATTCGTTTTTAAGTGTGATGAATGACTAATTAAAGTAAAGTCGATTTTGCTAGTTTCTAAGTCTACCCGTGCCACTTTTACGGTGAGCCTATCCCCCAGCCTAAAGCGCGCACCAGTACGCTCTCCGACCATTTCATGGCGCGCTTTGTCGTAGTTAAAATAATCGTTGCCAAGCTCAGTGACATGCACCAAACCTTCCACATATACGCCATCTAATGCCACAAATACGCCAAAACTGGTTACGCCGGCTACTGTGCCTTCAAATACTTCACCAATTTTATCCTGCATAAAATAACATTTAAGCCAGTTATTCACGTCGCGCGTGGCGTCGTCAGCGCGGCGTTCCGTCATACTGCAGTGAGCGCCTAGCATGTTCCAGTCTTTAGCGTTGTATTTTTCGCCATTGACCACGGCTTTAATAGCGCGATGAATCAGCAAATCAGGATAGCGGCGAATAGGTGAAGTAAAGTGCGCGTAGGCCTCATAAGCCAGTCCAAAATGGCCGACATTATCGGGACTGTACACCGCTTGCTGCATAGAACGCAGCAGTACCGTCTGTAACAGTTGTGCGTCTGGGCGATCTTTAATTTGCTGCATCAACTTACTGTAATCTTTAGCGTGTGGCTTTTCGCCACCGCCCACACCAAACCCCACTTCACCCATAAATGTGCGCAAGGCTTCTAATTTCTCAGGTGTAGGGCCTTCATGGATTCGATACAGAGCCGCGTGCTCACGTGATTTTAGGAAATCTGCCGCACATACGTTAGCTGCCAACATACATTCTTCAATCAGCTTGTGAGCGTCGTTACGACTGACCGGCACAATGCGTTCAATTTTCCCATTGTCATCAAACATCATCATGGTTTCGATGGATTCAAACTCTATCGCCCCGCGTTTTTCGCGTTGCGTCAGCATTAACTTAAACAGCGCATACAGATTTTGTGCGTGCGGCATAACGTGCGCATATTCTTGCGCTGTTTCACCTAGCGGATTTTCCAGCATTTCCGCTACTTTTGTATAGGTCATGCGGGCTTTAGAACGCATCACAGATGGGTAAAATTTGTATTGTTTCACCACACCAAAAGCATCTATCTGCATATCGCAAACCATACATAGCCGCTCTACATCAGGGTTGAGCGAACACAGTCCGTTAGAAAGCGCCTCCGGCAACATGGGAATCACACGCCGAGGAAAATACACCGAATTACCACGCTCAAACGCATCTTTATCCAGTGCATCGTCAGGTTTCACATAAAAGCTCACATCAGCAATCGCCACCACCAAACGCCAACCTGCACCCTGCTTCTCAGCATAAACAGCATCATCAAAATCACGTGCTGTTTCGCCATCAATGGTAATCAGCGGCATTTCACGTAAATCAATTCGCCCTTGATAGTCTGCTGACTGAACTAGCTTGGGAATACTTTCTGCCTGGCTGAGTGCAGCTGGTGAAAACTGATGCGGTAATTTATGTTTTCTAAGTGCAATCTCAATTTCCATGCCGCTATCGGCGTAGTTGCCCAAAATTTGCACTACTTTACCCATTGGGTGTGCATGCGCGGAGGGTTGCTCAGTCAACTCTACCATTACCACTTGGCCAGGCTTAGCGCCCATATCGAGATGGTAAGGAATCAAAATGTCTTGATTAATACGTTTATCCTCGGCGGCCACAATGGTCACGCCTTGGCCTTGTATCACGCGTCCAACCAGATTTTTAGTGCCGCGTTCTAGCACTTCTACAATTTTGCCTTCGGGTCTGCCTTTTCTATCTAGCCCAGCCATGCGCACCATGACGCGGTCGCCATGCATCACTTGTGCCATCTCACGCGGACCTAAGAATAAATCCTCAGGATGCTTGGATTTATCATCAGGCACCAAAAAGCCGAAGCCATCGGGATGACCCTGTACAGTGCCAGCTATGGCATGAATTTTCTCCGCCAAACATAACGCGCCCTTACGGTTGCGCATAATTTGGCCTTCACGCTCCATGGCATTGAGGCGCTTGTTAAAATTATCACGTTCATCCAGACCAATATCTAGTAGTGTATAAATTTGCTCAATACTCAATGGCACACCTTGATCCGCTAATACTTGCAGCACAAGCTCGCGGCTGGGCAAGGGTGTCTCATATTGCGCTGCCTCTCGTGAGGCGTGTGGATCATTGTTTCTGTGTTTTTTTATTGACAAAGTAGTCACTTTCTATAAAATTCGGCGCATTGTTCAGCTGTGTCGTATACACCTGTATAATCCAAGCATGCCCAGATGGCGGAATTGGTAGACGCGCAGGTTTCAGATACCTGTATCGAGAGATGTGGAGGTTCGAGTCCTCTTCCGGGCACCAAGTTATAAATCTCTTATATTTCAGTTACTTAAGCTATTTTTAAGTTAGCAAATTCAATCACTGCAGGGGTTTATTGTACTATGAAATAGGCCTAACTCCCTTAATGTATTTTTTACTGACAAACCTCTACTTTATAAAACTGATAATTGATTATTAATCAATAAGATAATTTGGTTATGTACATTAAATTTGCTTGCACGCCTATATTAATTTATAAGCAATCCTAGTAACATTAGATACCTCAAATGAATAGCCACGCGATTTAGCGTGATTGTGCTTTGATAAAATTAATTTCTTAAATTATTTTTACTAATTGGCATCAATTATAATGTTTGTCACTAATGTAATTTTCAGCTCAAATATCTCACCAAATTTTACTCATGATTCTCGACTGAATAAAATATTTATTAAATTATGGTAAACCCAAATGGCTTATAGAAAAAAAAATTCAAGGGCAATTTTACAAAGACGCAACAACCTAAGCAATACGATTCAACAATTGCTAGATGGTATGGCCGTAATAGGCGTGACATGGGGGCTTGTTCAATATCATTTTTTATATATTGGTGGAATAACCAGCCCCTATATGGTGATGTTGCTGGTATTACTGGGCATATTGGCGATTACCTATGACAAATTTGCTATTTATAGAAGCAATGGTTCTTTTCTAGACAAGGCGACTGACCTATTAAAAGCTTGGTCACTTACTTTCTTGATGTTGATTGTAATAGCGTTCTTAACCAAACAAACTGAAACCTATTCTCGGTACTTAATGGGAGAGCTATATGTCATAGGCTACTTCGCTCAGCTATTTTTGCATGCCGCTTTCAGGGTTATGTATAGAAAAATTATTCTTAACCCGCAACAAAACGAAAAAGTATTGATTGTTGGACAAAGTCGGTTGGCCTATTATTTACAGCAAAAAATTTCCAGTAACCCCTGGATAGGTGAGCAAGTCGTCGGGTTTGTGCAACTGCCTGGGGATATCAAAGGTTCTGGAAGAAAGACATCGGGAAGAAAACGTGACCCTGACATATTAGGCGATATCCAAGATCTGCCTGCCTTAATTGACCAGCACAACATTAGTATCATCTATATCGTTACACCGCTTAAGTCATCTCAAGCTTTAGAAGAAATTTATATGAGTGTGCTTGATAAATATGTTTCGATTCATTGGATTCCAGACATATTTGCGCTGCGATTAATGAATCATAGCGTGAAAGAAATCTCTGGTATTCCAGTGGTGACGCTATCAGAAACCCCATTAATAGGGATGCGCTTACTGCAAAAAGCGATTGAGGATAGAGTGCTGTCGGCTCTCATATTGATTGTCATTAGTCCAATTTTGCTGCTAGTTGCATTAGCCGTTAAGTTAGATAGCCCAGGACCCGTTTTTTTCAGGCAAAACCGTGCTGGGTGGAGTGGAAAATCATTCAAGATTTGGAAATTTCGCAGTATGTATGTTCACAAAGAAGAACCTGGTAAGCTAAAACAAGCCGAAAAGAATGACAGCCGAGTCACCCGTGTAGGCGCTTTTATACGTAAAACCAGTCTTGATGAGCTACCGCAAATCTTTAATGTGCTAAAAGGTGATATGTCTTTAGTTGGGCCCAGACCGCATGCCATGCAACATGACACAGAGTACTCACAAAGAATTTTTGATTATTTTGCGCGACATCACATTAAGCCGGGCATCACTGGTCTTGCCCAGGTACGGGGACTGCGGGGAGAAACAAAAGACATCGATCAAATGATTCAGCGCGTTGAATCCGATATTGAATACATTAACAACTGGTCAGTATGGCTAGATATTAAAATATTACTTCTCACCACTTTCAAACTCAGTGGTAATAGCGCTTATTAAGCTATATTAATTATTAAGCGTAACCGAGCACGACCGAGTTAATCATCTAGGCTCGGTTCACTGCTTAGTCACCCGTATAACCTTGAGGATTATTGGATTGCCAGCGCCAAGCATCGCGACACATGGCGTGAATGTCTAACTTGGCCCGCCAGCCCAATAATGATTCAGCAAGGCTTGGATCTGCATAGCAAGTAGCAGCATCGCCAGGGCGGCGAGCTACAATACGGTACGGCACAGCCTTGCCAGAGCTAGCCTCAAATGCTTTCACCAGCTCCAGTACACTACACCCCTTACCTGTTCCCAAATTAACCGTAATCAAACCGGCAGAATTATTCAGTGCCCGCAAGGCCGCTAAATGGCCCAATGCCAAATCAACGACATGAATGTAATCACGCACCCCTGTCCCATCTGCCGTGGGATAATCTGAGCCAAACACACTGAGCTCTTGCAAACGCCCCACTGCTACTTGCGAAATATACGGCATTAGATTGTTTGGGATGCCGTTAGGGTCCTCTCCTATGATGCCGCTCTCGT
>JAKFDL010000009.1:0-26308 GCA_036676175.1 Methylotenera sp. | reverse complement strand
GCTTTCAACTTCTTTTTCGTATTGATTTATTTGTGTCCAGCCAAACTTACCTTTATAACTGGCCAGTCCTGGATAAACCACCAAATAGATCAGCGAAAAAACAATCGTAATGACGAACAGCCACATCCACCAAAGCGGAAGTGGATTGTTCATTTCGCGCAAATCTTCATCCCAAACATGGCCGCTGGTATTGTCGCCATCTTTGCTAATTACTTTTATTTTGCTGGTAATCCACAGCAGTAAAGCACAGCCGAGAATGCCAATTAAAGTTATTACAGCGATAAATATAGGCCAAAAACTATGATTAAAATCGGTCATTTTATTTCTCTCTAATCTTCTTCTAAGGGCAGTTTGGCTGCCTCTTTAAAATCTTTTGAATTACGTTTGCGCCAGGCCCAAACCACGATACCAACGAATAAAATAAAACTCACAATGGTGACGAGTATTCGAAGTAAATTGACATCCATTTTGTATCCCTTCGATTACTTAAGGTGAATGCCCAAGACTTGCAAATAGGCAATCATTGCATCCATCTCAGTTTTACCTTTTACTTCCTCAGCTGCCTCAGTAATCTGCGCATCGGTATAAGGCACGCCTAATCGACGAAGTGCACGCATATTGGCCCCTATGTCTGCATTGACTGGTGCGTTCTCCAGCCAAGGATATGCCGGCATAATCGATTCTGGTACGAGATCGCGCGGGTTAATCAAATGGATGCGCTGCCAATCGTCGCTATATTTACCACCGACACGATGCAAATCTGGGCCAGTACGCTTACTGCCCCATTGAAACGGGTAATCGTATACAAACTCACCTGCGACAGAGTAATGCCCATAACGTAGCACTTCAGCACGCAATGGTCTTATCATCTGCGAATGGCAGTTGTAGCAACCTTCGCGCAAATATATATCTCGCCCCGCTAGCTGCAATGGGGTATATGGCTGCAAACCTCTAATCGGCTCAGTGGTTGATTTTTGAAAATATAGAGGCACAATTTCTACAATCCCGCCGATTGCTATTACCAGCAAAATCAACACAATCATTAGAAAGTTATTGGTCTCTATTTTTTCGTGACTAAAACCGCTGTTGGTATTTTTGTCGGCTGGCTCATGGTTTGACATGCTGGTTTCCTTAAATGGGGGCTACAACAGGTGGGACAGAAGCAATCGCAGGCTTGCTGTTGTTTGCCGTTTTAAACACGTTCCATAGCATGATAAGCATGCCGCTTAAATACAACACCCCGCCTAGTAGCCGTATAATGTAATAAGGTTGTTTGGCTTTTACGCTTTCTACAAAGGTATAAGCGAGCGTGCCATCAGCGTTAATTGCACGCCACATCAACCCCTCCATCACGCCAGCTATCCAAAGCGCTGCTATGTAAAGCACGATGCCGACAGTAGCTAACCAAAAATGCAATTCAATCGCTGGTATGCTGTGCATTTGTTTTTTACCAAATAAGCGTGGCACCAAGTAATACAGGGCGCCCATAGACACGAACCCAACCCAACCTAATGCGCCAGAATGCACGTGGCCAACCGTCCAGTCGGTGTAGTGCGATAGCGAGTTCACTGTTTTAATCGCCATCATCGGGCCTTCAAAAGTACTCATGCCGTAGAAAGATAACGAAACAATCATGAAGCGCAGGATAGGATCTGTACGCAATTTATGCCATGCGCCAGACATAGTCATCATGCCGTTTATCATGCCGCCCCAGCTTGGTGCCAGCAAAATAAGGGAGAACACCATGCCTAGCGATTGTGTCCAATCAGGTAGCGCGGTGTAATGCAAATGGTGCGGGCCTGCCCACATGTAGGTAAAAATCAAAGCCCAAAAGTGCACGATGGACAGGCTATAAGAGTACACAGGGCGCTCTGCCTGTTTAGGTACAAAGTAGTACATAATCCCCAGGAAACCTGCTGTTAGAAAGAACCCAACGGCATTGTGCCCATACCACCATTGCACCATCGCATCTTGTACGCCAGCATATACCGAATACGACTTCATGAATCCAACTGGAATCTCTGCACTATTGACGATATGCAACAGCGCAACCGCTAATATAAATGCGCCGAAAAACCAGTTGGCAACATAGATATGCTTAACTTTGCGCGTGCCGATAGTGCCAAAAAAAACGATCGCATACGATATCCAAACCAGTGCGATTAAAATATCAATCGGCCATTCCAATTCTGCATACTCTTTACCAGAGGTATAGCCCAAAGGTAACGTAATAGCCGCTGCCACAATTACCGCCTGCCAACCCCAGAATGTAAACGAGGCCAATTTACTATAGAACAAGCTGACATGACAGGTGCGCTGCACCACGTAATAAGAAGTGGCGAACAAGGTACAACCACCAAAAGCAAATATCACCGCATTGGTATGCAACGGCCGCAAGCGGCCAAAGCTTGTCCAGGGTAAACCAAAGTTAAGTTCTGGCCAGACAAGTTGTGCGGCGATAATCACGCCCACCAGCATGCCGACTACCCCCCAGACCACCGCCATAATTGAAAACTGTCGCACCACAGTATCGTTATAAGTGGTCGCGTGCGTGTTTGAATATTGCATTTCTTACCCCTTTTTTTAACTTCTGTACGGATTATGCTTAAACTTATTCAAGATTGATTTGATTCAAATCAATCTTCATGCAAAATACGCTCACCCTCTTCTTCTACATCTTCAAATTGACCAGTATTAATTGCCCACCACAAGCCACCCAAAATCAAAAGCACCAAAATGACTGACAATGGGATAAGCAAAAAGAGAATATCCATTACACACTCCCTAAAGCTGTTGGGGAACTGCGCGACAACCGCGAAGCATTTAGAATCACCAGCAATGAACTTAGCGCCATGCCTAAGCCAGCCAACCATGCAGGCAACATGCCAACCACTGCCAGTGGCACGCAGATGGCGTTATAAGCAGCAGCCCAAATTAAATTTTGTTTAACGACACGCATGGTGCGTTTGGCTTGCGTAATGAGATGCGGCACCATCGCTAACTGTCCACCCATTATCACAAAGTCAGATTGTGCTTGCGCCAGCGGCACCGCTTGCCCAATGGCGATTGACACATGTGCGCTAGCTAGCACTGGCCCGTCATTCAAGCCATCACCTACCATCGCTACGTGGCGCGCTTGTTGTTGTAGCGATTGAATATGGGTAAGCTTATATTGCGGAGTACAGTTCCCAAACGCTTGGTCAATTCCCACCGAGTGAGCAATGCGCTGTACTGATTGCGATTTATCCCCGGATAGCACTTGTAGTTGTATATTACTTGCCTGCAAGGCACGAATAGCTGAAATCGCATCAGGTTTGATTGCCTCTACAATTTCGAAACTGGCTAACCAACCTAGCTGCGAAACTAGATGTACGGTTGAGACATCGTCGCTTGAGCGATTAGTATGTGTTCTATCTAATGCACAAAATTGTGCAGATCCAAGCTTTAAATTGCCATAAATTGAATGTGCCATCAGGCCCGACCCTGAAATTTCCTGCACATTTCCAACTTTCAGATTGACCTCTGGCATGGGATATTTTTTAGAGGCCTCCACCAAAGCGCGCGAGACGGGATGTAATGAGTATTGAGCAAGTGCCGCCGCAATCTGTATGGCTTGTATTTCACTCAAACTGGCATCTGTGACTATTGCACCTACCGTCATCCTATCCTCTGTCAGGGTGCCAGTCTTATCAAATACGATAGTATCAATGGTAGTCAGTGCTTCCAGCGCCTGCATTCTGCGTACCAGCACCCCACTGCGCGCCAGCGCACCAGATACAGTTAACATTGCAGAAGGTGTGGCTAGTGAAAGTGCGCAAGGACAAGTCACAATCAATACCGCCACAGCGGCCATCAAGGCACGACTGTGATCAACTTGCCATAAAATAGCGGCTGAACCGACTGCTGCTAACAACACTGCGAGTAAAAATGGACGTGCAATGCGGTCTGCCAATATTGCTAGTCTCGGCTTATCTACTGCTACACGCTCCATAAGTGCAACGATTTGCGCATAACGGGTAGATTGACCAACCTTATCAACACGTACTTGCACAGATGCATTTAGATTATGGCTACCAGCGATTACCTCTGCACCGACGACCTTGCTGACTGGACGTGATTCGCCAGTTAATAAGGCTTCATCCGCGCTTGTAGCACCAAGCATAATAGTGCCGTCTGCGGGAAATGCCTCTCCTGGTAGCACCCGCACGACATCTCCCACGTTTAAATTACGCACAGCAATACGCTCAAAACTACCATCACTTTTCATGCGCTCTACACTGCTAGGTAAACGCCGCATCAGCGCTTCCAAGGCACCCGCAGTGCGGTCGCGCATACGCAACTCTATCCAACGACCTGTTAATAGAAAAAATACAAACATGGTCAACGAATCAAAATAAACTTCACTCCCCCACCAGCCTGTGGGTTCAAAAGTTGCGGCAGTACTGACTAAAAATGTAATTAATATGCCCAGCGTCACTGGCATATCCATGCTGATTTGACGCTGTTTTAGATCATTAAATGCGTTGCTAAAAAATGGTCCACAGGAGAATAAAAGCACTGGTATGGTCAATATCCAAGATGCCCAGCGCATTAAATTCAGCGCCTCAGCAGTCATTTCACCTGGGCTGGCATAATAGCTAGGCATCGCATACATCATCACCTGCATCATGCAAAAACCAGCCACCAATAGTCGCCACAACATTAAACGCTGATTTTTACGACGACCATCCTGAATAAAAGCATCGGCTGCAGGCAGTGCTCGATAGCCAGCCAGACTAACTGCACGTATCCAATCCGATGGCTTAATAGCTTTAGCAGACCATGTTAAACGGGCTCGCCCACTGGTTGCATTAACATCAGCACTTAATACACCAGGCACTGATTTCAGTGCTTTTTCGACGTTGATCGCACATGCAGCGCAATGCATGCCTTCTATGACTAGGCGCGACTCCCATTCGTGGGATTTATTACCTTGCTGACTAAAACTCAGCCATTCTTCTGGCGCGTCAAGCGCAACATATAAAGCCCCATCTGCCGTGCTGGCATGGCTTGTCATTGACCCAATAGAATTGATTATTTTCATACCACTCGCTAGTTTTAAGCAACGCAGTATTTCTACGTTACAGGTTTACATAAAGCAAACCTATTCGTGCAAACACGTAGGCCGATTTTATGGTAAATCTCTTTAGCTTATTTGCTATTGATGCAAATCAAATGATGATGATTTAGTTAAATCGTATTCATTCTTTGAAATAGTTATAAATACAAATGAGACAAACTAAACAATAATTGCTATAAACAGATAATGAAGTACTGCAAGTTGCAATTGCTTTGGGGCTGCAACGAGTGGGAGGCCAGAGTGAAGGGATTTTTGGCGACACTACAGGGCGACAAATAGAAGCAGTTGCACTGAAGTAGTTAATTTATTAATAAAATCATCAAAAAATACCACGTAGTTCATATTGCGTAAGTGCGATAAGTAGGATTAAGTATTCAAGAGAAATGCAAAGAATACGACCTAAAGCTCTCTTACATTCCGGAATACGTTGGCCCACTGCCTCCTTCTGGCGGCACCCACGTGATGTTTTGCTTTGGGTCTTTAATGTCGCAGGTTTTACAATGGATGCAATTTTGCGCATTTATTTGCAGTTGTTTTGTTTCGTTCTTGATTACTATTTCATATACGCCAGAAGGACAGTAGCGCTGCTCAGGCGCGTCATAATTAGCCAGATTGAAATTAATAGGAATACTGTCATCTTCCAATATCAAATGGCAAGGCTGATTCGCATCATGACCGATACTACTCAGGTTGATTGAACTAAGTTTATCAAAACTCACAATTCCATCGGGTTTAGGATAATTAATCTTTTGCATGCTGGAAGCCAGATTGATACACAGATGATCAGCCAGCTGGTGTTTAAATGTCCAAGGCATACGTAGATGGAAAGCAGCCAGCCACATTTCTATTCCACCCAGCAAAGTGCCGCCCCAACTTCCAAACTTTGAAAGCAAAGGCTTCACATTGCGAACCGCATCTAAATCGTTGTGAATCCAGGAGGCTTTAAGGCGTTGGGGGTAAGTGTTTAATAGACCATTATTCGCTGATTGCGCTTGAGTTAGCGCGTCAAATACCGACTCTGCAGCCAACATGCCCGATTTCATTGCATTATGACTGCCTTTGATGCGCGGTACGTTGACCATCCCCGCACTGCAACCTATCAATGCCCCGCCGCGGAAAATAAGTTCAGGTAACGATTGAATGCCGCCCTCATTTATAGCTCTTGCGCCATAACTTAATCGCTGGCCGCCTGTCAGCAGTTTTTTAATAGTGGGATGCGTTTTAAATCGTTGAAACTCATCAAATGGGGACAGATGCGGATTTTTGTAATCAAGGTGAACCACAAAGCCAACCGAAACGAGGTTTTCACCATAATGGTAAATAAAAGAACCGCCACCCGTATCAGCATTTAATGGCCAACCAAGACTATGTTGCACCAGCCCGTTTCTATGTTGTTCAGGTGTAACCCGCCAGACTTCTTTAAAGCCTAGCCCGTATTTTTGTGGTGAGGCATTTTTGCGTAAATCAAAATGCTGCTCGAGTTGTTTGGTAAGCGAGCCACGAGTTCCCTCAGCTATCAGTGTATAAGGCGCACGGATCTCTATTCCAGACGTAAATTGCGCCGTTGGCTGACCTGTAGCATCACGGCCCATATCACCGGTTACAACACCTATTACCTGATTATTTTCATACAGTATTTCCTGTGCGGCAAATCCTGCATAAATTTCTACCCCTAGGCTTTCCGCTTGCTCGCCCAGCCAGCGACAGACATTCCCCAGACTGGCGATGTAATTACCTTTGTTGCTCATTAAGGGCGGCATGAGCGTGTGTGGAATTGCCCAGGATTTTGATTCAGTCATCACTAGGAATTCATCTGCTTGCACTTGAGTAGATAAAGGTGCGCCTAGTGCTTGCCAATCTGGGAACAGTTCATTAAGCGCAATCGGGTCAATCACTGCTCCAGATAAAATATGCGCACCCACCTCACTGCCTTTTTCCAATACACAGACACTGATATCACGCCCTGCTTTTTGCGCAAGTTGCTTAATTCTAATAGCGGCTGATAGCCCTGCTGGCCCTGCGCCAACAATCAATACGTCGTAATTCATCACATCGCGCTGCATTATTATTCCTATCTATTGCTATGCTATCTCAGGCAAATGAATCATGTCGCTACGCTCAATGCCCTGTGTTAACTGTTTACAAGAATCTAAAAATTCTCGCATCCCTGCTGTTTGATATTTTTGCTTATGCCAAAGAAAGTAAAAGAAACGCCCGAATTCTAAATTGGGGGTTGAAATTGGCACTAAGCTGCCACGACGAAACGCGTCTTTAAGTGCCAGCTTTGAAATACAACCGATACCGAGCCCGGACTCAACCGCACGTTTAATGGCTTCGGTGTGCTCCAGCTCTAACCGGATTTTTAATTGAGCGTGATGATTCTGGAAAGCACGATCAAAAGTAGCGCGAGTACCAGAGCCCTTTTCACGCAATATCCAGACTTCGTTTAGCAACTGTTCCAAGGAAACTTTTTTCTGCTTCGTTAACGGGTGATTAGGCGCGCTGAATATCACCAGTTCATCTGCAATCCAAGGTTGCACCGCAATGTCTGGATGATTGCAATCACCCTCAATCAGGCCTAAATCCAACTCATGATTTGCAATCTGCTGCACAATCGTGCTGGTATTGTGTACTTGTAATTGAATCCGGCTTTCTGGGTGCTCCTGTAAAAAACGTGCCACTAGTATCGTCGCTAAATAATTACCCACTGTGAGTGTTGCGCCGATTTTAAGGTGGCCAAAACCCGCATGCCCCTGCATTAAATCCTCAATTTCCTTGGCACGATCTAACAACTCCACAGCGCGCGGCAAAAGTTGCTGGCCCGCCTCATTCATCCTGAGCGATTTACCGACACGATCAAATAATTGCAAATCGAATTGGCGCTCAAACTCACTTAAGGCAGTGCTTGTTGCGGATTGTGATAAAGACAGTGCCTCAGCCGCACGAGATACGCTATCTGTGCGGCTAATGGCTACAAAAATTTCAAGTTGTCTTAAACTATATTTCATTCAACTTATATCCAAATACATATATCTAGATAATAGATATATATTATCTTTATTATTCATTTAGTAAATATTATACCTTACTGTAAAATGCACGGCAATTACTAAGGAAGTGCAATGAAAATATTGGTTGTTATCAAACGTGTTGTAGATCACAGCATCAAAGTGCGTATCAAACCTGACGGCTCTGATGTCGATATTGCTGGTGTAAAAATGAGCATGAACCCATTTGATGAAAATGCGGTCGAAGAAGCTATTCGTCTTAAAGATAAAGGCGTGGTTACAGAAGTGGTGGTGGTCGCATTGGGCACTGCAGCAAATCAAGATGTACTTAGGCACTCTCTAGCCATGGGCGCAGATCGTGCCGTATTGATTGAGAGTGAGCAAGATTTACAGTCTTTAGCTGTGGCAAAACTGTTGAAGCCACTCGTCCTTCGTGAACAAGCTGATTTAATCCTCATAGGTAAGCAAGCAATCGACGATGATGCGGGGCAAACTGGCCAAATGCTAGCGGGATTGCTGGATTACCCACAAGCAACCTTTGCGTCTAGTATCGACATTGAAGGAAAACAAGTTGAGGTCATACGTGAAGTAGATGGCGGCACCGAGACCTTGGGCTTAACCCTGCCAGCCGTCATCACCACTGACTTGCGCCTAAATGATCCGCGTTTTGTCAAATTGCCTAATTTAATGATGGCTAGGAAGAAAAATATAGAAACAGTCAGTGCAAGTGATCTAGAAGTGGACACCCAACCACGTTTGAAATTAATCAAGGTCGCTGAGCCACCTACAAGAAAACCAGGGATTAAAGTTAATAGCGTGCAAGACTTGCTGGCGAAATTGCGTGCGCATGAAGGAATACAAATATGAAAATCTTAATATTAGCTGAACATAATGGAAGCATACTCAACTCTTCCGTTTACCAAGCAGTAACTGCGGCGCAATTTTGGAACGTTCCCATTGATGTGTTGGTGGTTGGGAATGAGGTATATGCTGTTGCAGAGCAAGCGGCCTCGATAGCGGGCATACACCAGGTAATTCATGCAGATGCTCCTCAACTAAAACACCAGTTAGCAGAACATGTTGCAAAACTGGTTGCTAGCATTGGCCATGAATACGCTGTCATTTTAGCGGCTCACTCTTCATTCAGCCGCAATATCTTGCCGCGTGCAGCTGCATTACTGGATGTTGCCATGGTTTCTGATGTGTTAGACATACAAGCTGACAATACTTATGTCCGCGCTACCTACGCCGGCAATGTACTCACCACGTTGCAAAGCAAAGACCCGATTCAAGTATTAACGGTACATAGCAGCAATTTTGATGCCGCAAAGAAATCATCTACACTAGCAGACATTGTGTCAATTCAAGCACCGAGCGCAGAATATTCGACTCGTTGGTTATCTGAAACCCGCACACAATCAGAGCGCCCCGCATTGAGTACAGCTAAAGTTGTCATTTCTGGCGGGCGGTCATTAGGAAGCGCTGAAACATTCGAGCAAGTGCTTTCACCATTGGCGAATAAGTTAGGCGCAGCATTAGGCGCGACGCGTGCTGCAGTAGACGCTGGTTACGCGCCAAACGATATTCAGGTAGGCCAGACTGGGGTGAGCGTGGCGCCCGATTTATATATTGCGGTGGGGGTATCTGGTGCCGTGCAACATACCTATGGCATGAAAGACAGCAAGATCGTTGTGGCAATTAATCAAGATTTCGATGCGCCAATTTTTCAAGTTGCAGATTATGGCTTAGTGGCTGATTTATTTGAAGCGATTCCAGAACTAACTGCCGCTATTTAACGCATTGATTAGAAGAAACCTATGAGTAAATATTCGACAGAACGCGTATTAAGTGTCCACCACTGGAATGACACATTATTCAGCTTTAAAACGACCCGTGACCCAGGCTTGCGCTTCGAGAATGGCCAATTTGTAATGATTGGTCTCGAGGTTGATGGGCGAGTGATCGCACGCGCTTATAGCATTGCAAGCCCAAACTATGAAGAGCACTTGGAATTCTTTAGTATCAAAGTGCCTAATGGTCCTCTCACTTCCAGGCTACAGCATCTTCAAGTTGGAGATGAGCTATTTGTCAGCAGAAAGCCTACCGGTACTTTGGTTATTCATGACTTAAAGCCCGCAAAAAATCTTTACTTACTATCAACGGGAACAGGGTTAGCCCCTTTTATGAGCGTGATTCAGGACATAGAAGTGTATGACCGTTTTGAAAAAGTTGTATTAGTGCATGGTGTGCGTTATTTAAGTGAACTGGCGTATGCAGATTTTATCGAAAAAGAACTGCCAAACAATGAGTTTTTTGGTGAGGAAGTCCAAAATAAGCTCATTTATTACCCGACAGTCACAAGAGAGGCCTTTACAAATCAAGGCAGGCTTACCGACCTTATCAATTCAGGGAAGTTGTTTGAGGACATTGGCTTACCGCCACTTGACCCAAAAAATGACAGGGCCATGATTTGTGGTAGCCCGCAAATGCTCAAAGATACTGAGGAACTGCTGGACTCGAGAGGCTTTATTGTGTCGCCGCGTGTGGGAACGCCTGGCGACTATGTGATTGAAAAAGCATTCGTAGAAAAGTAGATTACCTAAACTTTTATTTGATTGCTATACGTCAGCAATCAAATAAGCCTTGCAGAATTTAAATGATTTTATTTTGCGCATTGGTTCATTGCGATTTCAGCTTGTGTGCATTCGCGTTTAGCGCCTTTTTTAACGCTGTCTTTAAGGCTTTCCCAAGTAGACTCTACCTTTGAGCCGCCCTCTTCCGCTCTTGATTCAGCAGGTTTTGCACTCGTATTTTCTGCTGATTTTTCAGGTTTATTTTTAGTTTCGTCCACCTTAACAGAGGCATCCTGCTTAGATTTTTTCTGAACCTCTTTAGCTGCTTTAACATCATTTTGTTTTGTATTGGCTTGGTTTGGCTCAACGGTCAATTCTGTCTCGGCTGGGGGTTCTGCCACCACTGGCTGCTCCACAGTGATGATAGGCTCAACTGGGGTGACCACAGTTTTGGCTAATGCAAAAAATGCGGCAAGCACCAACAAACTCAATGGAAGATAGGTCCAATTGGCTTGAGCAGTAATTGATTGCCATTTTGTAGGCGTAACGTGATCTGCTGGGATTAACGGCTCTTCAGTTGCAGCTTCTTTAAGCAAACGCACTGCATAAACATCATGCTCATGTGCGTGCATTTCATATTTCTCAAACATTTGCGCCATCTCTTGTGTGAGTTTAGACGCCATCTCAAAATATACATTGGATACCAAAATCTGATTCGGCTTAGCGAAGCTCATAATGCGCTTCGCCTCATCAACCCCTTCGCCTACCGTGGTATTTTTTACCAAACGTGCAGCGCCCAGATGGATGCCAAATTGCACATATAAAGGCGTAGTGCCATGAATATTATTATTTAAAATTTCATCACGAATTGTAATCGAGATAAATAATGCATCTTCTAACGCATCCTCTAACGGGCCGCTACAAATAATGACCGCGCCGCTGAGCGTATCTACAATCAGGCGGTCATCTTGGGCAATATCAATGACGGCATGGTGAATAAAACCATCAAGTATTTTTTTAACCTCTAATTGTTCAGCGCCTGTTTTCTTTGAATAGTCAATGATATCCAAAGCAACCACACTCCAAATCGAAGTTTTGTTTTTTTCGTCATTCATATTATTGATAATTCGCCAGATATTAAGCGCTTATCTTAATCACAAACACCCAACATATCAATTTGTTTAGATGTTCAGTAATTTACGGATATCAAGAAAATTGAGCTTAGTGTAGGTTTAGCTGCCCTACTACCTCCAAAAATAGCTAAAAATACGGTTGAATTAAGGCTGGCCCATATGGGTCTAGCAAATGGACGTAGTCCCAACCAATTTTTATAACAACCTGTATATAATGCACTTATAAATAACGCACTTAATTTTTTGTGCCTATGCTATTTATCCAGCATTAGGTTTAGGTACTTAGGTTAAGATAAAAATAAACTTGTGGCGTCAATGAGGGGGGGTCAGTGCCGGTTGTTTGGAACACAAACCTAATCGTCTTGTCTGTGCTGACTGCGATGTATGGATCATTAATCGCTTTATCACACGCCGAACGCATGCGACAGAGCGTTGGAAAAGCCGCCAAAATCTGGTTGATTGCAGGTGGTGTCACACTGGGTTTAGCCATCTGGTCGATGCATTTTATCGGCATGTTGGCTTTTCATCTACCGGTACCAATTGCCTACGATACCTTACTTACTTTTATTTCTGTTATACCTGCCATCGCTGCTGCGCTTCTAGGGTTTTATTTGTTACAAAGTACCCTCATGCATATACGCCAGATTGTAGTGGGAGGGTTTGTGATGGGAATGGGTATTGCTGCTATGCACTACACAGGTATGGCAGCGCTCAAAATGCAACCTGCAATCAGCTATGATCCACTGATTTTTGTTATTTCCTTAGTAATTGCTGTGGCTGCATCCATTGGTGCATTACTTATTGTGTATGCAGGGGAAAAAACCAATTTGAGTTTACTGCTAAGACATACATTCGGCGCACTCATCATGGGGTTCGCCATTGCGGGTATGCACTATACGGGTATGGCGGCAGCAAACTTTGCACCTGGTAGTATATGCACGATTGTCGGTACCAGTATCGATTCAACGCATTTATCCCTGATTATCGCAGGCATGGTTTTTTTTCTATTCACCGGTGGTTGGATCGTCAATTTATTTGATCGGTGGATGGCGCGCGAGAATGCCGTGGCCATCAATCAGCTAAGAAATCGCACCAAAGAACTGGAAATGGATCGCGACATTCTCAAACAGATTAACCTAGCAACGCCTTTGCATTATTTACTTGAAGATTTAATACGGCACGCTGAAGCACTGCACCCGGAAATGATATGTACAATTTTCTTACTTGATGATGATGGTAAGCATCTACGATTTAGCGCTGCACCCAGCATGCCAGATGCTTTTAACGAAGCACTAGATGGCATAGCAGTAAATGAAGGCGTGGCCTCCTGCGGGACAGCCGCATTTTTAGGACAGCGCGTTATCGTTGAAGATGTGCTGCAGCATCCCTACTGGGCAGAATATCAGTATCTGGCACGTATAGCCAACATTCGAGCCTGCTGGTCAGAGCCTATTAAAAATGATGAAAACCAGTTAATAGGCACCTTTGCTATTTATCAAAGGCAGCCAGCTAAACCATCGGCAGCAGAGCTTACCTTGATTGAGCATTATGCACACTTAGCGCAACTGGTCATAGAGCGCAAAAGATACGAGGATGAATTCAGTCATATTGCATTTCATGATCCATTGACCCAGTTACCCAATCGGCGCCTACTGGCAGACCGCTTAGAACAGGCGCTCGCTACCAGCGCCAGGACTCAACGCCACGGCGCTATATTATTTATCGATTTAGATCACTTTAAATCTTTGAATGACACTAAGGGCCACGATATCGGCGACCTTATGCTAGCCGAGGTTGCACTCAGACTGCAAGGTCCTATACGTAAGGGTGACACGGCAGCACGACTGGGCGGCGACGAGTTTATAGTGATGCTGACAGATTTAGATGAAGATTTCGAAAAATCTGCTTTACAAGCTAAAGCGGTAGGAGAAAAGATTCTTGAGGCAATCGGCCAGCCCTATCTACTCAACGGCTACGTATACCACAGTACTGCAAGTATCGGCATCAGCATGTTTTATGGCAGCTCTGACACCGTCGACAACTTACTCAGGCATGCAGACACTGCCATGTATCAATCCAAACATGCTGGGCGCAATACATTGCATTTTTTCAACCCCTCGATGCAGGAAGCTCTCGCCACACACTTCACCTTGCAAAGTGATTTGCGCAAAGCTTTGGCTGAACAGCAGTTCCACCTTTACTATCAAATACAGGTTGATTATAGTCACCAAGTACTTGGTGCCGAAGTTCTACTGCGCTGGCACCATCCGGCTCAATTTCAACTCTCCCCAGCCGCCTTTCTCCCTTCTGCAGAAGAAACTGGACTCATTTTACCGATTAGTAAATACTTACTGAAAACTGCCTGCAATCAGCTCAAAATCTGGGAGTCTGATCCCAAGATGAAGCATCTGCAGCTCGCCATCAACATCAGCGCATCTCAATTCAAGCAAGCCGATTTTGTGCATCAGGTCATTGCGATTCTGAAGCAAACCAAAGCCAATCCAACCAGACTCAAAATGGAAATAACCGAAAGCCTGATGATTGAAGACATGCCTGCAACCATAGAAAAAATGCAGATACTGAAATCCGCTGGCATCAGCTTCTCTATGGACAATTTTGGTACTGGCTTTTCATCCCTAAGCTCACTCAAGCAGTTACCGATCCAACAACTAAAAATAGATAAAAGCTTCGTTAGCGATATCGTCACCAATCCCAATGATGCAATGATTGTAAAGGCCATCATCGCCATGGGCAATATTCTCGGCTTGAATGTGATTGCCAAGGGCGTTGAAACTGAAGCCCAGTTGGAATTGTTGAAACAGTATGGTTGCCCAGCATTTCAAGGGTATTTATTTGGCCGCCCATTGCCAGTTGATCAATTTCAAACATTGGTTTACGAATGGGTTCCTCTAGATACGTCTGCTTAATTTAGGCATATAGCTAATTAAATGGGCCCCAGTTAAGTCATTGCAAAGCGCGTCCTTATTAGCTTACAAGATAACTATGTTTTGTTTTAACCTTAGGGCTGATAACATATACTTATGAATTGCATTCAGTTAAAAACAAGTCACATCAACCAGCAAAGACCCACAAAATACATATATCATGCAGAAAATAATCTTATTTTTCAAACAATTCCCATTTGCCATGCTACTTAGCGTGCAGTTACTAAGTGTGCTGTTTTATGGCTTTATGACAGACTCCGAAGTCAGCCATATAATTTTTAACTGTCTTGGTTTAATAGTGCCTATTTTGGCCGTTTGGGTAGTCTATCGCACAGCGGCTATTAGCTGGGTGGCCTTTATTTTGGTGGCACTGTCTATCGGCTTAACCATATTGTCCAATTTTTCAACCCAAACAGTGTTATTTGCTTGGGCCCAAACCTTTGAAAGCTTACTGTATTTTTATGCCGCTACAAGCCTGGTGATGTATATGTTTAATGATGATATTGTGACTTTAGACGAACTGTATGCAGCGGCCGCTACCTTTACCTTGTTAGTGTGGGCGTTTGCTTTAGCATATTCGGTGTGTCAGCAACTGTTTCCAGGTAGCTTATCCGCCGCGCTTAACCCGGACAATCCGCGCAGTTGGATTGAATTGCTCTTCATGAGCTTTTCAATACAGTCTGGCACAGGTGTGGGTGATGTGATTCCCGTTTCTACTCAAGCACGTGCAATTAGTGCATTGCAGATGTTTACCGGCGTGATGTACATTGCCATTGTACTTTCCAGGTTAATTGGTATAGCGAGTAGACCGAAACCATAATAGTTAAGCGTCATAATAGGGGCTAAGAACTAATTCCTATGTTAGTTTCAAATAAGTGTTTGTTTCAAATAAGCCCTTGTCTTCTCGAATCAAAATTCAGGAGATATAAATCCAACATTTAATTACGTAAATAATATACTAACGAAAAACCAGCAGCTGTCATGATTAAACTACCTAAAACATGGCTAGAAATATGTGCTGCAGCCCAACTGTATTGCTGTTTTTGCAGAAAAATAAATGCCTCAGCAGAGAATGCTGAAAAAGTGGTGAGGCCGCCTAAAAAACCGGTCATTACAAATAAACGCAGCTCGTTTTGCGCAAATGTATTCGCAAAATAGGCCAAAGCGCACCCTATTAAAAAACCACCGATTAGGTTGGCAAGTAATGTCCCTAGTGCAAACCCAGTGTTGCCCAGCACCAGACCTAGCCCCCATCGCAACCATGCACCCAAAGCTGCACCAACCCCTACCGCCAGCCAATGTGTTGTGCCAATTTGCGCTGTCATCATATTTGCTCTTTTACACTAAAAATTTATAGAAACAATTTATAATGTAAATATAACATTTTAAGAGTAATATTTTGCGCGTTTTATTTGCCACTTCCGAAGCACATCCACTAATTAAAACTGGCGGTCTAGCCGACGTCAGCGGGGCTCTCCCAAAAGCACTTAGTCAACTAAAGTCAATTTCGGCTAACTGCAAAGTAGACATCAAAGTAGTCATGCCGGCTTACAGCGCTGTACTAGCCAAACTCAAGTACGCTAAAACGATCGCCAATATCCAAGTACTTGGTGAAGCTTGTAGTTTAGTCGTGGGCAAAATGCCTGATAGTGACATTGAAGTCATCGCGATTAAAAATGCTGCCCTCTACGAGCGTACTGGTGGCCCTTACAGTGATGAATATGGAGTTGATTGGTTGGATAACGCGCTACGTTTTGGCGTGCTATCACGCGTTGCGAGCTTGCTCTGCAGTCCAAACTCCCCTCTAAAGAATTGGCAGCCCGATATAATTCAATGTAACGATTGGCAAACTGGCTTGGCGCCTGCTTATATGAAGCTGGTGGATAACTCGGGTGTTAAGTCTGTTTTTAGTATCCACAATTTGGCTTTCCAAGGCTGTTTTGAGGCTAGTTGGGTAGAAAAACTTGGCTTACCTGCCGAACACTTTAATATTAGCGGTTTTGAATATTTTGACCAGCTGTCTTTTTTAAAAGCTGGGCTTTTTTATGCAGATCAATTAAGTACAGTCAGCCCTAACTATGCACATGAAATTCAGACCGAAAAATTTGGATTTGGTTTACAGGGCTTATTAAAATCACGCAGCAATGACTTAACTGGCATTTTAAACGGAATTGATACTGAGGAGTGGAACCCTGCTACTGATGCCCATCTGCCCAAAAATTACAGTAACGCACGCATAAGCGGAAAAAAAACTGTCAAGCATGCTTTGCAACAGCAATTAGGGCTTCAAATGGATGCAGATGCACCATTACTGGGCATAGTTAGCAGGCTGACACATCAAAAAGGTTTGGATCTCTTGCCAGAAATTATGCCGACATTGATCAAACAAGGCTGCCAGTTTGCTATTTTAGGTAGTGGCGATAAAGCACTTGAGGCACAGTTTAATGACTTTGCAGAACGCCACCCTACCGAAGTGAGCATGACCACTGGCTACCACGAGCACTTGTCACACAACATCATGGCAGGTAGCGACATGTTTATTATGCCCTCGCGTTTTGAGCCTTGTGGCTTGAATCAACTGTATGGCTTAGCCTATGGCACACCGCCTGTAGTATCGCTGACAGGTGGATTGGCGGATTCCATCTGTGATACAAATGAACTTTCGCTTAAGAATAATTTAGCTACTGGTTTTGTCGTAAAAAATGTCAGTGCGACAGCACTTTTGGTCACCATTGAGCGCGCTTTAGATTTGTGGAAAAACAAAAAAACTTGGCGCCAAATTCAAAAGAATGGCATGCAGACCAACCTTGGCTGGAATTCTCGGGCGGTTGATTATTTAGCGCTGTACGAAAAAACGTTGTCAGGGAGTTAACTACGAAGTTGGCATGCTTGATGCTTAGTATTAATTAAGCTTCTCCAAAGCTAACTTCTCCTCCCTAGGGGGCGCAACGCCAAATGTGTTGTGCCCCTTTTTTTATCCTGAATTAATTGCTTTAGTGCACAGCTATGCAAACGCTTATTTCACAATAAAATGTTCACGATAGTACTTAAGCTCATCAATCGATTCATAAATATCAGCCAGAGCTTCATGGCGGCTAGCCTTTTTGAAACCAGAATAAATTGTAGGTTTCCAGCGACGTGCCAGCTCTTTAAACACACTAACGTCCAGGTTGCGATAGTGAAAGTAGGCTTCTAAATCAGGCATGTAACGCGCCATAAAGCGCCTGTCCTGGCAGATTGAGTTACCACACATGGGCGATTTACCCGTTGGCACGTATTGCTTTAAAAACGCGATCATTTGTTCTGTTGCTGCTGCTTCATCTAAAGTAGAGGCTTTGACTTTATCGATTAAGCCGCTGCGGCCATGGGTGCCCTTATTCCAAGCATCCATACTATCCAGAACAGCATCACTTTGATGAATCACCAGCACAGGCGATTCCCCAAGCACGTTTAATTCTGCGTCAGTCACTACTGCTGCGAGCTCCAAAATGCGGTCGCTATCTGGTAGCAGTCCACTCATTTCCATATCCAACCAGATTAAATTATCGCTAGACTTATTATTTACGTCAGGTTTAATTGTTTCGGCTGAGTTATTATTTGCTGCTTGCATCATGATTTCCATTAAAATAGGGGGTTACAGCAACACCAGTGAACCAAAACTGGCTTAATGCTTCAGAATAGCATTAGTTTAACGTATATTTCACTTATATTTAGAGGCAACATGGCGTCAACACTCACTTTAATTTTTGTCGGTTTACTCGCTGCTACCACGCTTACCAGGCTATGGTTAGGTTCGCGCCAAGTCGCCTATGTACAAGCTAACCGTGCGCAAGTACCCGCTGCATTTTCGGCTGATATTTCATTAGAAGCACACCAAAAAGCCGCTGATTACTCTTCGGCAAAAACCAAGCTGGCTTTAATTGAAATCGTTGTGCAAGCGCTATTGTTATTGGCTTTTACACTGGGTGGCGGTTTGCAATGGTTAGATGATGCATGGCGCAGTGTATTGCCAAATGCTGAAATTATACGTGGTGCATTGGTGATCTGTAGCGCCATGCTGGTGAGTGCGTTGGTGGATATTCCATTTGAATATTACAAAACATTTAGCATTGACGAGAATTTTGGCTTTAATAAAATGACGCCAAAGATGTTTTTTAGTGACTTGGCCAAACACAGCATGGTGGGTATCGCGCTAGGTGCGCCTATTTTATTTGCCGCACTTTGGCTCATGCAAGGCGCGGGTGAGTACTGGTGGTTTTATTTGTGGGTGGTGTGGAGCCTGTTTAACATCATCATGCTAGCGGTTTACCCTACATTCATTGCACCATTATTTAATAAATTTACCCCATTGACAGATGAAAACTTAAAATCTCGTATCGAAGCATTGTTAGCCAAATGTGGCTTTAAATCGCAAGGCTTGTTTGTAATGGATGGCTCGGCACGCAGCAGCCACGGCAATGCCTATTTCACAGGTTTTGGTAGTAGCAAACGTGTGGTGTTTTTTGACACCCTACTTAGTCGCCTAAACACTGAAGAGATAGAGGCTGTGCTGGCGCACGAGCTTGGTCACTTTAAACATCACCACGTGATTAAACGTATTGCCATGATGTTTTTTATAAGCTTTTTAGGGTTAGCCTTGCTAGGTTGGCTCACCAATCAAACTTGGTTTTACAACGGTTTAGGAGTCACCTCACCTAGCAACTACATGGCATTAATGCTATTTTTATTAGTGTCCCCTGTGTTCCTGTTTATTTTGCGCCCTATCATGGCCAGTTATTCGCGAAAAAATGAATTTGAAGCCGACGACTACGCCGCCAAACACGCCAACGCAAAGCACTTGGTGGATGCATTGGTTAAGCTTTATCGCGATAACGCTTCCACCCTAACGCCAGACCCCTTGCATTCTGCGTTTTATGACTCTCACCCACCCGCTAGTATGCGAATTGCTAAATTAACTAACTATATGGCAAATTAGCGATACAATAAGTTAGCTTATTGGGAGCAAGAAACCATGGATAAACAGATTGTTTTTTTATTTAGTTTTATTGCTTTAAATACTACTTCTATAAATACCAGCGCAAATGAGTTATTTGATAAGGCCGACATACCAGCTGGTAAAGCCCTACACGAAAAGCATTGCGTCGCATGCCATGCCAGCAGCTATGGTGGTGATGGTTCAGCTATTTATACGCGTGATTTTCCTAAAGTAACCAGTGCTAAAGGTTTAATCACACAGGTGCGTAGCTGCAATACCAATCTTGGGCTAAAATGGTTCGAAGATGATGAGCTAAACGTGTCTGCCTATTTAAACCAAACTTACTATAAATTCGACAAATAAATGAAACCACATCAATGCAAGGCCTAGTTGTCGCCGCTTATGGTAAGCGATACCAAGTTGAATTAGCAGACAAAAGCCGCATTAGCTGTGTCACCCGTGGTAAAAAAACCGATCTTGCCTGTGGTGACAATGTCATCATCAAGCTCACGGATAAAGCCGAAGGCGTTATAGAAAAATACCTAGAACGTAAAACTATCCTATATCGTAGTAGCACTATTAAAAGTAAAACCATTGCTACTAATGTCACGCAAGTGATTATTGTGCTGGCTACTCAGCCCAGTTTTTATGAGGCATTATTAAATCGATGCTTGGTGGCGGCTGAGGCTGCCAATATCAAACCGCTGATTGTGCTTAATAAATGTGATTTAGCCGATGCCGTAGATGCCAAAGCCAAATTGGCACTTTATCAAAACTTAGGCTACCAAGTACTGCATTTGTCTGCTAAGCAAGGTGTTAGCGCCCTGCAGCCCTATTTAGAAGGCCATCAAAGCGTATTGGTGGGCCAATCTGGCATGGGTAAATCTACCATCATCAATGCCTTGCTACCTGAAGAAAATGTGCGTACTCAAGTGATGAGCGAGGCGCTAGATAGTGGTAAACATACGACCACCGCAGCGCATTTGTATCACCTGAACGGGCTTGATTTTAAGCGCCCCAGCAGCCTGATTGACTCTCCTGGTTTACAGGAATTTGGCTTGAATCATTTATCTCAAACCGAACTCGAACTTGCATTTGTTGAATTTAAGCCATATCTTGGCCAGTGCCACTTTAACAATTGTAAACACACGCATGAGCCAGGTTGTGCAGTGACAGCAGCAGTGAATAATGGCAAAATTAGCGCCAATAGGTTAGCTTTTTACCAAGCATTATCACTTGAGTTAAACCATTAGCACAGGATAGCATGGGAAAAACTGCATTTATATCGCACCCCGACACCTTATTGCACGTGATGGATGGTAATCATCCGGAGTCACCTGCACGTATTACCGCCATCAAGAATGCAGTGATGGCATCTGATGTTAAAGAAAAACTCCAGTTTTACGAAGCGCCAGCTGCCAGCAAAGCGCAATTAGCGCGTGTCCATAGCAAAGAATATATTGATGAAATCTTTAGCATTGCTCCCAAAGCTGGATTAGTGAGGCTGGACGGCGATACTGCAATGGGACCAATGAGTTTATCGGCCACCTTGCATGCCAGTGGCGCAGTGGTGATGGCTACCGATTTAGTATTGCAAGGTAAAGCAAAGAATGCATTTTGCTGCGTTCGTCCTCCTGGACATCATGCTGGACGTGCCAATAGTGCAGGCTTTTGCATTTTTAACCATATAGCCGTCGGCGCTGCACATGCCATGTCGCAACATAAAATCAAGCGTGTGGCGATTATCGATTTTGATGTGCATCATGGCGATGGTACCGAAGATATTTTCAAAGACAACCCGAATGTAATGCTATGTTCCACCTTTCAGCATCCGTTTTACCCAAATCGCGGCGCAGAAAGTCGTTCTGGTAACATGATTAACCTGCCATTACCCGCCAAAGCCGATGGTAGGGACTTCAAAAAAGCATTTGAAACTGAAATAAACCCTGCATTATTAGCTTTTAAACCAGAAATCATTTACATCTCCGCGGGCTTTGACGCGCATGTGAACGACCCGTTGGCTGATTTAGCACTGACGACGCAAGATTATAGTTGGATTACAGAATTCATTAAAAAAATTGCAAGCAATTGTTGTGAAAGTCGTATCATCTCTTCACTTGAAGGCGGTTATCATTTACCATCCTTATCGGAAAGTGCTTTGGCACATATAGTTAGCCTTGCACATTGAAAACAGCAGATAACCCATGGATGACATAAAAAAAGAACAAATTAGTGTTCAAAAACTCGCCCTCGGCATGTATGTCACTGAACTCGATATACCTTGGGAAGGTACACCATTTATGCTGCAGGGGTTTTTGCTGGATGATCAAAACGACTTAGAAACCATACAGTCACTATGCACAATTGTATATATTGACCGCTCAAGATCTATCGGTGAGCACTTTATCCCCACTGCAAAACTTAAGGTAGCCATCAAACGCGAAGGCTCAGTATTTCGCATTCAAAACCCTACAACAGTAAAACCAAAAACAAAAACCGATACTAAAGCAGCGCAGAATAAATTTAATGAGAAAACTTCATTTATTGATATTCTACGCGACTTAAAAAGTTACCAGGCACCACAAAACGCTGAAGGTAGCGGTCAAGATAGTACCTTATACAACGTCAGACATGGAGCTAGTGCTTCTGTACAGACAACATTGCCCCAATCACCCCCACAATCAAAATTTGAGACTGCTTCCATAACACAGCAATTGGCGTCTGATGTTAGCCAATTCATTGGAGGTTTATTTAAACGCAATAAACTTAAATCGAATACCGACTCTGTTAGCGAACACAAAAAAAACAGCCCAGCAGGTGATGATGGTTACAGAGTGATTATTTACGAAGAAGAATTACCGGTAGAAAAGGAAATTGCGGCTGTTTACCCAGTGTATGAGCAATCACAAATTGCCACACGCCAGATTTTTGATTCAGTTGCGAATGAGCAACAGTTAGACTTGACCGCTGTCAGCGAGGTTTTGGACAGCATGGTTGAAAGTATAGGTCGTTCACCAGACGCACTGTTATGGTTGGCTAGGTTAAAGCAGGCAGATGACTACTCTTACAGCCATGCTCTCAATGTATCTATCACTTTAATGGCATTTGGTAACTTTTTAGCGTTACCCAAAGCACAAATCAAAGAAATAGGCTTAGCGGGTTTATTACAAGATGTAGGCAAAGCCAAGCTATCAGCCGATGTGCTGTTAAAAGAGGGTCATTTATCTAAAGAGGAGCTTGAATATGTTAAAAAGCACGTGGATGAAAGCCTCAAAATACTGGAGCAAACGCCTGATATTCCGAATACAGTGATTTTTTTGGTGGCGCAGCACCACGAGCGGATAGATGGCAGTGGTTATCCTTATGCAACCAAAGGCAGCCAGATTGGTTTATTATCGCAAATGGCAGGCTTAATTGATACTTACTGCGCCATCACCAGCCATAAATGCTACGCGAAAGGGGTTTATCACCAAGAAGCCCTGGAGAAAATTCATCAATTGAGCGGCAAGCAGTTTAGCCGAGAATTAATAGATCAGTTAGTACAATTTATGGGGATGTATCCCGTGAGCTCATTAGTGGAGTTGAACACGGGCGAAGTTGGTGTTGTGATTCAACAAAACCAGGTAAGAAGATTGTTGCCAAGACTGATGTTATTATTAGACCCCAACAAAGAGCGCTATCAGGCACCTGTCATATTGAACCTGCTCAATAGCCCAAGCACCCCTAATGGCGAACCTTATACGATAGTAAAAAGCCTGGCCCCAGATAGCTATGGGCTAAACCCTAGCGACTTTTACGTTTAAAACACTTTTAGCGATGAACATGCCAACTTTATTTAGCACTGCGGGCAAAGATACTGAGTTAAATATAAGTGAAGAATTAATTTTAAGCAAACTAATCCATTATCAACTGAAGCCGCAACATGTATTTCACAGGCTGCGCGTCAACTCCACAGAACTTAATAAGCTAGAAGTACAACCAAGCTTAACTACACTGCAGGCCAAGCTTAATGCTTGGCAACCCTGTGACAGCCTTAATACATTCACCCAAAATATGAATCAATTGGCGCCGACCTGGCTTATTGCCATGCAGCAAGGCGCCACCCTGCAAGAAGTGATGAATTTACTAAGATGTTTCGAAATAAAATCATTGATGTTTTCCAGTACTACAAAGGTTCACAGTTTTTTATTAGATATTTTGGCTGAGACGCGCTTGCAACAGCAGGACTCAATATTGGATTATTTGCTCAATTATGATGCAGACACCCAATTACCGAATGCAAACCAAATTTTATCTAACATAGAGATAGTTTGCGCTGCCACACCAATCGACCATTACGTTGGCATATTTTCAATTCAGTTCCAGTTATCAAAAAATAATTCTGTCCTTTCAATTTCCGCTACTGCCGGTTTAAACAAAGCGATTGCAGAAGTTTTAAAAGCTAATGTCTTTCCTGATAATCTCATTCATGCTAATGGCAACTTGCAGTTTGATATTTTGCTGCCCAACTTAAGTGGTGATATTCAACTAAACCTGCGGGCAGTTAAACTGCACCGGGCATTCGAGCAGATGCTAAATTTAGAAAACCAAACTGTTTTAGTAACCCCATACATTGGTTGCGCTTACGCATTAAAACCAGACACTCATAGCCAAGATTTGTTGACGAATGCAAAGTTGGCACTCGAAAGCGCACTCAATACCCAACAATTGTTTTTAATGTACTCAGAAGCATTAAAAAAACAACTTGATGAGCAAAACGAGCTGGAAAGACAGGTGTTAGAAGCATTTTCTAATGATGGTTTGACTTTATTTTTCCAACCAGTAGTCAATTTAAAAGATTTAAAATGCGTTGGCGCAGAGTTGCTATTGCGCACTACGGAACAGGCTAACATTGTTATCCACGCTGGTTTAATGGTCGAGATTATAAGTAAATCAGGCAAGGAGAAATTATTCACACGCTGGTTAATTAACTCAGCCTGTCGCTTTGCTGCCGAGCTTCAGTATAAATACCAATTAACACTGTACCTGACGGTTAACCTGCGTGCCGAAGATCTTTATGATTTTGAACTACCCCATATGCTGTTGCAGGCTACGGCACTGTGGAAAATAAATCCAGGCAACTTAGTGCTAGAAGTAACTGAAGGCGGCGTGCTGGAACTGAATGAAGCTACTAATAGTGTGATTAATGAGTTGGCAAAAAATGGTTTTAGACTAGCGTTGGATGACTTTGGTACTGGTTTTTCATCATTATCGAGGTTACGCAACATGCCGATTGATATTATCAAAATTGATCAGTCTTTCGTCCGCGATATTATCAATTCAAAAGAAGATTATGAAATAGTAAAATCAATTGCGGCGCTGGCAAGAAGCTTGGGGAAAGACGTGATTGCAGAAGGAGTTGAAGACCAAAAGTGCATGGATTTAATCCGGAAAATGAAAATTAATAAATGCCAAGGCTATTTTTTTGCAAAACCGATGCCTTTTGATCAGTTTGTTGAATGGGCAAAACAGCACTAGATTGTTGCCTGTTATAATAGGGTTTTACCAATCCCCTAGTTAGCATTTTATGCAAATTACCACCCGTCTAGAGTTCGATGCTGGGCATCGCATCCCAAATCACAAAAGCCAATGCCGCAACTTGCATGGCCACCGCTATGCATTAGAAATTACGCTCTCTGGCGATATTATTAATGCATCTAACGCTTCTGAAGATGGGATGGTGATGGACTTTTCTGATGTTAAAAAAATTGCGCGTGAATGCGTGGTCGATGTATGGGATCATGCATTTCTGGTTTTTAAAGATGATCGTGTCGTTCTAGACTTTCTAAACTCCCTCCCCAGCCATAAGACAGTCATATTCCCGAGCGTGCCTACAGCAGAAAACATGGCTGCTGAAGCGTTTAGAATTTTAAAAAGTCAATATAAAGACACCTTTGGAAACCACCTAACGTTAGAACGCGTACGTCTTTACGAGACGCCCAACAGCTGGGCAGATGCTCTGGCATAGCCACTTAACAATTTAAAAATTGTTTTAGTGATATTCATACTTAACATATCACTTAAATATATTTATATAATATATTGATTTATATCAGAAATATTTAGAAGGAAAGCGTTTGCATGACTTGCTGCAAACCTTGTTGCCAGCTTGGCAACTCCACGTTGAATACCTGCTTCAATTTAGTATTATCTAGTCTAGAGTTTACTGGTCGAATGGCTGGCGTGGGATACTCTTGAGAAGTCACGGCAATCACGTTTTCTATTGAAGCTTTAAGCATTGGCCATCTACGCTGGCTTTGTAAATTATTGTAATTACTTATAATCTCGCGACTGAACCCATGCCAGGTTGCCGCACCTGTATTTGTAAAATGATAAATGCCAGCCTGATCTTCTTGATCGATCTGCCAATTATTTAACAACTGCACTACCCCATTTGCAATACATTGGCTACTAGTTGGCGCCCCATGCTGATCGCATACAACACGCAAACTATCTTGTTCTTGAGCTAAGCGCAGAATATTTTTTAAAAAATTATTGCCATGCGTACTGTATATC
>JAKFDL010000008.1:0-3993 GCA_036676175.1 Methylotenera sp. | reverse complement strand
AGATCAAGCAGAAGCAGGGTTGCAAGGGTGTATCCTGCTCGACATTACAATGTCCCACATGAATGGTCTGGAATTAGGGAGGCAGCTGAAAGCCCGGCGTATTACCTGTCCAATCATTGTTGTATCCGCCATTGATGATGAGGTTGCTCGTCATAGCGCTCGAGATCTTGGGGTCCGTTTTTTTCTAAGAAAACCTGTCGACGATCAAGCTTTAATTGACGCAATTGCTTGGGTTATAACTGAGCGGGATGAAACAAAATAGTTGCCGCCAGAGACCTGCAGAAACCTTTCGCCACTCGTTTTTTACCTAGCGCTCGCAATCCATTATCTAACCTTAAAACCCCCAGTTAACCTAGAATAGTGGCACCCCGGATTGTGTGGGGTGGAAATTTAACCTCTGCTTTTGGTTCAGTATCGACTGCAAACGTGAGGTATTTGATACTGCTTACAGGGAATACGAGAATATGTCCATCGGCCTCAATAATAAGCTGTTTACTATCCCACAAGCTGTCCACTTTAATCTGCCTAACTGCTGCCATATCAGCCTGTTTTGGAAAAGCGAACGAAATTTTCGTGCCATCTAGAAAATGTAGAGTCAATTGGCGATCATTATTCATTTTTAAAGCTCCTTTATGTAGTTGTAAGTGAAGGAAGTTTCCGCCGTTTCCTGGAAGGTCGAATCGGTATTTTGTAACTAGTGTCGATTGGTAGCGTGAAGTGGAAGGTGACGCCTTTGCCATCATCATTATTTTCTACCCAGATATGGCCGCTATGTGCTTCTACGATAGAGCGGCATACTGCCAGACCCACCCCCATCCCTTGGGCCTTGGTTGTATAGAAACCATCGAAAATCCTACCCAGCAGCTCTGGTGGAATACCTTCACCGTTATCTTGGATACAGCAGCAGGCCTTGCCTTCGCTTTGAATGTCTACTGTGACCTTCAGCTTCAAGCTGCCTGCTGGCTGATTAGCCATAGCCTCTAATGCATTCATAATTAGATTGAGTATAACTTGCTGAATCTGCGCTTTATCGGCTAACAGGGTGCATCCAGGTGTTAAGTTTGGCTCTACTTCTATGTTACGGGTAATGAACTCGCTATGGAGCAGCTCTAATACATCTTGGGCGCACTGGGATAAGTCGATAATCTCTCTTGGCGACTCTTGTTGCTTTAACATCGCCCGCAATCCATTGATAACAGCGCCAGCACGCTTATCGTCACGTACGATATCCTGTAGGAGCGCTTGCAACTCTTCTAAATCTGTATCGTCGTGAGCAAGAAATCGTAACCCCGCTTGAGCATTGCTAAGAATAGCAGCGAGGGGCTGGCTTAATTCATGTGATAGTGAGGCCGTGATAGCTCCGGTGCGGGTAACTCTGTCGGCATGCCATATCTTCCGACGCAGCAAGTGCATTTCTTGATCAAGATGCCGCGATTCGGTTATGTCGGTAGAAATGGAGCATATGGCATAGGGTAAACCTTCAAAATCAAGTAATGGAAACTTGAGCGATTGAAAGGTATGTGCCTCTCCGTTTAAATAAAGTGTTTCTTCAAACTCATCTGCTATCAGATTAGCCAAGACACTTGATTCATTGATATGGAACATTTCAGCGAATTTGGATGAAAACAACTCTGAATCTTTTTTTCCTATCACTTGCGCGTTAGACATGTTGAGAAAACTCTCATATAGTCGATTTACTAGTAAGTAGCGTCCATCCAGGTCTTTCATGTATATCACCGCAGGTACGTGATTAAGCACGGCTTGCATTCGCCGTTCATGGCTGCGCAGAATACCTGTCAGTCCAAGGCTCATAATCATAAGCAAGCCAAAAAAGCCAAATTCAGCCAAATGTATGAAATTGATATGACCGTAAGTGACTGCGCCACTGTATAAGATTGAAGAGAAAAATAGTATTAAACCCCAGCCAAGATTTCGAGCACGCCCATTCCGACCGCGGCGGTACAGATCTAAGCAGGCGTATATGCAGTATCCCATAACAAACACTAACCCCAGCCAGCCGATGTTGTGCCAACGACTTAGTTGAATTACACGAAGATCTACCACGGTCTCACCCCATGGTAATACCATGTAAGTTAGAGTAGGCATTTCAATATAGTAAATGCCATAAGGTAATAATAGGTTGACCAACCCCATAACCCCCCAGAATATCGCCAATCCAGCGAGTAACCTGCGCGAAGCCACGCCGGTATACTTGGAGACAAAAGTGGGAAGTAGATAAAAAAGGATACAAACGAGCATCACCTCACCTCTGCGGACTTCAACGAGCTGTTGAGCCGTCAAGGCTTTGTAACCCAATGCTTTAGTTAAAATATAAAACGATACGAATAGGCACAAAAGCGAGAACAATATATGTGTCTGTTCAAACGGTCTGCGTATACCGATAAGGCCATGATGCAGGGCTGCATATAGGCTGATACCGCTCAATGTATATAGGCTTGGCAGCAGAAATTCGTGCATTTGTTATTGCCCTGATGCATATTGATAAATCGAGTTTACCCGAAATTTTGTAAATACAATAGTTAAGATTCTGGACCAAGTGCATTGAAATTTTAGGTTATTTATTTTGAAATCAAGTTGGTGCGAGCTATGAGACCAAAGTCTAATTTCAGCATTTATTTGATAAGGGTACATTGTGGTACTCGGTTAATTGAGTGGAATTTTATAGTGAGTTAAGACGCAGTTTTTATCCGTTTACCGCACACGTGAATCGTTGCGGGCAATTTGTGCATAAACCTAATTTAGATGGAGGTTCTATGAGCCTATTCTCTTCGCAAGTCAGTTTACTGGCGACGGTCATCGTTCTGACAGTTACGCCTGTGTGGGCCGGGCTACCGGCAGAGCAGCAGGCTGGAACGATCACGGAGTCACCCATTGATTCAACTGCACCGACTTTTTCGCAGGAAGATCTTGACCAGACCCTTGCGCCGATTGCGCTTTATCCTGATGATTTGCTTGCGCAGATACTGATGGCGTCAACTTACCCTCTTGAAATCGTGCAGGCAGCGCGTTGGCAGAGTGCGAACCCGAATGTCAAGGACAAAGCGCTTGAGGATGCGATGCAGAAGCAGCCATGGGACCCGAGCGTCAAAGGACTTACCGCCGTGCCGGAGGTGCTGAAGCAGATGAATGACAAAATTGAGTGGACCCAGAAACTGGGGGACATGTTCCTTGCGCAGAAGAGCGATGTCATGGCTACGGTCCAACACCTACGCGCCAAGGCGGATGCTGCAGGCAATCTCAAGTCCACTAAGGAGCAAAATGTTAAAGTTGAACCATGGCCAGCAAACACTGAATATAACTCTAATACGCCACCACCCGAGAAAATATACATCATCCAGTCCGCAGAGCCAGAAGTGGTTTACGTGCCAACTTATAGCCCAAGCGTAGTGTATGGGCCGTGGTGGTATAGCGCGCCTCCGTATTATGTTTACCCGCCAGCCTATGTGTACCCGCCAGGTGTTGCATTTGCTACCGGACTATTTGTGGGTGCTGCAATATGGGGAAATTCCAACTGGCACCATGGCGATGTGGATATCGATGTTAATAAAAACAACAGCTTCAACAGGACTAACAATAACAACGGTAAATGGAATCATAACGCCGACCACCGCAAAGGTGTGGCTTACCAAGATAAACGCGTGGCACAACAACACAACCGCGGTGCGAATACCCGCGATGTCCAGTCGCGGGAGCAGTTCCGTGGACGAGGTGATCAAGGGCGTAACAGCGATGGCACTTCGGATCGCATGGCAGGTGGATCAGACCGCGGCCTAGGAGGGCGCGATGGGGGTGACCGTGGCCTAGGAGGGCGCGATGGAGGTGATCGCGGGCAAATGGGCGGGAACCGTGGTGGTGGATTTTCGGGCATTGGTAACGGCGCATCAACGAGGGATGCAAGTGCTCGCGGAGGATCAAGCCGCAGCTCAGCAAATAGGGGTGGCGGCGCAAGCCGGAGCGGTGGCGGTGGTAGAA
>JAKFDL010000007.1:0-4999 GCA_036676175.1 Methylotenera sp. | reverse complement strand
CACTTACTGAAATTGCTGATTTTAACGAAACGGTTGGCACCAATTTCAGCGATGAAGAGTTCAGCACCATTGGTGGCCTGGTGGTGAATAAATTTGGCCATTTGCCAAAACGTGGCGATAGTATCGTCATAGACAATTTAAGTATTAAGGTGTTACGCGCCGATAGCAGGCGCTTACACTCTATCTTGGTAGAAATTATTCCAGATGAACCATATCCGATTGAGTCTACATAAACATTAAAATCAGTACATCAGGGTTGTTTGAACTAATTTTGGTTTCAAATCTCATAACACTAGATTGCAAAGTTCCTTATTAGGAGAGATTGATGGAAAAATGGATGTTGGTTGTTTCGCTTGTAACTGCTAGCTTGTTAGCAAACACTGGCTATGCCGAAGAGACAGGTAGCTCACAAGCAATCGAAGAAGCACAATTACAACCTTTAGTGACAGAGATCCCAACTGAGGAAAAAGCCTTTGTCGCGGTAATTAACCAGTTTAATAAAGCAAAAATTGTAGAACTGCTGGGCGAGCCCGCGAGAGCGGATGACGTTAAAGTGAAGGGTTCTGGTAAAGTGGTGGCGAGCATTTGGCATTACCATAATATTAATACCGATGAAAATGGCACTTACTACCCTACCACCGAGCTGGATTTTGTGGATGATAAAGTGGTGCAAGTTGTATTTTTGAATAACGATGGTAGTGAAGCTAACGATGGTGCAGGCAAAAAATACGAGACACAACCAATGCCAGAAATGGAACCGTTGGTAGATATTCCACCCAGCTAATAATTGAACACTTACCTATCCTCATAAAAAACGCGCTGTTAATAAAAACAGCGCGTTTTTTATTATTCAATCAAAGCTTACTTCCTTAAGGCATCACGAATTTCACGCAACAGCACGATGTCATCTGGTGTGGGCGCTGGGGCCACTGGTTCTGCTCTTTTCAATTTGTTTACCATTTTCACCATTTGGAATATCACAAAAGCCAAAATGAGGAAATTAATCACGATCGAAATAAAGTTACCATAAGCTAACACCGCACCCGCTTTTTTGGCCTCAACTAGTGCCATCCCCATTTCCTGACCGTTAAGCGGGATGTACATATTACTAAAATCTAGACCACCAAAAATTCTACCCACGATAGGCATAATAATATCGTTGACCAATGAATCGACGATTTTACCGAAGGCAGCGCCAATAATGACACCAACAGCCAAATCCATCACATTACCCTTGCTGATAAAATCCTTAAATTCTGATGCCATGCTCATAATAAAATCTCCTATTTGCTGTTGTTTAAAGTTATTCCGATTCCTAAAAATGATGAATGCAATCGCAATATAGTCGCCAAGTTTGCGCATTGTCAACAATTCAAATTAACGCAGTCGAATCAAACCTAAAATACGCTACAATCGTGGGTCTCCAGTCTGCCCAAACTGCTTATGATTTTTAATAAAAAATATCTGCCAACCCTATTCGCGCTTATATTCGGCGCAACTACTGTGCTAGGTTTTGCACCCTATTATATTTTTCCAATTCCCATTTTTGCCATTGCTGGCTTATGTTATTTATGGTCTAGAGCAGGCACGCCACAAACCGCATGGAGATTAGGCTTCAGCTATGGTCTTGGCTTATATGGCGTTGGCATTTATTGGATTTATATTAGTTTGCACGATTTTGGCGGCATGCCTTGGTGGTTCGCAGGATTCAGCACATTCTGCTTAAGTGCATTTATGGCGTTGTTTGTTGGTTTGGTTGGCTATTTCAGCAAAAAAATAAGCGGTAAAAATCAATCTTTGCTATGGGTAAGCGTGCCTGTGCTATGGGGCTTAAGCGATTGGGTGCGTAGCTGGATTTTTACTGGTTTCCCATGGTTAACAATGGGTTACAGCCAAGTGCCGCAAAGTCCGTTGGCAGGTTATATGCCAATTGTCGGTGTGTATGGCGTTTCCGTCATCACGGTTTTTATCAGTGCCTTAATTGGCTATTGGATAGCTCATAAGCATCAAACTCCACTCTTTAAGCGCAATATGATTGGCTTTGTTACGCTCACTTTAGTTGCTGGTTATATTCTAAAAACCATCGAATGGACCACACCTAGTGGCGCGCCAATAAAAGTGGCATTAGTACAAGGCAATATCGCACAAAATACAAAGTGGTCGCCCGAAAAAGCGCAAAGTACCATTGACCAGTATTTAAGTATGCTGCAAGCCAGCAAGGCCGATCTCATCATCTTGCCGGAAACTGCATTGCCAGTGATTTCTAGCCAATTGGACGAATCGGTTAAAAACACTATTTTGGCACACGCTGAACAGCATCCGCTCATTATTGGCATGGTGGAATATAACGAAAAAACCAATGAGTATTTCAACAGCGCGCTTGGATTTGGCGACGAAGATGTTAATGTTCACGCTATTCAATCGTATGCAAAAAATCACCTAGTGCCGTTTGGCGAATTCATTCCTCTCAAAAGAGTATTCGGCTGGATTTACCGTGATTGGCTGAATATGCCGCTGAGCGATTTATCACGCGGTGGTGCACAGCAACAACCCATGCGCTTGGCAGGCCAAAAAATTGGCGTCAATATTTGTTATGAAGATGTATTTGGCGAAGAAATAATCCGTCAATTGCCAGCAGCCAGTTTGTTGGTGAATATTAGTAATGACGCATGGTACGGCCAATCTTACGCGGCGAACCAGCACATGCAGTTTTCGCAAGCGCGCGCATTAGAGACTGGCCGCTATATGTTGCGCGCTACCAATACGGGCGCCACCGCTAGCATCAATCAGCATGGCTATGTGTTAGCGCATGCGCCGCACGACGCGCAAACGACGCTGAATGTCTCTGCACAGGGTTACACCGGCAGCACACCTTATGTGCGCTGGGGTAACTGGCCATTTATTGTGTTCAGTTTTACAGTTTTGATTGCGCTAGTTTGGCGGAAAAGAGGCTTTCTAAGGTAAAATTGGTTTTTTGATTTATGCAGCAACAATCCACATCATGGTGTTAACTTTTCAACAAATCATATTAAACCTGCAATCCTACTGGGATAAGCAGGGCTGCGCTTTGCTACAGCCTTACGACATGGAAGTCGGCGCAGGCACCTCACATACCGCTACATTCTTGCGCTCACTTGGCCCAGAGCCGTGGAAAGCGGCTTACGTACAGCCTAGCCGTCGGCCAAAAGATGGGCGTTATGGCGAAAACCCTAATCGACTGCAACATTACTATCAATACCAAGTAGTGTTAAAACCTGCGCCTGCCAACATTTTAGAGCTATATTTGGGTTCGCTAGAAGCATTAGGATTCGACTTGAAAAAGAATGACATCCGCTTTGTAGAAGACGACTGGGAAAACCCGACACTTGGCGCATGGGGCTTGGGCTGGGAGGTGTGGCTGAACGGCATGGAAGTCACCCAATTCACCTATTTTCAGCAAGTCGGTGGCATTAATTGCAAACCGATTACCGGCGAAATCACTTATGGTTTAGAGCGCCTCGCCATGTATTTGCAAGGCGTAGATAGCGTATACGATTTACAGTATTCAGAAAACGTGAAATACGGCGATGTGTTCCACCAAAATGAGGTGGAGCAATCGACTTATAACTTTGAGCATTCCGACGTGGAGTTTTTACTGACTGCCTTTAATGCACACGAAAAACAGGCGCAACATTTAGTTAAAGAGAAATTGGCGTTACCTGCCTATGAGCAAGTGTTAAAAGCCGCACACACATTTAATTTGCTGGATGCACGCGGCGCCATTAGCGTCACCGAGCGCGCTGCTTATATCGGGAAAATTCGCAACATTGCGCGCACCGTCGCCGCCAGCTACTTGGATAGCCGCGCCAGACTTGGCTTTCCGCTTGCACCAAAAAATTGGGCAGATGAAGTACTGTTAGATTTAAGCAAGTTAGAAACGCCTAAGAAAGTTGCAGCATAAGCATGGAAAAGAACCCGCACAACAAAAATTTATTAGTCGAATTATTTGTAGAAGAATTACCGCCAAAGGCACTGAATAAACTAGGCGAAGCGTTTTCTGGCGTGTTGTTTGAGTCGCTCAAGTTGCAAGGTTTAACGCTAGATAATGCCAGTGTGACTGCATTTGCGACGCCGCGCCGTTTGGCCGCTCACGTGATGTATGTAAAAGATAAAGCCGACGATAAGCAAATCTCACAAAAACTGATGCCGGCGACTGTTGGCTTAGACGCCAACGGCAAAGCAACGCCTGCTTTGATTAAAAAATTGCAAAGTCTGGGTGCAGATGAAAGCGTTGTAAGCCAGCTTAAAAATGACAATAACACGCTGTTTTTAGATGTCCTGCAAGCTGGCGTGACGCTGCCAGATGGCTTGCAAAAAGCGCTGGATGAAGCCTTAGACAAATTGCCTATCCCTAAAGTGATGACTTACCAGTTGCAAGACGGCTGGACTAGCGTCAACTTTGTGCGCCCTGCGCATGGCTTGGTGGCCATGCATGGTAGCAGCACCTTGGATATTTCTGCGCTAGGTCTAAAGTCTGGCAACACCACACAAGGGCATCGTTTTGAGGCCAAAAATGCTGTCATCACATTAAGCCATGCAGATGGTTACGAAAAGCAATTACTGGAAGAAGGTGCAGTCATCGCTAGCTTTGCAGCGCGTAAAGCCGAAATTGCAAAGCAGCTCAATGCAGCAGCTGCCAAACAAAACCTGAAACCGATAAACGACGACGCATTGTTGGATGAAGTCACCGCGCTAGTTGAGCGCCCGAATGTGCTGTTAGGCCAATTCGAAAAAGAGTTTTTAGAAGTGCCGCAAGAATGCCTGATTTTAACCATGAAGGCGAATCAAAAATACTTTCCGTTATTAGATGCTAACAATAATCTCACCAACAAGTTTTTAATCGTATCTAACATTTCACCTGCTGACCCAAGCGCTGTGATTCAAGGTAACGAGCGGGTGGTACGCCCACGCTTGGCCGATGCGAAATTTTTCTTTGACCAAGACCGCAAAAGATCACTTG
>JAKFDL010000006.1:0-8097 GCA_036676175.1 Methylotenera sp. | reverse complement strand
GCTCGCCGCAACCACTCTCAAGTTAAGGCGAATTTGTCGATTACCGCCAAGTTTTTCAATGACACCTTCTTGCAATGCGCGTAACAGTTTGGCTTGCAGTTGAATCGGCATTTCGGTAATCTCATCCAAAAATAAGGTGCCGCCATCGGCTAACTCAAACTTGCCAATACGCTCTTTAACCGCACCAGTAAAGGCGCCTTTTTCATGGCCGAATAGTTCAGATTCAAGCATCTCTGCTGGTATAGCAGCACAGTTAACTGCAACGAATAGATTATTTCTTCCAGCGGATTGCTGATGGATAGATTGCGCGATTAACTCCTTGCCAGTACCCGTTTCACCGGTAATCAGCACAGTTGCTTTGCTGGGTGCCACTTGGGTGATTTGCTGCTTGAGTTGCTGCATTGCTGGACTATCACCTATAAGCAGCTCGCTAGTCTGTCTTTCCGCTTTCAGGTAAGCGTTTTCAACCGCCATGCGCTGGCTAGACAGCGCTTTTGCAATCGCGACTTCAAGTGTTCCAAGATCAAACGGTCTTAAAATATAGTCCTCTGCGCCAAGTTTCATGGCTTCTACTGCAGTTTTAATTTCACCCTGTGCCGTTACCATAATAAACGGCAAAAAATCAGACTCTGCCCGAATGGCTTTTAATAATTCTAATCCATTCATACTCGGCATATGTAAATCACTTAGCACTAAATCAATATGTTCTGATTTAATGAATTTGAGCGCTTCTTTACCGTCGGCAGCCAATACAGGCTGATAACCAGCTTGGCGCAGGCTAATCTCAAGTAACCGTCGCATGCTGGGTTCATCATCTACTGCTAATATACGCTTTAAGTTTTCCAATGCTTATGCCCGTTTTTTAGGAATTGTAATTGTAAACTGTGCACCTTGCATTGCACTGTTTTCGTAGTGGATTTCACCATGATGGGTTTGCACGATTTGTTTCACGATTGCCAGCCCTAAGCCTATCCCATTGACGCGCTGGGTGAAAAATGGCTCAAAAATACTGGCTTGATTCTCGTTTGGAATACCTGGCCCATCATCCGCAATTTGCAAAGTTACCTCCTGAGTAGATTCTGTAAGTGTAATTTCAATATTGCCTTGATCTGTGGTCTCTCGAGGCAGAATCTGTATCGCGTTCATGAGTAAGTTCATCAATACTTGGGTGATTTGGTCTGCATCAAGCTCCACAATCACCGGGCGATTTACTGCGTAATGTATCTGAATGTTTTTAGCCTGCGCTTGGGCTGATAACAAAGCTACGCAGTGATTGATTATTTGATTTAGATCGTGCTCAGCATAATTGGGCTGACGTGGGCGCGCAGCATCAATTAAAGTGCTCACCAGCTTATTAAGTCGTTCCGTTTCGCTAATAATAAAACCAAGTACCTCTGTGGCTTCTTTGGACAAATGCTTTTCGCGCTGCAATAGCTCAGCTGAGGAACGTAAAATACCAAGTGGTGTGCGTATTTCATGGCTCATTGCAGCAGCCATTTCACCCGCAACAGCTAACTTTGCGGCACGTGTTAGGTCTGCCTCGTATTGTGCTAAATCTTTAGCCATACTTGCAAAAGCATTACTAAGCGTGCGTACTTCCGTTGGCCCGGAGTGAGGCAGGCTTAATCTTTTTTGCTTAGCAAAACCTAATACAGAATTGGTGAGTTGCGAAAGTGGTAGGGTAAGTGTTCTGGCAATTGGAATCACCAATATTGCAGAAAATAATATTGATGTAACGAGTAAGGCTAAAAATATCCAACCCAATCTATCTGCAGGTGCAACAGCAACCGAATGTAATTTTTCAATACTGACTTTCCAGCTTAATGCCAAAGGATCAAACAGCGCCTGACTGGAAACGCGAAGACTATGACCGCTTTCTATTCCTTCCCAATTTGGCGTTTTGGCAATAGGAGTGCCTTGCTTGTTAAACAGTACCGCGGCGGTTTGTTGCTTTGCGCTACTGTTGAGAATACTTTCAATATTTTGCCAGTTAAACTCTGCAACTAGAGTGAAGGGTTCAATGTCTCCGTTTGCATCTAAAATTGCCGCTGATAGCGGCAATGTGTTCTCGGATAATTGACTGACATTGACCTTGCTGTTTGACTGTGTGATGTTGAACCAGTTGGGAGGCTCACTAATTGTTTTGCCAAGTTGGGTAGAGTTGCTTGAGGCGACCACGTTTCTTTGTGTATCAACGATATAAATGTTGCGATAGATGTTGCCGTAACTTGTATTCAGTTCTTTTAGAAACACTGACAATCGTTTATCAACGTCACCAATTTTTGCTTCTTGCATAATGCTGAGCCGACTCCAGGAGTGGACATTTTGAACGCGTTCATACATCATGCGCGCAATGTCGTTAGCCACTGCCTGACTGAGCGTGAGCATATCATGCGTGATTTCTTTTTTAAGGGCCTCTCTGGCCTGAAAAAAACTTAAAAAGCTAACTAGCATTGCGGGTAATAGGCCAGCCAATAAAAAGGCCAACAATAAAAGTTGCTTAATGGTCAGTTGCTTAGGCATTTGGAGCGTTAAGTGAGAAAATAACCAGCGTGAATACCAAGCTTTCTGCAATTAGGCTATTGGAATGAAAGATATGCATATAAAAAAATCAGTATTACACATCCTGTGCAGTTTAGTCTGCATGTTTATACTGTGCAAGCAAGCAGTCGCAGATGAATCCTCCAAACTCTGGGAAGGATTCAATTTGGGAGGCTACTCAAGTGCTGGAGTTACATTGCCTCGCGAGAATGACGCTCAAGCTGCTATAAATGAAATAAGTTTATTATTAACTTGGAATGGCGATAGCCGCTGGAGTTTTTTTAGTGAACTAGAGCTGGAAGATCCGCTGAGTTGGGATGATGAACGAAAGCTCCACACTAAAGGTTCTCGATTGGACTTAGAGCGCTTATACCTTGACTACAACTTTTCTGAAAAAGCTAACTTGCGTATCGGTCGTTTTTTAACGCCTAATAGCCGTTGGAATTTATTGCATGCGAGTCCGCTGGTATGGACAAGCACTCGCCCATTAGCAACCTATCGTTTATTCCCAACTGCTACTAATGGTTTGATGCTGCATGGCAGTCTCCCTGTGAGTGATTATGCCCTGGACTATATGTTATTTAGTGAAGTACTAGAAGACCAAGAAGAGGATGAGTTCGACTTACCGTTCGAGCATGTGTTTGGTGGACGTATCGCACTTAGCAAGCAATGGAATATTGGCATTTCGGCGCTTTCATTCCGAGAAAAAAACATCGCTGCATTTTCAGGGCAAGATAAAAACTACCGTATGTTGGGATTAGATTTTGTTACCAATATTGGCGGAACAGAGTTTAGTGGTGAGGGTTTTGCCCGTTTCACTTCTAATGGAGGTGATGGTGGCAGTGGTGCCTATTTGCAGACAGCAGTACCACTCAACGGACTCGGCTTAAAAGATTGGTTCTGGCTCACCAGAATAGAGACTTTACAGCGCCCAAATGAAGCTAGTGTGGAACGCTGGCTTACTGGGGCGACTTGGCGTGTAAAACCTACACATCTACTGAAGTTGGAGTTCGCAGGAGGAAGTGGCAATCTGCCAGAGGCCCCGAGTGGCTTCATTGCTTCTTATGCATTTTTCTTTTAGCTGATAGATGCGTATTTTTATTCTCATCATTGCGTTGTTATATGCTGGATTGGCGCAGGCTGAAGATCGCTCATCTGTCATTGCGGTCATCGTGCCAACGCAAGAGCAAGCCGATAAACTCAAACTCACACCGAACTCGTTAAAGCTGATTTATTTGCGCAAGCAATTGTTCTGGCCTAATGGCAAGCGCATCATTCCAGTGAATTTGCGCTCTGAACACGCCCTTAGAATTCAATTCTCGCAGTCAGTATTAGGCAGCATGCCAAAGCAACAAATTGATTACTGGAATGGCCTATATTTTAACGGTATACAGCCACCTCATTCAGTGAACTCAGAAGAAGCGGTCATACGATTTGTGACCGATACCAAAAGTGCAATTGGCTACGTGAATGCTTGCACTGTTGACGAAAGAGTCAAAGTACTGCTGTGGATTGACGGTGACGACATCAGTACGCAGCAACCATTGCTAGACTGCTCACACTAGCCTCTGCACAAATCTTAATATTCTTAATGGCCTTAAAAAGCATGCAAATTTTGCATGCTTTTATTTTATATACCTGCAAATATTGCATTATCTTTTAAAAAAAATAATTAACCTATTGATTTTTAATACATTATAAAGCTGGCATGTCGCTTGCATTGCATATCACATCATCCCACGGAAACTGATATGTTTAACCAAGAAAACTATGCTGATACGCAAGCTTTTTATGCTGAAAAAGCTTATGACTTACGCGCTTTTGCAAAGCCTAAGCGATATACCATGCAAGAAATAAGTGCTTTTGAAGTGAGCACAACGCATCCAGACCGAGCAGAAGTTGAAGCGTTTATAGCTGACGTGTTCTATCGTGCCTATAGGGCGAATATCAAAAACTTCATGCCTAGATTAATTGCCTTGCGTGATGAAAGTCATCACTTAATGGCAGCGTTTGGCATGCGCTGGGCTAAAAATACGCCGTTATTTTTAGAGCAGTACCTAGATGACCCTATTGAGAAAGTCATATCAAACAGCCTGAATCAAACTATTTTACGGTCGGATATTACTGAAATTGGCAACTTAGCGGTGATTAATCCACGTAATTCAGGCATTCTCATCGCGCATGTGATTCAGCACAGTATTGAGGCTGGTGTGCAATGGTGCGTTGCAACGGCACATCACACTTTACAGAATGGATTGATAAAAGGCGGCACCGATGTGTTTCCGTTGCATGCAGTTAACCCTAATCGCTTACCAGCTAATGAGCTTGCAGACTGGGGCAGCTATTATGACCATCAGCCACAAGTTATTGCTGTGCGTAATATGGCGAATTAACCAAAATGCAGTATGCCACATTCGAGCAAACACTTGCTGAGCATGTGTTGCTAACACCGGACTCAGTTGCCTTGCAAGGCGATACAGCAGGCCTAACTTATGCACAACTCCAGCAAGCCATTGCCAAGCTTAGACAAGATTGGACGCTACAAAACTCAGGCCTGCCAATAGCTGTTGCCATATGTAATCATCCGGCGTGGGTGGTGTTGGACATTGCCGCGCTCGGTAGCGAAATTCCGTCAGTACCCATTCCGTTCTTCTTTACAGATGCACAAATTTTGCATGTTGCGATAGATGCGGGTGTGGGCACGCTCATTACTGATCAGCCTGAACGGTTTAGTCAAATATTTGCTGATTTAATTATCAGAAAAAGTACGCTGATTGTTGCAGGCAAGCGACTCATGCAATTTGACCTGCAACTGGCTAAAAAATCTTTGCCAAAAGGCACGGTTAAAATCACCTATACCTCTGGTACAACAGGTAGTCCTAAAGGTGTCTGCCTGAGCGCAGAAAGCATGTTGAGTGTAGCTGATTCAGTCGTGAAGGCTACACAGATTACTAGCGAAGCGAAGCATTTATGTGTATTGCCGCTTTCTACATTATTAGAAAATGTGGCAGGCGTTTATGCTGCGTTAATTGCTGGCGCTACCATTTACCTGTTACCGAGCGATCAGGTTGGATTAAATGGTAGCCAGCTAGACGTTCAGAAATTGCATCACGCGCTTTTAACTACGCAGGCAAACACCGCAATCTTTATTCCTGAATTACTCAGCGCGTTAGTGTCAGCGATGGAATCAGGCGCTTCATCTTTACCACATTTGCACTTTTTGGCAGTAGGTGGCGCAGCAGTTACAATCAACATACTTGAACGCGCCAGGAGACTGGCTTTGCCTGTGTATCAAGGTTATGGCTTATCTGAATGCGCTTCAGTCGTCGCATTAAACACAGTTGTCAATAACCAAATTGGTACCGTTGGGCAACCGCTGCAACACTTAGAAATAAAGCTGGCAGAAGATGGCGAAATTTTAGTGAAGGGAGCCCATTTTCTAGGTTATACAGGGGATATGCCTGCCACAACCAATCAAGAATGGCTGGCCACAGGTGATATAGGCGCGATAGATTTGCAAGGTTTTTTGCACATTAAAGGGCGTAAAAAAAATATTTTCATCACCTCTTTTGGACGCAACATATCGCCTGAATGGATCGAGTGTGCGCTACTCAATTCACCATATATCGCCCAAGTCTGTGTGTTCGGCGAGTCTAAACCTTGGAATATCGCACTTATCGTCAGCAAGCTACATGCATCAGATCAATTAATTAGCCAATCGATTGCTGAAATCAATCAGCAATTGCCAGATTACGCCCGCATCAGCAAATGGATTGTCGTCTCACCGTTTACCAGTGCAAATCAACAATTAACGCTTAATGGCCGACTTAAACGGCCAGAGATCTATCAAGCCTATCAGCACGAAATTAACCATTTATATAAGGAAGTTGCATGACTTTTTACGAACAACTGTTACAGGCAACAGAACAAGAGCGAAATGTACTTTTGAGTTTACCGCTTATTACCCGTGGTGCCGCAGGAGCGCTCAGTCTAGACACATATGTGGCGTTTCTCACGCAGGCTTATCATCATGTGAAGCATACAGTGCCATTGCTGATGGCCACAGGGAGTCGTTTGGGGGAACACTATGAGTGGTTACGCGTGGCAATTGCGGAATATATCGATGAAGAGATTGGTCACCAAGAATGGATATTAAATGACATAGCCGCTTGCGGCCGCGATAAGGAACAAGTGCGTCGTGGCAAGCCAAGTCTAGCCACTGAACTCATGGTTTCTTATGCCTACGATATGGTGCATCGTGTCAATCCAATTGGTTTTTTTGGCATGGTGTTGGTGCTGGAAGGTACGAGTACTGCTGTAGCTAGCCAAGCGGCAACTGCAATTTCCAAAAGCTTAAATCTGCCAGCCAATTGTTTTAGCTATCTTTCATCACATGGCGCTTTGGATGTTGAGCACACTAAGTTTTATGAAGATATCGTGAATAAGATTAGCGATGCTCAAGATCAGCAGCAAGTCATTCATGCAGCGAAAGCATTTTACAAACTATATGCCGATATTTTCCGTGATTTAGACGCGCAATATTCCGAGAAAGCTTGATATGAATTTAAAAGGAAAACGTGTTCTGCTCACGGGCGCCACAGGTGGCTTAGGGCAAGCGCTCGCTACTGAGCTGGCGAGAAAAGGTGCCCAGCTAGCGCTAGTTGGTCGAGATCAGGTTAAGTTAAATCAGCTCCAAAATGCCTTAGAAAAAACGGCGACCAGTGTGACTAGCATTACCGCTGATTTAAGCGAAGCAGGGGCAATTATCCATATCGCAGAAGCGGCCAAGCAACAAATAGGCAGTATCGATATTTTGATTAATAACGCAGGTGTGTTGGACTTTACTAAGTTTGAGCAACAAAGTGATGCGCGTATCGCACAAATGCTGCATACCAACGTGACCGCGCCTATTCAGTTAACACATGCAGTTATTGCTGATTTTATTGAAAAAAATCAGGGCCATATCGTCTTCGTAGGTTCGATATTTGGCTCTTTAGGGTTCCCATATTTTGCAACTTACTGTGCCAGTAAGTTTGCCATACATGGCTTTTCACAATCCTTACGTCGAGAGCTTTTAGGTAGCAATATTGGCATTACCTATATCGCACCACGCGGCATTAAAACCGCTATGAATGATGCCAGTACAGTGGCAATGTGGGAAAAAACGGGCAGTCAAACGGACGATGCCTATACCGTCGCTAAGCGCATTATTCAAGCACTTGAAAAAGAACAGCAGGAAGTTTTTATTGGTCAGCCGCAATCGTTTTTTGCATGGCTGAATGGGGTATGCCCAGCACTGGTCAACAAGGGTCTGAAAAATACCACCTTAATCGCACGCCAATTTCTATAAATTTAAAGGAGTCATTCTTATGAAAAACTATCGCCTAACGCTCTCAATATTGTTATTGAGTTTGTTTTCTAATTTACTCATGGCAGACGAAAAGTTAGATGCCAGCATTGCTACCTTGCAACATGAGTGGGCAATAGCCAATTACAGCACCGATAAAGATAAGCAAGAAGAGGCATTTAAAAATCTCACTGTACAAGCACATCAAG
>JAKFDL010000005.1:0-10374 GCA_036676175.1 Methylotenera sp. | reverse complement strand
ATAATAAAGGTGACCTAAATGCCGCAACTGAATTGTTATTGCAAGCCGCTAGGTTAGGTGACAAAAAATCACAAGCAAAGTTAAATCAATTAACAAAATCTAGTAACTAGCCAGTTTTCATATACGTTTAAATCGACCATTTCCCATAACCCTTAAACTGCTGAAACACCTCACGCATTTCAGCTTCGCTAAGTAATGGTGGGTTTGGATTCAACTGCAAAATCCGCCAATATTGTTCACACAGGTTTTCGACTTCCACCGTCACTGTCAAGGCATCTTCTAAATCGCGCCCCAGCGCGATCATGCCATGATTCGCCAGTAAACAGGCTTTGCGGTCTTGCAACGCGGTTAGCGCGTTATCTGACAACGCTTGCGAGCCAAACAATGCATAAGGCGCACATCGGATACTATCGCCACCCACAACTGCTATCATGTAATGAAATGGCGGAATATCTTTGTGCAAGCAGGCCAAGGTAGTAGCGAACATGCTGTGGGTATGGATAACCGCGTTGATTTCCGGGCGGATGGCTAAAATATCACGATGAAAACGCCATTCAGATGAAGGTTTTTTACCTTGCTCAAAACTACCAACAAATTGCATTTGCACCATGCTAGCGGGCGTCATGTCTTCTACACTCATGCCAGAAGGTGTAACCAGAAACCCTTCCCTGGAACGCACACTGCAATTGCCTGACGTGCCTTTATTCAGGCCAAGCTCGGCGAGTTTTTGAGTAATGCTAAGTAATTTATCCTGTGCGTTTTGCATATCAATTCCAGTTAAACGGCCATTTTTTGCCCGCGTGAAATTGCCCATTTTATTGCAGCCATCAATTTAGGCGAGCCTGTAGGCGTATCTGCATAGTGTTGCAGCAAACCCCAACTGCCCCATTTAGACCATCCGCCAACACTATAATAAGTACAGTTCAAGTCGCCGCCCAGTTGTGCCCACATTGCCAAGCTTTTTGCATAAATTTCGCCCATACGTTTATCTGCATTGGCTTGTTTAAAGAGTTGAGTCAGCCTCTCATTATTTTCCCCGCCGTTAACACCCACCAAATGCTGACCTGCTTCATAAGCCACTAGATTAAGCCCATACTGGTCGGCTACTTTTTTACTATTTTTAACCCATTGCAGGCATTCTGGCAATGCTGTTTTATTGATGTGCTCAAATAGTTTATCTAAGCTCCATGTGCTCACAGCCTTATCATTGATACCATCTTCATCGCTAGGGGATACATTAAACGATACATAGGGCGCGATTGCCAACACATCCGCCTCGTTGGCAGCGTCTTGAAAACTTAAAATCTGCTCAGATGCATATTCATTAGCCGCTTGTGAAGCTAAAACCCTGACGAAACGGTCATGGCCGCGATAGACATCAGTCCAAATTTTGAAAATCTGCACTGAACGATAAGCGTAATATCGCCATGCAGCCTCCCAAGGCTTATCGGCAAATTTAAGGCGCTGACCTGCTTTTGCAGCATAATTGTTTTGCCCAAACCCACCATTCCAGACTTCATTTGAATACTCTACCCAAGCCCGCAACCCCTGTTTTAAATTATCCCTGACGTAAAGGGCAAACTGCTTGATGTAATCATCATCTGCCTTGTGGGGCATGCAAAACCATGCGTCAGTATTTAATCGATTCGCTAAATCCACCATCATTTCTAACGGAATGCCTTTGTTTGCAAAACTGGCATCAGTTAATTTAGGACGTTCAGCCCAGTTAACTTGGGCTGAATTGTTGGTATTCATAAAATCCATAAACCTCAGGCAAGCAATTCCGGACCAACGTCTAAGAAAGCTTGGATGCCATGGATTTGTAAGATAAGTTGACTCAAAGCCTGGTGAAATGACCCTGATATTACGAAGATAATTTTGCGGGTTGGTTTTAATCAGGTCGATTAGAAAAGAGTCTTTTTTCCCATCTACTTTTAATATGAGTCGGCCTGGCCCACTCTTTATCATCTGGCCTGCTGAGGATGTTAGCTCTCCATCCCCATCATGCAACACAACATAATCGCCGCTTGGATACTGGTTTGCAGGCAGTGAAGAAATAACCCTCGTTGCCCGACAGCCCTTTTCTAAAAATTTCACCCATCCATCTTCATCAAGATCAAGTTTAGGGCCCGACCCCCATGCTCCCTCCTTAGATTGGCTGACCCATTCGCGCGACATACGAAAAAGATCCACAAAGGGAAGTTCTGTATTCCAATCTGCAAGCCCTGCCAAGTTAATGCCCAAGCGTGCATTAACCCTAGGTGCTTTTTTTACAAGATTATTATGGTCTGGCCTTTTTGCTAATACATTTTTAGCGCCTAAATAACAGAGGGCTAGCCCAGCACCCGCAGATAAGGCTAAAAAAAATCTGCGGTTAATATCAAACTTTTTACTCATTTGCGCTTTAAAACAATGGATTAGTTATTTGCAACAAGTCTTGTGGTGCAAACACGCCTTTTTCAGTGATGATGCCTGTCACCAATCGAGCCGGTGTCACATCAAACGCTGGGTTAGCAGCGCTTGATTCAATTGGAATCACGCGTATTGTTTGCAGATTACCATCGGTAACTAAATCTTCCCAGCCTTGTATATGGCTCACTTCGTTAGCATTGCGCTCTTCAATTTTAATGTCTTTACCACTGCTTAACGCCCAGTCGATAGTAGGTGTTGGCACTGCGGCATAAAAAGGAACCTGATTGTCGTGCGCCGCGAGCGCCTTTAAATAAGTGCCGATTTTATTGCAGACATCGCCATTAGCTGTGACACGGTCTGCGCCTACTATCACCATATCTACCAAACCCTGCTGCATTAAATGACCACCGGCATTATCAGTAATCACCGTGTGCGGAACGCCGTGTTGTGCCAGCTCCCAAGCCGTTAAAAATGCACCTTGATTACGTGGACGCGTTTCGCCTACCCAAACGTGCACATTTATGCCAGCATCGTGCGCAGCGTATATTGGTGCCAGCGCAGTACCAAAATCCACAGTTGCCAGCCAGCCGGCATTACAGTGCGTCAAAATATTAAAAGGCTTATTTTGAAAGTTGCTTTTGATTAACTCAACACCATGCTGGCCAATTGCCTGATTCTGCGCTACATCTTCCTCGGCAATATTGGCGGCTTCATGCCACGCAGTAAAATTTCTCCTAGTGTGTGGCATTACCCGCAAGGCAGCAACCATGCGGTCTACAGCCCAGGCCAAATTGACCGCAGTGGGGCGACTATTTTTGAGCATGTCTGCCGCAGCCTGTAAATTAGCATCTGACTCATCTTCCAGCATCGCCAATGCCATACCATAAGCTGCTGCCACGCCAATTAAAGGCGCACCACGCACCTGCATTCTGGAGATTGCATATACCATTTGCTCTAGGGTATGCACACGCACCGTTTCAAACTTAAACGGAAGCCTGGTTTGATCGATAATCTCGACAAATTTACAGCGCGCATCTGGCCAAATAGTACGCCAATTGACGCGATCATGTTGTTGGTCGATTTTCATATTTTTTGCGATTTATTTTGCGAGATGATGGTGAGGTTTAATATAATTTTCATGCCATAAATTTAAAAAAAGGTATAAATAATTTTAATTAAAACGCTTGCATTTATTTTGCTTTTATTTTTTACGCTTTTCCATCCACAAAATCTGTGGATAACTTTGTGGATTACTGTGTCTTAAAACCGTAACTTATCAATTTATAAGGCTTTTTTCAAAAAGTTCATTTTTTAATCTACTTTTTTTATTATAAAAAACAATCACTTACAGTATGCCATTGGTTTTACACGGTTTTTTTTATATCTTAATGTAACACTTCAAGTGGTGTGCATAAGCTGGCTAATTTTGGCAAAATTTGTATAGAATTTTTGCCTGTAATTTCAATGATTTGCGACACTGGCATGCGCTTTAAATCAGCTAAAGTTTCTGCAATTTTCATTAGCTCTTTCGGGCTATTCCTACCTTTGCTACCTAACCATTCTGGCGGAATATCGGGCGCATCCGTTTCTAAAACAATGCTCTCAATCGGCAGATTTTTAGCGAGCTCGCGAATCCTTAGCGCACGTGGATAAGTCATGGCACCACCAAAGCCTAATTTAAACCCTAACTTGATAAATTCTTCCGCTTGTTGCGGGCTGCCATTAAATGCATGCGCAATGCCGCCAGTGATTTTATATTTGCGTAAGTGCTTCAGCACATCATCTATCGCGCGACGCACATGCAAAATCACCGGCAAATTAAATTCTTTGGCAATTTTTAGCTGCTCGGCAAAAAAATATTCCTGCGTTTCGCGATTTTGCTGTGTCACAAAAAAATCTAAGCCAATCTCGCCTACCGCCACCAACTTATTGGGCACAGCCAGCTGCTGAGTAATTAACGCATGTAAACGTTTGATGTCACCCGGGCTGGCATTGTCGATATACATAGGGTGCAGGCCTAAGGCATAGCATACATGCGGATGCTGAGCTGATAGGTGAATCACGTCTTGGAAGTTTTCTGGCGTAACGGATGGCACCACAATCATACGCACACCTGATTGCGCGGCAAAACTCGCCTCTGCGTCTCTGTCTAAATCAAATTCAGCGGCATCCAGATGGCAGTGTGTATCAATCAGCATTTGGCAACCAAGAAAATTCATTTTTTGTTAGCCTTACTGCGTTGCGCGGTACGCGCAGCCTCGCTGTACAACCCCGTACTATCTCGGCTTCTGTGTTCCGTGCGCCTTGTACTGCACAACAAAACTCTGAATTTTTATAGTTTGCCATAAGCTAAACTTTAGCTCGAATGCGAATATCGCTACCAATATGGCGCACATCCAAAATTTGCAAATCTAGTACTTGGCTCATCGCGGTTAGTTCAGGCAAATCGAACATGCTTTTGGCGATGTTCCCCATCAGTTTTGGGGCGTAATAAATCAATAGTTCATCAACGAGATTTTGCGCTAATAACGACCCATTTAGTCCCGCGCCACCCTCTACTAACACCTCGTTAATTTCGCGAGCGGCTAGGTGGCTTAACAGCGTTTTTAGGCACACTTTTCCTTGATCATTCGGAATACAAAGTAGTTCGGCGCCTGTCGATAATAAAGCGGTTGCCTTATCACTATCCGCGTGCGCAAATGCAATCAACACATTGCCACCAGCCAATATTTTTGCATTGATTGGCGTTTTCAAAGTGCTATCGATAATAATGCGCATAGGCTGAGGGCCAATATCTATGTGGTCAACATGCTCGTTATTTAAGCGTACGGTCATGCTCGGGTTGTCTGCTAACACGGTGCCTACACCAGTAAGTATGGCGCAACTACGCGCGCGCCAATGCTGCACATCCGCCCTAGCCGCCTCCCCCGTTATCCATTGGCTGATGCCATTGTTAAGCGCAGTCTTGCCATCTAGACTGGCGGCGATTTTACTGCGCACAAAAGGGGTGTTACGTGTCATCCGTGCAATAAATCCAGGATTTAAGGCTTCTGACTGCGTTTGCATCAAGCCACTGGCAACATCTATGCCATGCGCCTGTAAATACGACAAACCGCTGCCAGCCACAAGAGGATTGGGGTCTTGCATCGCGGCGATGACTTTAGAAATACCAGCTCTGAGCAAGGCATGGGTACATGGAGCAGTTCGGCCAGTATGGTTGCAGGGCTCCAGTGTGACATAAGCGGTAGCACCGCGTGCTTGTTCGCCAGCTTGCTGCAACGCAAACACCTCAGCATGCGGCTCACCCGCTTTTAAGTGCGGGCCTTCGCCAATTATTTTGCCCTCTTTGACAATCACACAACCCACGCGCGGGTTGGGCATCGTGGTATACAAGCCCTGCTCTGCTAGCTGCAGTGCGCGCGCCATAAAGAGGTGATCTTGTGAGGTAAAAGCCATGCGGCTTAAAGCTTATAAGTCGCGAATGACATCGTGGAAATCATCCACATCAGAAAAGCTGCGATAGACAGAGGCAAAACGAATATAAGCCACTTTATCCATCAGCTTTAACTCGCTCATCACACTTTCGCCCAAATCACGTGCTGTAATTTCGCGCTCGCCCCGTGCCAACATTTTTTGCACAATATGGTCAAGTGCACGGTCTACATATTCGGTGGGCACTGGCCGTTTGTGTAGTGCGCGAGTGAACGACAAACGCAGTTTGTCACGGCTAAATTCTTCGCGCGTGCCGTTGGTTTTCACTACTTGTGGCAGGTGTAACTCAGCGGTTTCATAGGTGGTAAAGCGTTTATCACAAACCCCACATTTGCGGCGACGGCGAATCGAATCACCTTCATCATTGACTCTTGAATCAATGACTTGCGTATCAGACTCACCGCAAAAAGGGCATTTCACTGTTTAACTTCCATAGACAGGAAATCTGTCCGTTAACGCATGCACTTTTTCTTTGGTGGCCAAAATCACGGTTTCATCCGTTGGGTTATCCAACACATCGGCAATCAAATTCGCCACCTGTTTTGCTTCAGCTTCTTTAAAGCCGCGCGTGGTAATCGCGGGTGAGCCAATACGAATACCGGACGTCACAAATGGACTTTCCGGGTCATTTGGAATGGCATTTTTATTCACGGTAATATGCGCCCAACTCAGTGCCGCATCTGCCGCTTTTCCGGTTAAGCCTTTTGGGCGTAAATCAACCATGAACATGTGTGATTCAGTACGACCAGAAATAATGCGTAATCCTCGTGCGGCAAGCGCATCAGCCAACGCAACTGCATTTTTCAGCACTTGTTGTTGATACACCTTAAACTCTGGCTGCGCCGCCTCTAGGAATGCAGTCGCTTTACCCGCAATCACGTGCATCAATGGGCCACCTTGCAATGCCGGGAAAACGGTAGAATTCAACGATTTTTCAAATTCCGCTCTAGCCAAAATAATGCCGCCACGTGGGCCACGTAAAGTTTTGTGTGTGGTAGAAGTGACAAAGTCGGCATGTGGCACCGGGTTCGGGTACACACCAGCCGCAATCAAACCAGAATAATGCGCCATGTCCACCATAAAATATGCGCCCACTTTTTTGGCGATTTCCGCCATACGCGCCCAATCGAAACGTAAAGCATAAGCAGATGCCCCGCCGATTAGCAACTTTGGTTTCGCTTCGATAGCAATACGTTCCATTTCATCGTAATCAATTTCTTCTTTGTCATTAAGGCCATAAGCCACAATGTTAAACAACTTGCCCGATAAATTAGCAGGTGAACCGTGCGTTAAATGCCCGCCGTGACCAAGATTCATGCCCATCACAGTATCACCCGGTTTTAAAATGCTGAAATACACTGCCTGATTAGCCTGGCTGCCTGAATGCGGCTGTACATTGGCATACTCTGCGCCGTATAAGGCTTTCAGGCGGTCTATTGCCAATTGCTCTACTTGGTCTACATATTCGCAACCACCGTAAAAACGTTTGCCCGGATAACCCTCTGCATACTTATTGGTGAGCTGTGAACCTTGCGCCTGCATGACCGCTGGACTGGTGTAATTTTCTGAGGCAATCAGCTCGATGTGTTGATGTTGGCGCACCACTTCTGCGTTAATCATGGCATCTAATGCAGGGTCAGCTTTGTTAAGTGTATTGGCAGTACTGAACATGTGTTGTTATTTCCAAAAAGAGTTTGATGAATACAATCTGTTATTTTATCATGCGCGCGCTTTTACTTAAAATGCCCAACATGAAATTATGCATAAATGTCACTTTTGTTAGTTTGTACCGAGCGGCTAATGACAACCACCCTGCTGGCTAACTACAACCAGCCCTGAAAACGACATGATTTAATCTGTTGTTTCTAATATATATTCTTATTGGCACAGTGTTTGCTGAATAGCCATTGAATTACTATCTCCAAGTTATTCCCTTATACCCGGCCTAGTTTAAAGCTAGTGCCGGGATTTTTTATGGCTTCTATTAAAACTTCACAGTCAATATTTTCTTCTAAATGATGCGAATGCAACTATCTAATGTAATAATATGACGAATGAATAGCCTATTGAGAATATAGAAATGAAATGGACTGACAGCCAACGGATTGCAGAAGAATTATTCGATAAATACCCGGATATTGACCCAAGCACGATTCGATTTACCGATTTAATGGCGTGGGTCATGGCGCTAGAAGACTTTGATGATGCGCCTGAGCACTGCGGTGAGAAAATACTAGAAGCGATTCAACTGGCATGGATGGAAGAAGCTAGATAAGTGTAAAGGCGCAATAAATTTGTTTGAAGCCCTATTCCTGTTATTTATTAAGCATTTTATCTGCGATTTTCCATTGCAGGCCAACCCATGGATGTACCGCAATAAAGGCACTTATATGCACCCGGGTGGCATTGCACATGCGAGCATCCATGGGCTGGGCACGCTGTTAGTGCTGGCACCATTTATTGGCAGTGCTTCCGTGCTCTATGCAGGAATTGATTTGCTGGTACATTACCATATCGATTGGGCAAAGATGAACGTGTCTAAACGCTATGACTTGCAGCCCAATAACAGCGAGCGTTTTTGGATATTGCTAGGGTTTGATCAATTACTGCACCACATCACCTATTTTATGATTGTTTACTTTGCCTTTAATTTAAATAATGCTTAACTTAATATTCTTTTAATTTTTTTGACTTGCCCAGATTGTAACCATGCAACCCACCGTCAACGACTTAAATCCCATCACCATACAGTCCCCTTTAGCCCCACGCGCTATTTTTAAGGCCTATGATATTCGGGGTATTGTCGGCAAAACCTTAACGCCAAAAATTGTTGAGTCGATTGGACATGCTTTGGGCTCTGAAGCACGTCAACGCGGCCAAAGTGAGATTTGCATTGGCTACGATGGCCGATTATCGGGGCCGGAATTGGCAGAAGCGCTATCGCAGGGCATTCGCAAAGCAGGCGTTAATGTGGTGAACTTAGGCATGGTGGCAACGCCGATGGTGTATTTTGCCGCATTCCACTTGAATAATAACTGTGGCGTCATGGTCACGGGCAGTCATAACCCACCTGATTACAATGGCCTAAAAATGGTGCTGGCAGGCGAGACTTTATCGAACGAGAGCATTCAAAGTTTACGCCACCGTATTGAGTATAGCCGCTTCACCTACGGTGATGGTTTAGAGCGTAGCTATGATATTGCACCTAGCTATATCGCCACCATCCAGGCTGATATTCAATTAACCAGGCCCATGCAAATTGCAATTGATTGTGGTAATGGGGTGGCGGGCGCATTTGCCAAGCAACTTTACAACGCGATTGGCTGCCGCGTAGATGAATTGTTCTGTGAGGTAGATGGGCATTTTCCCAACCACCACCCGGACCCATCGGTGCCTGAAAACTTGGCTGACCTAATCACGGCCCTTACAAAAACCCGTGCTGAAATCGGCTTGGCATTTGACGGCGATGGTGACCGATTGGGCGTAGTTACCAAAGATGGTAAGATCATTTACCCAGACCGCCAGCTATTGTTGTTTGCAGAAGATGTACTTAGCCGTAATAAAGGCGCCAATATTATTTTTGATGTGAAGTCGACGCGCAATTTAAGTCCGTGGATAAACAAAATGGGTGGCAATCCCATTATGTGGAAAACGGGACATTCGTTGGTAAAAGCCAAAATCAAGGAAAGCAATGCCGCGCTAGCAGGCGAAATGAGCGGCCATGTGTTCTTTAACGACAAAAATGCCGCCGGCAAAAAGCGTTGGTATGGCTTCGATGATGGTTTGTATGCCGGTGCACGCTTACTGGAAATTTTGAGCCGTTTTGCCAATCCGTCAGAAGTCCTGAACAACCTGCCCGATAGCTTTAGCACGCCAGAACAGCATATCAATATGCAAGAAGGCGAGCCCCATGCACTGATTGCACAACTCCAAAAAACAGCCACCTTTGAAGGCGCCACTGAAGTCATTACGATTGATGGCCTGCGTGTAGAGTATGCGGACGGCTTTGGCCTGATGCGCCCAAGCAACACCACTCCTGTCATCGTGCTACGTTTTGAGGCCGACAACGAAGCCGCGCTTAAACGCATACAGGCACAGTTTCGCGATGTGATATGGAGTGTCGCTCCACAAGTTGCTTTGCCGTTTTAACCGCTAATTCGGCATGTCTAGAAGCACACTTGTTTTCTCTTTTATATGGGTGGCATTAGTCGTCGGTGTATATTACCTTGCCGATAATATCCAAAACCCCAATAAAGCTTGGCGGCTAGGTGATAACGCCAACGTTGTCACATTAAAGCGCGGCTTAGATGGTCACTATCGTGCTGAAGCATTGATTAATAATGAAAAAGTAGACGTGCTGGTGGATACTGGCGCGACTGGTGTGGCCATTTCACAAAAAGTAGCCGATAAACTACAACTAAAAAGCCTGCAGGCAGTACGAACAATGACAGCTAATGGTGATACTGTCAG
>JAKFDL010000004.1:0-1621 GCA_036676175.1 Methylotenera sp. | reverse complement strand
AGGCATATACCGCCGATGCGCTTGCCGGTACGCCACGAGTTCGACATACGTCCTTAGCTAACTCTCGACTCGACGGATGCGTCAGCACCCCACGAACACCGCCACCTAGCTCGAGCTGCCAGAAGCTCCGGGCTGGGCCACCGATCTGGCGTCGGTGCTCGAAAAGGCTCTCCTGTAGCCCGATAGCGAGCAGCATTATCTCTGCGGCATCGCTGGTCATGCGCATTGGAAGTAGCTCAAGCGCTGGAGCGATAGCCTTTTTTCTAATTTCTAACAATTCCATGAATGCTCTACTAATAATTTATATAGGACTGGCAACATCATATTCAACCTGAAATTCTAACTTGCTGTCGGTTACAAATGCCGCCGGCACTGTTTGCCCAACCAGGTTTGCATTTACGACAGCAATTTGCACACCAGTTCCATCAGTTGTGAATATAGCTGTCGCTGTATAATGACTAGAGCCTGCAATCAGTATGTATGCAGCTCCGTTGTAATTTTGACCAAGCATATTAGCTGCTATGGGCAAGGTGAACGTCCAAACGCCAGTCCCCCCACTAGTGGTGCTACCATAGACTAATTTTAATCTATAGCTAACTCTTTTCCCACGCCGCGAATAATGCGCGGCTAGTGCCCCATTGCCAAGACTTGGCGCGGACCCGGATGATGTCCATGCCGTAGTAGTGACAAGATTATCAAGATAGTTATTAATCGCTGCACCAGTGTCACCGGCGCCGGCTTGTTGGTTCCCGTAAGCCACTATTTCATCGCAGAGAGTTATGCCACTTAGAGTTGTCCCGGCGACAGTGTTCAGAAAATTATTAGTAAACTCTAATTTACCAGTGGCATTCGCTACAGTTGCAAATGCCGGCTGGTTCACATTATTAAAAATGAAAACCCTATTTATTGATGCGATGATAGTCTTCAGGCCAGCCGCGCCTTTACGTTTGGTCAAACCAATAATTATACTTTGTGCCGAGGATATTTCGAATTCGCCACCATCAATCTTAAGCCCATTAACTCCGGTGGCGATGATATGCGAACCGCACGCATTGAAATTGTTATTTTCGAATGTGTGCACGGTCCCACCATCATCATAAATGGCAACGGCTCCTGCCGCGCCGTTAAAGTCGCATGATCTAACCCCTATTCTGTTTGTGAAATAGGTTAATGCACCGACATTCTTATCCGCACCATTTACAAGCCATATCCCGGTCGAAGTAGCAGAGGTAGCATTGAACGAACATAGTTCAATATCAAATAGTTCCGACTGATCAAGAATGATGCCTACACCAGAGGAATTAAAGCGGCAACGACGCACAATTACGACAGACGAACCTGTGTCAAATAGCAGCGCATTATCCACTGTTAATGTCGTAGAAGAAAACCAAATTCCACGTATTTCAATATTAGCAGATGTACTTGAGTTGATTGGGTTGGAAATCTTAAAGGCATCTGCTGTGCCAGTGTACGTAATCTTTGTACCTTTTCCATTTATATCAACGCCAGCGCCTTCATAGATAACACCATTTTTTAACGTGACTGTTGCATCTACCAAGTAATTCCCAACTGGGAAAAATAAAACTCCGGTCAATACGCCGATTGCGTCAACAGCAGCTTG
>JAKFDL010000003.1:0-69952 GCA_036676175.1 Methylotenera sp. | reverse complement strand
AAATCGCCTGAATACGTCAAAGAGCTGGTGCAGCATCACGTCGGCGGCTATTTAAAAATTGCACCCGAGCATAGCGAAGAAAATGTGCTGAGCAAAATGATGAAACCGGGCATGGGCGCGTACGATGAATTTAAAGCCATGTTCGAAAAATTCAGTGCAGAAGCGGGTAAAAAGCAATATTTAATTCCCTACTTTATCGCTGCACACCCAGGTACCACCGATGAAGATATGCTGAACTTGGCGTTGTGGCTGAAAAAATACGAGTTCAGGTTAGACCAGGTGCAGAACTTTACCCCGACGCCGATGGCGATGGCGACTGCCATGTACCACAGTGGCAAAAATCCACTGCGTAAAGTGACGGCGGATTCTGATGATGTGCCGATTCCAAAAAATGGTAATCAGCGCAAATTGCATAAAGCCTTTATCCGTTACCACGACCCCGCTAATTGGCCGATGTTGCGTGAAGCATTGAAAAAAATGGGTAGAGCAGATTTAATCGGCAATAGCAAAAAGCATCTAGTGCCTGCGTTTCAGCCTGCGGTGATGGCAAACATCAAGCAATCGGACGGTACTAGTTTTAAAGCAAAACCTTTACCAAAAGCTTTTAATAACTTTAAAAACGCAGCTTATAAATCCGGCAGCAAACAGGACTCGCCATCTAAAAGCGCGCCGTTTAGAAAATCACCTGTTAAAAAAGCACATTAAACACTAAATTCAGCTACGAGAAAGTAAACATGCCCTGTAAGCCTTGTGTATACTGGCTGGCAGGGCATGTTAACCAAAGGTTGAATAAAAGTGTGCAACCAAATACGCTATCAACAGTCATTAAGGACAGGTTTTTATTAGATTTTCATGGCTATTTCTTGAGGAAAGTTTCTATGCTACGCAAGCAGCTTTTAACAATCGCTTTCGCTTTTTTATGCTTTAGTAATGTCGCGTTTGCCACCGACAAAGGCTTGCTTTGGAAGCTTGAATCGCCCAAAGGTGTCGTCAGTTACTTGTTTGGCACTATCCATACCGATGACAACCGCGTTGCGGATATTAGCCCGAATGTAGTTGCGGCAATCAATAGTGTCGACACCTTCATGATGGAAGCGGGTGCTAATAATGACCCCAGTGTTTTGTTGTTAAAAGAAGGCAATTTGGCTTCGCAATTGACAGATGCCGAGTTTGAGCAAGTGCGTGAACTGGCTGATTTTCATGTGATGCATATGGGTGCGGCGATGCAAATGAAACCCTGGTTGCTGGCAGTGATATTTGATTTACCCAAGCCACAGACGCCGTTTAACTTAGATAATCTACTAATGACTAAAGCTGAGGAATTAGGTAAAAATGTAGTGGGCATCGAGACCGCCAAGGAGCATTTTGGGGTAATGGATGATTTCAGCATGGAAGAGCAAATGGTCATGCTGCGCGCTGTATTAAAGCGTACGCCAGAGCAGAAAGTTGCTGATTTTGAAAGCTTGATGGCGGTGTATTTAGAAGGCGATAGTGACAAAATCACTGCATTGAATGAAAAAATCACCGCTGGCATGCTGCCGGCAGATTTGTGGGTAAAAATAAAAGACAGGTTGCTGGATAAACGCAGCTTGGTGATGGCTGAACGTGCACTAAAAGTCACTGATGAGAAGCCAGTGTTTATCGCAGTGGGTGCGTCTCACCTGGCGGGTGAGGTTGGGCTGATCAACGCTTTTAAAAAAGCAGGCTATAAATTAAGCGCGCTACAAAAGTAGAACGATTAAAATAACACGATTTTAAAGAGCGCTAACCAGCCCAGCGAGTGCTAGCCTGCAAAGTTTTTCTCAACAAAATCCCAGTTAACAATGTTCCAGAATTTTTCGACATAGTCAGCCCGCACATTGCGATAGTCGATATAGTAAGCGTGCTCCCAGACATCACAGGTCAATAGCGGTTTAGCACCGCCAGTTAAAGGTGTGGCTGCATTGCTGGTAGACACTATATCCAGGCTGCCGTCGGGCAGTTTGACAAGCCAAGCCCATCCCGCACCAAAAGTGTCAACTGCAACTTGTGTAAATGCCTTTTTAAAATCATCGAAAGACCCCCACTTGGCATTGATGGCCTCTGCCAACTTTCCAGACCGCAGCGGTTCTTGTGCTGTCATACCTGTATTGGCCCTAAAGCCATTCCAGTAAAACGTGTGATTCCAAACTTGTGCAGCATTGTTAAAAATTTTGCCTGAAGATTTTTTGACGATTTCTTCCAGATCTGAATCTTCAAATTCGGTATCTTTGATCAGCTTATTCAAGTTGGTTACATACGTTTGGTGATGTTTCCCATAGTGATAGGCAATGGTTTCGGCAGAAATATAGGGTTCTAATGCATTGGTTGCATAGGGTAATTCAGGTAATGTATGTTGCATGGTAATCCTCTAATTAAGTAAAAAATTTAAAGTTTGCGATAGGCTATATTTGGGGAGGTTGATTTAACTAAGAATACTCGTCGTGGCGACTAACCTGAATTAATACATAAATTAACTAGTGTATTTAATTTAACTGGAATATTTAATTTTAAGCCGGTTGTAATCTGCCAGATAATTTTTAGCTAATTTATTCTTTTGTGCATCAGTTAAAATTTTTCCGGATTGCTGAAAGAAGCCGTTTTCTTCTTCATCCAGGTGATGATTTACCTTTTCACACAATGCCTTGGCGCGGGTTAGCCAACCTTGTGTGGTAGGGTCATTGGTGGTGAGCTCTTCCATCATCTCTTCCATTTCGTGGTGTTCAGACAGCGCATGGCGTGATATGGATAGGCCGGCGTCTTCCATGATGATAGGACAATACAAATAGCGCTCTTCAGCGGCAGCATGGGCTTCTAGCTCAACTTTTAAGCGTTTGAATAATTGTTTGCGTGCATTGATATCGGGCTCACTTGCCAATAAATCGGCGCATAACTCTCGTTGAGCGGTATGGCTTTCTCTGAGTGCTTCATAAATATTCATATCAATTTCCGTTACTTAATGCTTCTTGATAGTTAGCTTTTTCTTCATTTGCGATTTTTTGGATATAAGCTGCAAAATAGGCATCTTCACCTTGCAGTAAGCGGGGCAACTTGAATTTAAAGTCATCGCGCTGGCACCACTCCCGCATGTAATCATCCCAGGATGCCCATCTACGCAGCTGTTTACCGGTCATATTGTCTTCATACGCTAGCAGATAAGCGCGCTCGAAGAGCGAGATGAGTATTTCAAAAATCACGTAAATGCGCTCATGCTGTTCTTCGGTTAAATCACTCATCCCAACTTGAGAGCGCAATTTTAAGTCGGGGTTTTGCATGACCAATTTCAAAAAATCGGTATATGCTTCAGAGAGTAGCTGATAAACAGCTTCTTCTTCATTTTCACGTTCTTTGCGCTGTTGCCAGATAAAAGCAAAAATGCCTAGTGGCAGGCCAAATGCAGTGACGATGTAGCTAGTCAGTTCCCATGTCTGAATATTCAACATACTTAGAATATATCAGGCATACGCATTTAATGTTGAGCATTTGAAAAGCGGTCTGCTTCTAACTCAATTGCATCAATCGCTAAATCAAAATCCATCGATTTGTCGAAGAAATAAGGAACCCCTAAAGTTTTTGCTAAATTGCGGTAATGTGGATGCGCATGGTTTGTTAGCATCAACATGACAGGTTGTTTAAATGCGTAGTCTTTTTGCTGCAAGTGTTTAATCACCTCGAAGCCGTTACCTTGCGCCAACTCAATGTCTAAAAGCACGATATCGAATTCAGTTTCATTCAGTAAATCAATGGCTTGCTGTTGTGTAGTCGCTGTGCCAGTAACAGAGACATTTGCTAAGTGGTTGATGGCATCAAATAAAATGTAGCGCAGTAGTTTAGAATCTTCGACCAACAACATCTTCATCTGTTTCGACGTTTTTACTTGCTTGCTGTTTTCCTCACCTGCTTCGGGTGGGATTGAATGTAGGGACATTGGCGCTAGCGGCTCATTAGTATGATTTATATTATATTTTACTGCGTCATATTGGGCATGTATATCAGGTTTTTGCTTACAAATACCTACAAGTTTTGACGATGACTGCATCATGCGATCAATCCATTTTTAATGGCGTAATAAGTCAAATCCGCATTTGTTTTAAGGCTCATTTTTTCTAAAATACGGGTTCTATAGGTACTTACCGTTTTTACGCTAATATTAAGTTCAACGCCAATCTCAGTGGGGCTGGCGCCACTGGCCAATTTAAAAAACACTTGAAATTCACGGTCACTGAGCGTTTCATGTAATTGCTTTTCGCTGGGGTGACTTAATTGCTCACTCATTAACTCTGCCAACTCGGCTGAAATATAGCGTTTGCCATTGGCAATGGTTCGAATGGCTTTAATGATTTCATCTGAATCAGCGTCTTTAGATAAGTAACCTTTGCAACCATTTCGAATCAAATTAAGCGCATATTGGGCTTCGGCATAACCACTTAAAATAAGCACGGGTAAATTGGGTGCAACATGTTTTAAATCGTGCAAAGTATCAACACCGTTTTTGTCTGGCATCGAAATATCCAGCACCACCACATCATATTTATTTGAGCGCACCAGCTTAATAGCCTCTAAGCCAGATGCGGCTTCACCCGCCACAGTTAAGTCAGTCTCAAGTGCAATCAGATTTCTTAAGCCTTGACGTACAATACCGTGATCATCTACCAGTAATACATTTTTCATTGTTTAAAATCCAGTGGTGGTTAGCGATTGGCATCGTCTGAAGTGTCTGCAGTGCCATCCAGGCCATCTCTAAATACTTGCCAATCATTCTCAATTTGTACCATAGATTTTGCAAAAAGGGGTTGTTTTTTCCAGGTATGGCGAATTGCCATAAAAATGCCGATGGCAATCAGTAAAGGTAAAATCATTACGGTTCCTAAAATAGTATCTCGGTTTGGGCTACTCCAAGCGGTAGCGAATAACCACATCAAAGCGGTTAAGCCAGAACACAGTATGGCAAAAAACATAAAGGCTAATCCTAATAAGCTTTTTGCCACACGCTGCATATCGGTGTGAAACTGCGCTTTAAACAGCGCGGCGTGGCTTTCAATCAACGCCGCTAAGCTTTGTTTAACTGCACCAAATTGGTTGCGCGCCTTGCTGCTTGAGTCATTTCCTGCGTGCAAAATACGATTCCGTAGGTATTTGGCAATCAATAATTCACCAACCAATTTAAGTGCAGTGTTCCACATTGTTTTTCTCAATTATTCTTTAGATGAATTTTTTGTTCCCAGAATATAACCTAGTAACAAGCCAGCGCCAATTGCTAAGCCTAAACTCATCAAAGGTTTTTCTTGCACGGTATGCACTGTGCGGTCTTTACTTACCTGATAAGCGTGGGCGACTTCATCCGTTACTGTGCCTTTTAACTCGTAAGCTTTGTCTAAAATTTGCTCTTTTAGGGCATTTACGTTTGTTGAGCTTGCGTATTGTGCCAACAAGTTTTTCAGGCTATTCACCACACCTAATGCTTCATGTTTGCTTTGGGCGGCGGCTTGCTGCAAGTTTTGGCCAATATCATCAGCGCTGCGTTTAACATTGGTCGCTAAATCTTCCGCACTACGCCTCACGTCAGACGCAGTTTTATCAATATTGTTTTTTGTTGTTTCTGCCAAATGAGCAGCTTTTTCTTTTAAATCATCTTCTTTGTTGGTGTTGAACATAATATTTCCTTTTAATTAAAAATTGGCTTCTTAAAGAGTTTAATCAACCCTTTCTACCCAATATAAATGAAATGATAGTGATGGCTAAAAATACAAAAAATAGAATTTTCGCAATTTCAGTAGCACCTGCGGCGATGCCACCAAAGCCGAATACACCGGCGATAATGGCGATAACTAAAAATACAACGGTGTAATGCAGCATATTTTTTCCCTTCAATATAGTAATAATTAAGTGTTCTTAATGCACAATGTAACTCTACGGGTCTAGCTCAAAATAAATTAGCCACCTTTTTCCGATACTGCTGTAGGAATAGGCTTACAAAGCATGGTTAGAAAGCTATGTTGATACCAAAAACGATTGCAGCAACCACAAATAATGCTAGGATTATAAAAAGGAAAAAGAAAAATCTAGCGATTTTATTAGCGCCAGATTCAACATCTTTAAATCCCAGCAAGCCAGCAATAATGGCAATTACGAAAAAAAGCAGGGCGTAATACAACATGTTGAATCCTTTTGCTAATCCAAGCCCCTAGTGTGCAAATGATTAGCTAATGCTTTAAGCAGGTATCCTCTTATTTTGATGTAAGAAAGTGACGACAACAATTGAACCAGATTTGGCAATTTATAAAAAACTCACCGGACTTGTTATGGCGCTGGTTTGAGAAGCTTGTTGCTTTATTAGGGGGCCGCACCATCTCTATGTTGGGTATGGCCTTGGTCATCACCATGCTCTCGGTGATTTACAGCGATAGCTGGATACAATCGCTTGATCGCCAAGGCATCATGATTGGACATATCAGGACCAATATTATGATGTTGCACGACCTTAAAACGAATCTATACAAAGCTGAGAGTGCCCAGCGCGGTTATTTGTATACAAAAAGAGAGGCATATTTTGAGCCGTTCAATAAAGCGATGAATGATGCCAGAGAAGATATCGATAAAATTGAAATGTTAATTATACGCACCTCGACCTGCAAAGAGCAGGTGGAAGGAAGGGAATGGTTAAAGGCCATTTCTGCAAGTTTGGAAGCAAAAGCTGCAGAAATGAAAGTGACACTCAATTTAATTAAGACCGGTAAGCCACAAGAAGCGAAGCAAGTGATGAACTTAGATGAAGGCTTGGTGGAAATGAAGCGCTTCATGGATTACACCGATTTCGTTATTAAGAGTCAGCACGAAAAATTAGCTGAAAAGGAGTTAAAAAGGCAAAAAACAATTGCAATTGCACGTATGTCAATTGTCGCTGGCGCCTTAATCCTGATATGTCTTGTAGTGTTGGTGATTAGGCAGCTATTAAAAGAATTAAAAATAAAAAGTGAGTTGCAGCGACGGGTGTTACAGGAAAATGTCTTTTATGAAGAAAAGCTAAAAGAACAAACAAAGTTATTGCGAAGTTTAGCTTTCGATTACCAGGCGGATGTAGAGCGTGAAAGACAAAAGCTTGCACGTGAGTTGCATGATGAATTAGGCTCTATATTTACGGCAACCAAGATGGATATAGCCTGGGTCATTAAAAAAACAAAAGATATGGACCTTGATATTGCTAAAGAAATTGCGACTAAGCTCCGAAAAAGCAGTGCATATCTTGATCAAGGTATTGAATATAAACGCAATATCGTGCAAGAGTTACATCCTTCTATTTTGACAACATTTGGCTTTTGGCCGGCCCTGCAATCATTAATTAATGACGCTGCTGAACGTAATCAGTGGCAATTGACCTTAAACTTGCCAGATGAAAATACCAAACTCAATGAAACCCTTAGTTTGGTGATTTATCGCATTGTGCAAGAAACGCTGAATAACGCCAATAAATATGCTAAAGCTACTAAAGTTTCGGTAGATATGATTATTGATTCACAGCATATTAAATTAGAAATCGAAGATGATGGTGTTGGTATGGATTTGAAAGCCTTAAATGGCAACACACATGGCTTGTCTGGTATGAAACATCGTGTATTAGCGATTGGCGGGCATATTGAAATAGTCAGTGAACCGGGTAAAGGCGTATTAACCCGCGTGATACTTCCAATGGATTTTGATTTGGACGAAGCATAAATTACGGGCTTATGTAGGCTGTATCTGACACGACAATCAGTATAAGCTGGACTTTTTAAACCTTCCCTCCTGCGTAGCATAGCGAACCACCAATACAAATATAGGTCTAGTTTGTGTTGTTCACCTATTTATTCGGAGTTAATTAAATGAAAATATTATCAACCAAATCTATTACATACGCGATTACGCTGGCTGTTGGTGCTACTAGCTTGCAAGCGTTTGCCTTTGATACGGATGCTATCAATAAAGATGACAAGTACACACTGGAAACCGAATTTAAAAAATTAGATATCGATTCAAATGCACAACTCAGCCAAGCTGAATTCGATAATGATAAATTTTTTACCAAAGGCCATTTTGTTAAAGCTGATATCAACAGTGATGGCACGCTTAATCAAGATGAGTTTGTCAGCTATAAATCAACCACTCAAAAGCAAGCAGCTAAAAGAGTGGCTTCTGACAGCTTCATTACCTCTAAAGCAAAAGCCGAACTTTTGGCTGAGAAAGAATTAAAAAGCCTACAAATCAGCGTTAAAACCTTTAATGGCGTCGTGATTTTAAGCGGCTTTGTTGATGATGAAGTATCAAAATTAAAAGCAGAGACAATCGTGGCAAAAATTGATGGGGTTAAATCTGTTAAGAATGGCCTAGTCGTTAAAAGCTAAGGTTTTAAATTAAGTATTAATATTGACGTATTCGCCAAAGGCCGCGCATCTCAGGTGTGTGGCCTTTTCTAATTATATGTAACATTAATTATGTTTAATCAATAAGTTAGGTCCACTTGTAGTCTATTGCTGACACAATATTCAGCTTTTACTGGATTTTTTTATATTTTAGATTGCCTATCATGTAAACCTGCATTTATGCGTGTATAACTTACAGGAGTACATACGATGAAAACGAATACCTTAAAATCAACAATTAAACTAACAAATAACCTTAAACCTTTAACTTTAGCAATCGCCTTGGTTGTTACTACTTTCGCTACGAGTGCTTTAGCAGAAGATGCGATGGACGCAGCTAACAATACTTTGCAACCGGAAACTTACACCAATGATTGGCTAAGCCCAGAAGTGGCTGAATTTACGCGTTTGGATAGCACTGGCAACGGCTTGCTGTTACCTAACGAGGCATCAAAAGGCAAAGCATTTAACAAAAAAACATTTGCTCAGGCGGATGCTGACCGCGATGGTTACATTGACCAAAACGAGTATGTTTACTACAAAACAGGAAAATGGCCAGAGGTGGCAAATGCCGCAGATACTAGCGTTGCAGCCGATGCGGCTGTTAGTAAAAGTACCATGAATGAAGAGCCCGATAATATGGCAGCAGTGGATACTGAAGCGGATGCCTCATCAAAAAGACCAGTTGGCGTGGTGATAGATGACAGCATTATCACTACTAAAGCAAAAGCCAAAATATTAGCCACTAAAGAGCTGAAAAGCTTGCAAATTAGTGTTGAAACCCGTCAGGGTGAAGTGACTTTAAGTGGCCTTGTAGATAATGAAGCGGCTAAGGCGAAAGCAGAAGAAGTGGTTTCTGGAATTGAAGGCGTTAAATCTGTAAACAACGGCTTACAGGTTAGAGGCTAACTTGAAACTAGTTTAATCCTGCCTTGATCTTGCTGTAAATAAAAAGTCGCCAATTCAGGCGACTTTTTATTGTCTATTGTCTAGCCCTTGCACCAGCTGAATCAGTGTATTACGTGTCTGCCAGATTCATACTCCACCTGATTGGCTTGCTTCACAAATATCAGCTTCTCTGTGGCATAACCAAAATGTTTGGCGCGAGCGATTAGCTCTTGCTTAATCGGGTAGGTGAGTTGTGGCGTGCGAGACAATATCCACAAATAATCCTGACCGCCACTCACCATCGCATAGTTGTAGTAAGGTTTGTCTAGCTCGATGATGTTGTAAGCACCATAAAATGGGCCAAAGAATGATACTTTAAGGCGTCCAGTGCGGGAGCCGTCAGCATTGGCGGCATCTACAAATAAGGCTTTGCCAATTGCTTCTTTCCACTCTTTGGTTTTTGGGTTGTAGCCACGATTCACCACCTTGATGCTGTCATCTTCACCTAAGCTGTAGTTAGCGGTGACTTGCTCTAAGCCTCGCTCAAAGCTATGGTCTAGCCGTGCGATTTCGTACCAAGTACCTAAATACTGGTTGGCATCTACGTTTTGTACGACACTATCTTTGGCAGCCGGTGGCATTTCTTTAATGCAAGCGGCTAACAGAACAAAAATCAATAAGCTAAAAATTCTCATGGTTTGCCTTAAATGGCGCGCTTTCAAAAGAGATAAATGATGAGCGTTAAGAGTATTTAAATTCATTCCTGTGTGCTAAGAAATGTTTAATTTTTTCTCTGTATTGATTAGAAAGGTGTCAACAATCTCGTTAACATCAAGTCCCATCCGGTCAGATAAAACAACTATCCACCATATGCACTCTGCAAGTTTGTGCTTTAGTTGCGACAAACTTTCATCATCAGTTGGCCACCTTCCTTGTTGAGACATAGTCAATCGCCCAATTAAACCAGCATCAGTTAAAAAAGCCAGAGCATCCTCTTCGACCGTCCACTGATTTCCATGGAATTTTTCCTCTAAGAGATGATATTTTTCTCGTATTTTAATAGAGCGTTTGATAGTGTCGTCGAGTTGTATTTTATTCATTTTTATCCTGGTAAGTTGATTGATTGTTTTTAACACACCAATTTTTTGGCGAAATTGATTATTAATGACCTATTTTGTTAATTTTGGTTGTAGCTTCCAAGTTTCACCAGATCGCTCTCACTTAACCAGCGCCATTCACCTACTTTTAAATCGTCTGGTAGTTTTAATTCCCCGATTTGAATACGCTTTAAAGCTTCTACACGGTTGCTGATAGCAGCCACCATGCGTTTTACTTGGTGGTATTTGCCTTCGGCTAAGGTCATATGGATGACGCGCTCGCCGATTTGTTTTACATCTAATGCGGCGATTGTTTCGGCCTCATCAATCAATTTAACTCCATCAAGTAGCGTATGGATATTGGCTTCTGAGACAGGGTGCTTGCAGGTGACTTCGTAAATTTTTGGTACCTTGTGTTTTGGCGAACTCATTTTATGGATAAATTGCCCATCATCCGAAATCAAAATCAGCCCAGTCGTGTCTTCATCTAATCTGCCGATACATTGTACATCGCGTTCAACTAACGGGTGCGGCAGCAAGCTGTAAATGGTGGGGTGATGCTGGGTTTTATGCGAGCACTCATAGTTGCTGGGTTTATGCATCATTAAATAGGATTTTTCTTTGTAATCCCAAAGCTCGCCTTTGACGGTGTAACTTAAATTTTCCAGCAAAAATTCTGCCTCGGGATCATCGCACGTTGTGCCATTCACGGTGATTTCTTCATTAAAAATCATGATGCGGCATTGCTTGCGCGTGCCAAAGCCTTGCTTGCTGAGAATACGTTCTAAATCGAGTGTTTTAGCCATACGCGTATTATAAGGCAAATAAAAAGCCCGCTTGTGCGAGCTTAAATAAGATATGGAATTTAGCCTAATATGACAAGCTTACAAGCAGCTTGCGTTAGAATGTGAATATGAGCATAGACCAATCTTTTAAACATATTATTTCGCGTGATAACCCGGTTTTTAAACAGTTAAAAAAACTGGCAGATAATGCACGTGAGCGCCGCGCTGAGGGCAAAACGCTGCTGGATGGGGTGCATTTGATTGAGGGGTATTGCCAAGCCTTTGGCGAGCCTGAACTAGTCATTATCCCCGAAGGTAAAAGCTCGCGCGAAGCAACCAACCTGATGCAAACCTTGTCTGAAGTAAACACCATGATGTTGCCAACGCTGATGTTTGCAGAGTTGACACCAGTGGCCAGCAGTACTGGGATTTTAGCGCTGGTAAGAACGCCTGAGATTGAACTGCCAGAAAATATGGCATTTGTGCTGATGCTGGAAGATATCCAAGACCCGGGTAATTTAGGCAGTATGTTGCGCACTGCTGCAGCTGCTGGAGTAGATGCGGTTTACTTAAGCAAAGGTTGCACCGATGCATGGTCGCCCAAAGCGCTACGCGGCGGACAGGGTGCGCAATTTGTGTTGCCAATCATTGAAAATGCCGATTTAAGCACGCAGCTGCAAGCCTTTAACGGCACTAGTTACGCAACGACGATGCGGGGCGAATCGTTATATAGCCAAGATTTAAGCCATGCCTGTGCTTTTGTGATGGGCAACGAAGGTGCGGGTTTAAGCATGAAAACCATAGAGGCGTGCAGTAAACTAATTTCTATTCCAATGAATCAAAGTAATAATAGGGCAGTCGAGTCGCTTAATGCCGCTGCCGCAACTGCAATTTGTTTGTTTGAACGTATGCGGCAAATGACGGACAAATAGTCTTAGTAGCAAATTGTATGAAACGAATAAAGGATTTTATTAAATGAAATTAAAAGGCTTTACAGAAGGTTTTACGATAGTTGAGATGATGGTAGTGGTGGCTATTTTAGCTATTCTGGCGATGATTGCGGTTCCATCGGGAATCGAGCGCATTATCCGGGAACAAGTGGCAGCAGCTATTCCTTTGGCTGAAGCGGCAAAAGAGCCCGCTGCCGCACAATGGAAAGCGACCAAAACCTTACCGTCAGATAATAAAGCAGCGGGCCTGCCGACCCCTGATAAAGTGGTGAGTAATTTGGTGAGTAATTTGGTGGTAGACAATGGTGTGATACATATGACGTTTGGCAACAAAGCCCGCTCTCTATTGCACGGCAAGATTTTATCTATTCGCCCTGCAGTTATCGAAGACTCGCCGGCAGTGCCTGTTGCATGGGTGTGTGGTAACGCGCCAGCTCCCGCTAAAATGACTTTGCTTGGAGATAACAAAACCAATATTGACCCTAAATTTTTGCCTTTTGCTTGTAAGTAAGCATTAATGTGCATTAGTGTTTTGCGGTACTGGGGTTTATAGTAAGGTCAGAAGCCAATATCTGCGTAGCATCTACGACGTCAAAAACATATTGCTTGTTACAGAAGTCGCAATTTACCTCGATCTTACCCAGCTCCACCAAAATACCCTCTACTTCCTGCTTGCCCAGTAAGCGCAACATATTGCCTACTTTGGCCTTGCTGCAACTGCATCTGAATTGTGTGGGTTTTTCTTCAAACAGTCGTACATCTTCTTCGGCAAACAAGCGCGTCAATAAAACTTCTGGTGCTAGGTTTTGCAACTCGTCAGGCGTGACAGTGTCTGCCAGAATATTCATACGATTCCAGGCATCTATGTCTGGGTCGTTCATATCAGGTAATTTTTGCAATAACAGACCACTGGCACTTTCGCCATCGCAATGCAGCCATAGTGATGTATCGATTTGCTGTGAGCGTAGCATATAGTTTTGTAACATCTGTGCAATGGTTTCGCCCTCGATCGGCACAATACCTTGGTAAGCTTCACCTTCGTTCGGGTCAAGGGTAATCACAAACTGGCCGTGTTTAATTAAGTCGATAAATGAAAAGTTTTCCATTTCTGCAGTGAGTGTTTCATCCCACTTGGCGGTAGCCCGCATGTTTAAATCATGGCTACACTCTACGACTAGTAGTTTAAGTGCACCCTTGCTTTGTAATTGCAACACCAGTACACCCTCCATTTTAAGCGTCGCAGACAGCAGGGCGCTGGCCGCCATCAGTTCGCCGAGGGCTTGTTTTAATACATGGGGTAAGGTCTGGTGTTGTGTCGCAAGGGTAAAGGTCTGATTTAAATGCACTAAGTTGCCACGTATAGGCATGGGGTTATTGGATTTTTCTTCAGATAAAGTGTCTTCAAAAAGAAAATGGTGAAGTGAGTCAGGTGCATTTGTCATGGGTGTTATTTTAACATTTGCGGCGCTATTAACTAAATCAGCATAATTAACTTAGTACAAAAAATACGTAGAAATAAAAAAAGCCCATGATGAACATGGGCTTTTTAAGGTTTTTTAATCTACTTAAAATTTCAGATTTTAGAAGTTGTAAATTAAAGTCGCGCGACCGGTAATGGGTGAGCCCGGAGTGATATTGTTGTTGTTATGTGCGTAAAGTGCATATTCTTTATTGGTTAAGTTTTCTAAGTTAACTTGTAAGCTTAACTTTTCACTAAACTTACCAAAAATTGCAGCATCGTAACGCGTATAGCCTGGTAATAGTGTGCTTTGTGTTGCGGTAGGCGATAGCGCATAACGGTCAGACGTGCTGACGATGCCTAAAGCTACAGCCCACATATCGTTTATTTCATACTTGTTCCACAGTGATAGTGTGCGGTCAGGCGTTTGACCTAACTCAGCACCTTTTAAGATGGCACCATTACCAGTGCCTTGTTGCTTGGTAATTTCACCATCTTGAAATGCAACACCACCGAATATGCTCCATCTATCTGTTACATTGCCAGTAACGCCTAACTCAATTCCTTTGGTTTCTTGGCCATCTACTAAAATTTGCTGGGCAGGGTTATTTGGGTCAGTAATTTGTACGTTTTCGCGTTCTAGCTTATATACCGCCGCAGTTAATGCCAAGTCTTGGTTCACATCCCATTTTGCACCCACTTCATAGTTGATAAATTTCTCAGGTTTAAACGATGCATTGGTGACGGTTAATCCAATCAGTTGATCACCCGCACGTGGGACATAAGAAACGCTGTAGTTGGCATAAAGTGATAAAGGTTCTGCTGGTTTAAATATTAAGCCTGCACGAGGCGCTAATAAATTATCGCTGACATTGATGTTGGTATTAGTCAATAAATTAGTGTAATCAGTATCGAAGTTATCGTTGCGTAAGCCAACAATTGCCTGCCACTGCGGCGATAAGATAATTTGATCTTGCAGATAAAACGCAGCGACAGTCACATCACTTTGTTGGTTGCGAGTGGTTGTATTAAACACAACGCCAGATCTGGTGGGGTTGCTACTGGGCACTGAACCAGCTAAGTTTTCGCCTCCAACTGGTGTTAGGCGCTGGTTGTCCGTGTCCTGTACGGCAAACTCTGCACCCACCAATAATTTGTGCTCAACGCTACCAGTTTTTAAGCTGTAGGTTAAATCGGTTTGGTTGATGAGATTTTCACGCTCAGTTTCATCACGATATGCTCCAATTTGAACAGTACCATCGTTTCTAACGGGACTTCTAGCAAATACGTTTTGATAATATTTATCATAATTGGCATAACGCGTACTATTTTTAACCCCAATGCCATTATCAAATGAATGTTCTATTGAAGCGTTAAATGCCACTGTTTCAGTTTCGGTGGGGCTTAAGCTTGCGTTGCCAAAAAAGATATCTTCATTACCAATATCAAATGGGCGATTGTTTAGGGTGTTATTACCCGGGCTATTCACAGAGGGAACGCCGCGGTCAGCGACACGTTTGTCTTTAAAATATTCAGTACTTAAGACGATTTTAGTTTTTTCATCGGGGCGAATAGTGACAGTTGGTGTGACACCGAAACGCTCAATATCTACGCCGTCACGATAGGAACCTGAATCCTCATACACACCATTAATACGGAAGGCGACTTCATCGCTTAAGGCTTGGCCGTAATCACCTGAAACGCGCTTGTAATCATACGCGCCATAGCTGGCCATAAACTCAGCAACTGGATCCCAGCCAGCTTGCTTGCTAACACGGTTAATCGCACCACCCGCACCTCCACGACCAAATGCCATACCGTTTGGGCCTTTTAGCACTTCAAGACGGTCGGTGTTGTAAAGGTCGCGATAAGTTTGCACGTCGTCACGCAATCCGTCTAAAAAGAAGTCACCCGTGGTATTGTTGCCACGCAAAATCAGCTGGTCGCGATTGCCTTCGCCTTGCGCTGCCTGAACACCTGGAACGTATTGCACGGCTTGCGAAATGCTTTGTATAGATTGATCTTTAATTAAATCTTGTGGAATGACCGTAATCGCTTGTGGCGTATCGCGCAATTCGGTATCTGTTCTGGTAGAAGAACTGCTTTTTTTAGCGTTATAGCCTTTTACTGGCTGTGTATCACTCACAGCGGGCGCGGTTACATTCACTTCTGGCAGTTTCATATCGCTGGTTTCAGCAGACGCAGCGTTGGCTGATAATAATGAGCTAGCAAAAGCGCTGACAATAGCTAGGCGTAAGATAGAAATTTTTGAGAATGAATAATGTGGCGTGTTCATTGAAAGTCCTGATGGCGTGTTGAGTTAAGCGTGAGTTAATTTTTGGTTAAAATGATAACACAAATGAGAACTGTTACTATTTATATTTGGTGAATTGCAGATAAAGATAAGGGTTTAAAACTATAGAGTGTTGTAAGTCTGCAATTTTTGACGAGGTATATTTTTTAGCCGCCAATTGGCGATCGCCCAATCCCATACTTCACTTAATGTGTCATTTTTTGTTTCAGCAGGTGGATTTTGACCCAAAAAACATAACGCCTCAAACACCAATACTGGTGCGATTTCTGGCGTGACGGATTTTGCGAATGTTTGCTTGCTGAGCTTTTCACCTTGTGCGTTTACTACTACTGGTACGTGTGCATAATGGGGCGTTGTAAAGCCTAATAGCTGTTGCAAATAAATCTGCCGCGGTGTGGAGTTAAGCAAGTCAGCACCGCGCACAATATGCGTGATACCTTGCAACGCATCATCTACAACCACAGCAAGTTGATAAGCAAACAAGCCATCTTTACGTTTTAAAATAAAATCGCCAATGTCGATGGCTAAATTCTGCTTCACCTCACCCTGGATCGCATCCATAAAGCTAATATTTTTATCTAACACCATTGCCCTGTATGCCGCAGGGCCATTTGTTTGCATATTGGAGACTTGTAGGGCTGGCTTTAATAAGCAGGTTTTTGGGTAAATTGCACCCTCTATGCCGGCAATAGTGGCCGAATCGGCAATTTCTTTACGGCTGCAGGTGCAGGCATAAATATAGCCATCGCGTTTTAACTGGTCTAGGTAGTATTCGTAAATGTCGCTGCGCTGGCTTTGAAATACCACACTAGAACTAACATCTGCGTCATCCCACTCAAAACCAAACGCTTCTAATGTGCGCAAGATATCATCTGCGGCACCCACCAATTCACGTGGCTTGTCCACATCCTCCATACGCACCAGCCATTTTCCTTGGTTGTATTTTGCATCACAATAGCTGGCCACCGCTGCCACTAAGCTTCCAAAATGTAAGGGTCCGGTGGGTGATGGCGCAAAACGACCAATGTATTGCATGTTTAGTGAATAGGCTGAACATAGGGCGGAATATGCCAACTTTGTAGTTGCTTGCCCAATAACTGAAGGTTGCATTGCATGCGCTCGGCGCCGCTCGCGCTAACTTCGAATTCGTAAAAACGCAGAAATTGAGCATGCCCCCGACTATCGCGCCCAAGACGTATTTGTGTGCAGGCTACGGTTTCATCTAACAGTTGCAATTGCCAGCGCCCTGCTAACTCGCGCCCAAGACTAATAGCCACTTCGCGCTTGGCGATGCTATCTAGCCAAAACCAGCCAGCTGCCAATAATAACGCTGATAATAGAAACTCAAACATAAGTGTTTACTTTTTGATGGATAACAAACAAAATACAGTTTAACTGTAAGTAATATGCAGGATTTATTATATTTTTCAATGGACTGTACGTTAAAATTAAACAATTAATTAAGTTATTGATTCATGACTGACAACAATAATTCCGACTCGCGCGAGCAACAAGCGCTAGAAGTATACATTAAGCTTTTAACCGCCAAAGGTTTCGGGCCAGATACTTTTGTACCGCGTATTAACTTTCTCAATAAGCTGATGCCCTTGTTGGCTGATAAAGAACCCAGTGGCAGTGAATATCGCAGTGTCATTGAAACCCTGATGGACTCGGTGAAAGTAGAGGATTGGGCAGAAAGTTTGGTCATTTTACGTGAGTATTTTCCGTTCTGGATTGGGGATTTAAAAGCAGTCTCGCAACTGAGTAAAAGCGCGACAGAAGATGCATTACCCATTCATTGGCAGCCTGAAAGTGTATTGCTAAGTGATTTGTGGCACACGGTAGATGCAGAGAAATTTGGCACGACCGATAATTGGGCGCTTAAAGCCTATACAAAAGCTCTGCGCAATGAAAATGCCGATCAGACTCTCATTGACACCCGTCTAAAGTTAGCCAAAATTTTACTGGTACGTATGCGCGATGCGCCAGATAAAAATAATAAAATTTACCGTACTACGGTCGATGCCACTTTACCACTGTTTGAAGTGAAAAAAAATCGCCGCCTGTTTTTGGTGGTAGTACGCGAATTTTTTCACTTCTGGGCAGGCAATCCAGAAGCAGATAAGTACATTTTAAACTCCAATACCGTCAGTATGTTGTAAGCATCAAATTAGCACTTTTTTAGTGCGACATAAAGTGCATTGCACTAAACAAGTGCATAGCATTTCTAATGAATGATTAAATCCCTTTAAAATCAAAGACGACCTAATGGCGCAGTATTTGCTTATTAGTAACTGTTTTTTTGCCGTAAATATAATTAAAACTTAAATAATAATATTTTTTGAGGAGTGTTTTATGGAAGCATTAGTTTCTGCGAATGATGTGTTGTTCGTATTGCTGGGCGCCATTATGGTGCTTGCGATGCACGCAGGTTTCGCATTTTTAGAGCTCGGCACCGTTCGCAGCAAAAACCAAGTCAACGCCTTGGTCAAAATTATGGTCGATTTCTCGGTGTCGACCATTGCTTATTTTTTCATCGGCTACTGTGTTGCTTATGGTGTTGATTTTTTTAGCGGCGCTGAAGTGCTGGCGGAGAAAAATGGCTTCGGCTTGGTCAAATTCTTTTTCCTGCTTACGTTTGCCGCGGCTATACCGGCTATTGTGTCTGGGGGTATTGCTGAGCGTGCAAAGTTTAACCCACAATTAGCAGCGACATTTTTAATCGTCGGTTTCGTCTACCCATTTTTTGAAGGTATCGCATGGAACAAACACTACGGTTTTCAGGATTGGTTGCTAGCAAATTATGGTGCGAGTTTCCACGATTTTGCCGGTTCGGTAGTTGTGCATGCTATGGGTGGCTGGATAGCCTTAGCCGCAGTGATATTATTAGGCGCACGCGCGGGTCGTTACAGTAAAGACGGCAAGTTGCACGCTTACCCGCCATCAAACATTCCATTTCTAGCGTTAGGTGCATGGATGCTCACAGTAGGATGGTTTGGTTTTAATGTCATGTCAGCACAGGCTATACAGGGCATCTCTGGCTTGGTGGCTGCAAACTCACTCATGGCATTGGTAGGCGGCACACTCGCTGCGACCTTACTGGGAAAAAACGACCCGGGCTTTGTACACAATGGCCCACTAGCGGGACTGGTGGCTGTGTGTGCGGGCTCGGATGTGATGCATCCGCTTGGTGCTCTGGCTACTGGTGCTGTGGCAGGCGCTTTATTTGTGTGGGCGTTCACGTTAACGCAGAACCGTTTAAAAGTAGATGATGTCCTTGGCGTATGGCCATTGCATGGTTTGTGTGGTGCCTGGGGCGGCTTGGCTGCTGGCATCTTTGGGCTTAAATCCATGGGCGGCTTAGGTGGCGTTTCATTTATGTCACAGCTTATTGGCACCAGCTTGGGTGTGCTGATTGCCTTGACTGGTGGTGTAATTATCTACGGCGGACTTAAGAAAATCGTCGGTATACGCATGAGCCAAGAGGACGAATTTGTAGGTGCTGATTTGAGTATTCATAAAATCCCAGCGCGCTCCGAAGAGTAAGCTTAAATCCTTTACTGATTATGCATACAGAAGAAGACAGGGCTGTGCCGACCAGGCACGGTCTTGTCGGTTTTCGCGCAGCAGTTCATTAGCTCGGAAAAGGAATCACAAGATTTTTTTCCAAATATTCTATGAGTACCTTTGTTTTGGTTGGTAAATGTCTACGTGAAGGATAAACAGCGTACAACGTTTGATATCTTCCTGGCGCGAACTCTGGTAAGACAAGAATAAGTTCTCCGGTCTGCAACTCTTTATGTGCCTGCCAATAACAAATCATACCGAGACCTAAACTATCTTTGACCGCCTCTATTAATGCTTCGCTGTAGTTTGTTTGAAAACTTCCACTCACACGTTGGTGTATCGTTTTTCCATCAACTTTAAATTCCCAGTTGTAATTTTCATTTAGCACGATGCAATTATGCTTGGCCAGGTCTTCGGGTGCAGTTAATGGCGCAGCTTTTTCTAGATATTCTTTGGTCGCGCAAAGAACTTCCGGGGATGGCCCTAACTTTTTTGCCACGAGGGTTGAATCACTCATCTGAGCGCCCCTTATAGCTAAATCTATGCCTTCTGATACGATATCCAGCACTTTATCGGAGAGTTCAAAACTAATTTTTATTTTTGGATATATCTTTAAAAACTTTAATATTAGCGGCATTAAGTAAAGTCTAGCAAACGAAGCTGATGCAGTTATTCGTATTAAACCTGCAGGCTCGGTTTTTTCACCCCAATCCATTTCATAATCATCTACGGTTTCTAATAAATGCTGTGCTTGTGAATATAGGCGAAGGCCCTCATCCGTGTGCTGGATGGTTCGCGTCGTTCTGTGAAATAACCGTGCGCCGAAATCTTTTTCAATTTGTGTTAGTCGTTTGCTAATAACACCCGGTGTAGTCTGGTTGAGCTCAGCGACTAGCGTTAGGCTTTTTTTCTCAAATATTTGTACAAATATCCGTAAATCATCTAGTGAATTAAACAATTTAACCCCGTTCATTTATTCCAAATATGCACAAATAATATTCTATATCTTGTATTTATTCCAATTTAAAAATAAGCCAACATGACACATAACTTAAGGAGATCTCTATGCCAATGACAAATATGAGTGATTACGAGGCCATTACTGAGTTACTTCAGCATTATATTGATGGAGCAATTTCTGGTAAGGGCAGTGAAATGAAACCCGCCTTTCACAATGATGCAACGATTTTCGGTTATGTTGGCCCCGATTTGTTTGCTGGCCCTATTCAAGGGCTTTACGATTGGAATGATGCTAACGGGCCCGCTAAAGATTTAATATTCCGTATTGTGAGTATTGATATTGTTGAAACTATTGCAAGTGTGCGTTTAGAAACTGATAACTGGACAGGGCATAGATTCACAGATTTTTTTAATCTATTAAAGATAGATGGAAAATGGAGAGTCATGAATAAGATTTTTCATTTACATCAGTAGTTTCTTAATATGTCGGAGGCAATTATGGCATCACTATACTCAGCTGAGCATCGTGCGTTACAAGAAGAATTCAATACTACGAAATTAGCTAATTTACTTGATAACGGTTGGATACACGAAAAAATATCTGATGATGAAAAAAAATTCATTGGTAGTCGGGATATGTTTTTTCTGTCTACAGTTGATCCTAATGGAATGCCTACAGTTTCTTATAAAGGGGGTCCCACCGGTTTTGTGAAAGTTTTAGATGACAGCATGCTAGTCTTTCCAGGCTACGATGGAAATGGCATGTTCTATTCAGTTGGTAATATAGAAGCGCAACATAAAGTAGGCATGCTATTTATTGACTTTGAAACCCCACATCGGGTTCGAGTACAGGGTACAGCTGAATTGGTGAGAGAGCATGAGCTCATGGCGGAGTACACCGAAGCCAAATATCTAATCATGATAAACGTGACTAAAATATGGGTGAATTGTCCCCGATACATTCACAAATACAAAAAGATTGACCAATCAAAATATGTCCCTGAGCCTTACAAGGTTACACCCATACCAACATGGAAGCGTTTGGATATTGTGCAGGATGCAATTACACCGGATGAGAGAACTATTGCGGAATCACAAGGGCTTGTAGACATTAACGAATACGAGGCCAAAGTAAAACGTGGGGAGGGCTAACTTTTCTATTTGGGATTGAATTCAATCTTGGCGCTGAAAGCCGCATCGGAAGCGCAATTGCCGGGTCAAATCAATTAGAAGATTTCATTCCAGCTCTAGCTGTAATTCTAAAAGAGGAAGAATTAAATTTCTGGCGAAAATAACGTCATGCTAAAATCCAGTATGACGTTTTTTCATGTAATCATCCCCGCTGCAGGCACGGGCAGCCGTATGGAAAATGTATTGCCCAAGCAATATATGCCACTGGCAGGTAAGCCGATTATTTCGCACACCATTCAAACTTTTTTTAAACATCCCCGTATTGCCAGTATTCACGTGGCTTTAAGCGCAGATGATTTGTTTTGGCGCGATTTGCGGCTAGATTCTGCCAGCAAATTAAAGCTGCACTACACAGGCGGTGATAGTCGCAGCGAAACTGTTCTAAATACTTTGTTGTCTATGCAGGTTGCAGATGAAGATTGGGTGCTAGTGCATGATGCAGCGCGGCCTGGTTTGACAAGTGCGTTGCTGGATACTTTATTGACCACGCTGGAAAATGATGCTGTTGGCGGTTTATTGGCATTGCCAGTAGCCGACACTTTAAAGAGATCTGGTCAAGCCAATAAGGTGGAAAGTACCGTTTCGCGTGACAATTTATGGCAAGCACAAACGCCGCAAATGTTTCGCTATGGCACGCTTAAAACTGCACTACAGGCTTATAACAATACAGCAACTGACGAGGCGGAAGCCGTTGAAGCACTAGGCTTACAGCCAACCTTAGTGCAAGGTGAACTGCGCAATTTAAAGGTGACATACCCACAAGACTTAGCCTTGTTAGAGGCGCTCTTTAGCAAAGAACTTCATTAAAGAAACCATATGAGAATTGGCCACGGATTTGATGTACATAAGTTGGTTGTTGGACGTAAATGCATCATTGGCGGCGTTGAAATAGCCTATGACAAGGGCTTGGATGGTCACTCAGATGCCGATGTGCTGTTGCATGCAATTTGCGACGCGCTTTTAGGCGCAGCAAGCTTAGGTGATATTGGCAAGCACTTTCCGCCTTCGAACGATACCTATAAAAACGCCAATTCACGCGATTTATTGCGGCATGTGATAGCCCTATTAAAAGCCAAAAACTATATGGTGAATAATATTGATGCTACCGTGATTTGCGAGGCACCTAAGTTGGCGTCACATACTGCAAAAATGTGTGAAAATATTGCAGCCGATTGCCAAGTGGCTATTTCGCAAATTAACATCAAGGCTACCACCACAGAGAAGCTTGGCTTTACAGGTCGTGGTGAGGGCATCGCTGCCGAGGCAGTTTGCACGATTGTTTCAAACTAACATGCTGGCTCGTTTTTTTAATTACTTTGAAACATTAGCTAAGCCTTTCCCCGAAAGATTAATTGCCACACCGCCCAAAAGCTTCTGGGCATTTGCTTGGGGCTGTACGCAAGGATTGCGCCCATTTCTGCTTGGCATGACCGTGCTTACTGCGCTGATAGGCGCATTTGAAGCGTTTCTATTCGCCATGATGGGCAAAGTAGTGGATTGGTTAGCCACGATTTCACCTGCAGAATTATGGGCGTTAGAAAGCACACGCCTGACTTGGCTTGCAATCATTCTTGTCTCAAGCACAGTGCTGATTCTGCTGCAGACATTGTTTAAGCACCAAACCCTAGCGGGTAATTTCCCAATGCGCATGCGCTGGAATTTCCATCGACTCATGTTGAATCAAAGCATGAGTTTTTACCAGGACGAGTTTGCAGGGCGAGTAGCGGCGAAAGTGATGCAAACTGCGCTGGCGGTACGCGACGTGTGGTTTATTGTGGCAGATATCATGGTGTATGTGGTGGTGTATTTTGGCAGCATGGTGGGTATTGTGGCTTATTTTAACCCATTGATTGCATTGCCATTCTTGTTATGGTTGTTGGCGTATAGCCTTTCCTTGACCTATTTTGTTCCCAAGCTGAGCAAAGTTTCACAACACCAAGCCGATGCACGCAGTTTAATGACTGGCCGCATCACCGACGCTTACACCAATATCAGTACAGTGAAATTGTTCAGTCACGCAGGGCGTGAAGCCGGTTATGCGCAAACCGCCATGGGCGAGTTTTTGGGCACAGTACATCAACAAATGCGCTTGGTCAGCATGGTGGAAGCTATAAACCATGCGTTAAATATGCTGTTGATTATCGCGGTGGGGTTTACCGCTTTATGGTTGTGGAGCAAAGGTCAAGTGAGTGTGGGCGGTGTGGCAGCGGCCACCGCCATGGCGCTGCGGCTCAACGGCGTGTCGCACTGGGTGATGTGGGAAATGACATCGCTCTATGAGCAGGTTGGCACAGTGCAAGACGGTATTAATACTTTGACCACACACAATAAAATCATCGACACAGTTGATGCAAAACCATTACAAGTTAAGCAAGGCGAAATTAAATTTGAAGCGGTTGATTTCAGTTATAACCTGAATAGAAACATTTTAAACCAACTTAATTTACACATCAAAGCAGGTGAAAAAGTCGGACTGGTTGGCCGTTCTGGCGCGGGAAAATCGACTATTGTTAATTTGCTGTTACGCTTTTTTGAGGTTGAAAAAGGGCAAATTTTAATTGATGGCCAAAACATTAATAATGTCACCCAAAACAGTTTGCGCGCCAACATTGGCATGGTGACGCAAGATACCTCCCTGTTACATCGTAGCGTGCGTGACAATATTTTGTATGGGCGTCCGGATGCCACCGAAGCGGAAATGATTGCCGCTGCCAAGCGGGCAGAGGCACATGAGTTTATCCTTCATTTGGCCGATGCTAAAGGCCGCACGGGTTATGATGCACACGTGGGCGAGCGAGGCGTTAAGTTATCTGGAGGCCAACGCCAGCGTATCGCCATTGCGCGTGTGATGTTAAAAGATGCGCCGATTTTGTTGCTGGACGAAGCCACTAGCGCCTTGGATAGTGAAGTAGAGGCAGTGATTCAAAGCAGTTTGTACCAACTGATGGAAGGTAAAACCGTGATTGCAATCGCACACAGACTATCCACGATTGCCGCCATGGATAGCCTGATAGTGCTGGACGATGGCAAAGTTATAGAAGAAGGTAGCCACAAAAAACTTTTAGCTAACAAAGGCCTGTATGCTAGCCTATGGAATCACCAAAGTGGCGGCTTTCTTGGAGAGTAAGCAATTGTTCACGTAATTGCTTATTTTCCTCTAGCAAAGGTTGCAAGACATGATCAACTTCAGTTTCAGAGTATCTCGGCGTAATGTGCCGTGGGCAATTCCACTCAATTGCTTCAATCTTAATCACAATGCCGCGCTCAACCCGTGCAGGATAACCGGGAGTTTCTAAGCATTTAATCAATTCAGGTTCATCTGCCTCATGAATAATGCGTGTTGTTCCCCATACTTTAAGGCGACGGCGGTTTGGGTAATCCATCAATATAAGTGATGTGCGTGAATTAGCATTTAAATTGCCGACACTGATGTATTGCCTGTTGCCTTTGAAATCGGCAAATCCAATCGTGCGCGCATCCAGTACCTTTATAAAACCTGCAGGGCCGCCACGATGTTGCACATAAGGCCAGTCATTTTCTGAAATCGTCGCCATATAAAAGCTATCACGTGCTTCAATAAACTCTTTTTCAAACGCGCCTATTTGATTGCGTGGGTCGTCTGATAACTCAAAGTGCTGATTATGCTCACGACTACCGTAGCGGCTTTGGGCTGCTTTTACGCTGTCAGTAAAACTTATGGTTGCAAATGCATTTGGCATACCATTTCTCCTTAATAGTGGGCGATTTTTAAACCGCCAGCTTGTTGAAATATTTAAGTTGAAAATTCAAGTAAGTTAAAAATTTAAGATTGTGGTGTTAAATTTTAGTAATTTAGCGAAGCTGGCTAAGCCCGTTGTACCTGGCACCAGGTTTTCTTGAATCACTTGAAATCCACTGGCTTTGGCATCTTCACTTGCTTCAAACACATCGGCACATCCACAAGATAGGCCTGCAATATTGCCTTTAACCAGATTATATAAGTTATTTAAAGGGTGGTCTTTTTGCGTGATTAAGGCAGGCCAGCGTGTGCCCGCGCCCTGAAATGTAATAGATACTTCGCCGCCAGATTGTTTAATATCGTAAGCGGCTGCCAGCCCATTAAACGCACGACCAAGCGCTTCATCGCCACCATTATTTGGGTCTGAAAAAATAAAAATAGCTGTTTTGTTCATCGTATGCTCCTTATAGTTATCTGTACCGAATGTTCGGTATATTGACAATGTAACGAACGTTCGGTAATATGTCAACAACTATTTTTAACTTAGGTCAATATGGCTCAGCAGACAAATGAAAACAGCACGCTTATAGAAGCGCTGTTCGATATATTTAGGAATCATGGATACGAAGGCACAACGATTTCATTGTTGTCTGAGATCACGGGTTTGCAGAAGTCCAGCTTGTATCATCACTTTCCAAAAGGGAAAGAAGATATGCTGAGAGCGGTTGTGAAATTTGTTAGTGCACAAATTCAGCAACATATCATTGCTCCGTTATTAGATACACAGGTAAAACCAGAAAAACGATTCAGTAACATGATTAAGACAGTTAAGGCATTTTATAGCGATGGTGGGAAAAATTGCCTGCTCAATGTGTTGAATCTTGGTGAGGCAAAGGCCGATATTAAAAAACGGCAGAGTGATGATTACAATGCTTGGTTAAATGCGCTGATTCAATTAGGCGAAGAAGTTGGCTTGAGTCAACCAGAGGCAATAAATTGGGCGGAGCGTTTTATAATTATTGTTGAGGGTGCACTCATCATCCAGCGCCTGACTAGCAATAAGCAAACGTTTGAGAAACACATGGAACAAGAGCAAAAACAGTTTCAACAATTTTTGAAATCCTAAAAAAGGTAAAAATGATGACAACTAATGTAGAAGTCCGTCCGCCGGTACCACCTTTTACACGTGAAACCGCGATACAAAAAGTGCGCATGGCAGAAGATGGTTGGAACAGTCGCGACCCGCAACGCGTTTCAATGGTATATACAGTTGATTCACAATGGCGCAACCGCGCTGAGTTTCCAAAAGGGCGTGCACAAATTGTCGAATTTTTGACTCGTAAATGGGCTAAAGAGCTTGATTACAGGTTAATTAAAGAGCTATGGGCGTTTGATGGAAATCGTATCGCGGTGCGTTTTGCTTACGAGTGGCATGACGATGCCGGCAATTGGTTCCGTTCATACGGTAACGAGAACTGGCAATTTGATTCGAATGGTTTGATGGAGTTGCGTTACGCCAGCATTAATGATTTGCCGATTAAAGAAGCAGACAGAAAATTCTTCTGGCCGCTCGGCCGCAGGCCGGATGACCATGCGAGCTTGAGTGAGCTAGGCTTTTAACATTTGAATTTAAATGATGGGCTGGCGCGTGAACCAGACAAAATAAAACCCTCAGAAGAGGGTTTTATTTTCGGTACGTTACTATTTTGGCAATGCCTCACATACTATGCCATTTTTGTTACGGTCTAAGCCATAAACATCAAGTGACATAATTTTTGCTTTATCAAGACCACTGTTATTTTCAGCAATCTGTGCTGCACAAGAATCATACTTTTGTTGTGCCTCTGCCTGCGTTTTGAAATTACTACAATTTAAATCAAACTCCTCTGTTTTACCTGCAGGTTTTACACAATCACCTTTTAGCACCACACCATCTTGTGTATGTTGCACACGAGATTCTTTAACGCTGCCTGTCTTCCATAAAGTGCCTAAATCTAAATCATAATCAAAGGTTTGTATGCCAATAGCGCCCAACAACAAAATACCTAGGCCTATTGCAAACCCTTTTTTGATGATGCCCAACATATATAACGCAATCACCACCACCACTAAAAATACTAAAAACCATAAACGAGTAGATTTGGTATTACGTGCTTTTTGCAGTACTGAAGGTTCGGCCATATATTTAACCATGAATAATTAAAGGAATTTGAATCGTAGCGTTAAACCAATGCCATGTCAAAAATAGCATTTGCAGACGGAATAAAAGTTTTTTAGGCTTTCAATAAAACAATCACTGCGCCGCTGCCGCCATCTTCTGGTTTGGCTTGGGCGTAGGCTATGACTTCGTCGCGCTGCATCAACCAACTGCGTAGTTTGTGTTTCAACACAGGTTCTCGGTTACGTGAGCCTAAGCCTTTGCCATGCACAATACGCACGCAGCGGATATTGCGCTTTTTGCAATCGCTCAAAAATTCTGCAACATAGAGTCTTGCTTCGTCGGTAATCAAGCCGTGCAAATCAATCTGCGCTTGCACTACCCAAAAGCCGCGGCGTAGTTTGCTTAATATGCTGGGTGATTGGCCAGTTCGCAAGTAAAGCAGTTCTTCGCCGCTTTCCAGTTCATGCGCTGGATAAAAATCATCGCTGAGTGAATCACGCAGTGCTTGTTTTTCATCGCGTATAAAGTGCTTAGCAATCGGTTTGTGGTGCGTCTTGGCGACGTGATGTGGTTCTGCTTTTAATGGGCGCGCACCGCTTACCGCCTTGTGAAAGAGGCCGTCGTCATCATTTGTGTCGTCATTAGCCATAAAGAAGTTGTGCTAGTAACTATGAAAGTTGGCCCATTTTGCCATCTTGGTAGTCACTCATGGCTTGGCGAATTTCTTCAGCAGTATTCATCACGAATGGGCCACTACCTACAATGGGCTCATTAATGGGCTCGCCACTGAGCAACAAAACAACCGCATCTTCGACCGTGTGAATCACAATGCTTTCACGTGCGGGATCCATCAAGCCAAATTCTGCGGTAAAGATGACCCCAGAATCATTGATTTTGATAGCGCCTTTTAACACCACGAGGATAGTTGTGTAACCGTCAGGAGTGTCTATTTCGATTGATTTCTGGCTATTTAAACGCATATCCCATACATGAATAGGAGTAAATGTCTTGGCAGGGCCAGCCTTGCCAGCAAATTCGCCCGCAATCACCCGTACGCTACCTTGATTATCAGGTAGTTCAACCACCGGAATTTGCGCGCTGATAATACCTTGGTAACGCGGCTTGGACATTTTGTCTTTAGCGGGTAAATTCACCCAAAGTTGCACCATTTCAAATGGTCCGCCGCGCTGTGCAAAAGCACTGCCATGAAATTCCTCATGCACCAAGCCAGATGCTGCCGTCATCCACTGCACATCACCCGCGCCGATGCTGCCGCCTCCGCCAGCCGAGTCGCGATGCTCTACTTCGCCTTCGTAAACAATCGTCACCGTTTCAAAACCGCGATGCGGGTGTTCGCCTACACCCAACCGCTCCTGGGTGGGTGGAAACGTCGCAGGGCCAGCATAATCAAGTAATAGAAAAGGGCTTAGTGCTGCCCCGAATTGAGAGTAAGAAAATAACGTGCGGACGGGAAAGCCGTTGCCCACCCAATGACTGCCGCTATTGCGTTGTATGCTTCGCAGCTGTTTAACTGGCTTATTGCTTTTGGTAACATGCACAATAAACTCCTTCAAGGATAATGAAGCGACGTGTTAGTCTAAATTAACGCAGTCGCTATCCTTTATTTTAAATTGTCTAAGTAACGCTCCGCATCTAAAGCAGCCATACACCCAGTGCCGGCGCTGGTGACCGCTTGACGGTAGATGTGATCTTGTACATCACCTGCTGCAAACACACCGGGCACACTGGTAGCGGTAAAGTTACCTTTACGGCCTGATTCTGTCACAATGTAACCGCCTTCCATCTCAAGCTGGCCGTCAAAGATCTGCGTATTAGGTGAGTGGCCAATGGCGATAAACACGCCTTTAAGCGCAATCTCTTTGGTAGTGTTGTCATTAACATTTTTAATGCGCATACCAGTGACGCCACTATCGTCCCCTAACACTTCATCTAACGTGTGAAAGGTTTCGAGTACTATTTTGCCTTCAGCGACACGCGCCATCAGCTTATCCACCAAAATGGCTTCTGCTTTAAATTTATCGCGGCGATGCACTAGCGTGACTTTGCTGGCGATATTTGCCAAATAAAGCGCTTCTTCCACAGCAGTATTGCCGCCGCCAATGACCGCTACTTCCTGGTTTTTGTAGAAAAAGCCATCACAAGTGGCACAGGCAGAAACGCCTTTACCGCTGAATTTTTCTTCACTGGGGATGCCCAAATATTTTGCAGATGCACCTGTGGCAATAATTAACGCATCGCAAGTATATTCGCCACTATCACCAACCAAGCGAATAGGCTTTTCAGCCAAATGCGCCGTATGGATGTGATCAAAAATCATCTCGGTATTAAAGCGCTCGGCATGCTTCTGAAAGCGCTCCATCAACTCTGGGCCTTGCACGCCTTCATTGTCTGCTGGCCAATTGTCTACTTCAGTGGTGGTCATTAACTGGCCGCCCTGTGCAATGCCAGTAATGAGCACTGGGTTCAAATTGGCGCGCGCAGCATACACCGCAGCCGAATAGCCGGCAGGGCCAGAACCTAAAATGAGAAGTTTAACGTGACGTGACGACATGAATGACTGCTTTCTAAGGTTGTATCAATTGATTGTAGTTGAGGGCTGATGCTGGTTTTTCAAGCCCCATGGTATAAGCCCAGTGTTAAGCGATATTTTAAAGCAATAAGCCCAGTAATGAGCTTATTCTTACTCTATTAAGGGTATTATTTTTCTAGCAAGCTACGCAACATCCACGCGGTCTTCTCATGTAGTTGTAAACGCTGTGTCAGCAAATCGGCTGTAGCTTCGTCACTGGCTTTTTCTGCTGCTGGAAATACTTTACGGGCAGTACGGCATACTGCCTCGTGTCCAGCCACCAGCTCACTAATCATATCATTGGCTTTCGGCACGCCATTGGCTTCAGGAATCGAGGACAGCTTGGCAAATTGGCTATAAGTGCCGGGTGCGTAGACATCCAGTGAACGAATGCGCTCCGCGACTAAATCTACTGCCAAAGCGAGTTCATTGTATTGCGCCTCGAACATCAGGTGCAGCGTATTAAACATCGGTCCTGTCACGTTCCAATGAAAATAGTGCGTTTTTAAATACAGTGAATAAGTATCTGCAAGTAGCTTCGATAAGCCTTCTGCAATGGCTTCCCTGTCTGCTTGGTTGATTCCGATATCCATCATAAAGCTCCTTTAAATGATTGAAGTAATTTTAATTTTTAGACGTACTTTAGGCAATTCGATTTTGCTATAATTGCACGAATAAATTAAATATTCACTGTATTCTTGCAATTAATCGTTAGGATTTAACGCATTGTTTTTAAATAAAAAACCACCTCCTAGCAATGGCCGCATACAAGCGCCGCCATCGCCATCCCAATTACACGGTGCAAAACTGGTGAGAGAAGCTTGGTGGCTAGGGTTGATACTGGTGGGTTTGTATCTTGCAGTTATCCTTCTCACCTACAATCGCGAAGACCCATCTTGGTCGCACATGGCTAGCGAAGGTGCGCTCATTCATAACGCAGGCGGCGCTGTAGGGGCTTGGATATCTGATATGTTGTTGTATCTGTTTGGCTTTTCGGCTTGGTGGTGGGCTGTGCTGGCGATTTATTGTGTCTGGTTGATGTACCATCGTTTAGACGTAATCATCAGCGAACGGCCATTCCTGATATTTAATCTGGTTGGCTTCGCAATCCTGATTGTTGCTTCGTGCGCGTTAGAAGCAGGGCATTTAGTAACGCTGCCAGCCGCGCTGCCACTGGGCGCTGGCGGCATGCTTGGCAACGCCGTGGATACTGGTTTGCAGGGTATGTTTGGTTTTGCCGGCTCTACGATGATTTTGTTATTGCTGTTCGCCATTGGTTTTAGTTTATTCACCGGTTGGTCTTGGATTATGATGACCGAAAAACTAGGCGCTGGCTTGATTAACAGTTATCAATGGGCTTATCACAAATATCTTGATTGGCAAGACAGGAAAGCGGGTAAGCAAGTAGAAATTAAACGTGAAGAGTTTGTAGAAAACGAGCGTAAACGCACCAGTGACCGTGCACCGCTGGAAATTAAAGTACCGCAAACTGAAATTGTCAAAAGCGAGCGCGTGCTAAAGGAAAAACAAACATCGCTATTTGCGTCGGATAGTGATTCCAGCTTACCACCACTGCATTTGCTGGATGAAGCCAGCAATACGGTCGAGCTGCCTTCAGTCGAAACGCTTGATTTTACCTCGCGTTTAATCGAGAAAAAGCTCATGGATTTTGGCATTGAAGTCAAAGTGCTGTCTGCACAACCAGGTCCAGTCATTACACGCTATGAGCTTGAGCCGGCGGCAGGTGTAAAGGGAAGCCAAGTCACCAATTTGGTCAAAGACCTAGCCCGTGCCTTGTCTGTCGCCAGTGTGCGCGTGGTTGAGACTATTCCTGGCAAGACCTATATGGGCTTAGAGATTCCCAACCCCAGACGCCAGATTGTCCATTTGTCTGAAATCATGAGCAGCCAGGCTTATGCCGATGTTCATTCGCCACTGGCAATTTGCTTAGGTAAAGATATTGCAGGAAAACCTGCTGTAGCCGACTTAGCTAAAATGCCACACGTGCTCGTGGCAGGCACCACCGGCTCAGGTAAATCGGTAGCCATTAACGCGCTTATTTTAAGTTGGCTGTATAAAGCCGACGCCAGCCAAGTGCGCATGATCCTAATCGACCCCAAAATGCTGGAGCTTTCTGTGTATGAAGGCATTCCACATTTGTTGGCTCCGGTGGTCACCGACATGCGGCAAGCCGCTAACGCGCTTAACTGGTGCGTGGCCGAGATGGAGCGCCGTTACAAGCTAATGTCTAGCTTAGGAGTGCGAAATTTAGCCGGCTACAACCAAAAAATTAAAGATGCAGCCAAGAATGAGCAAAAAATTCCACATCCGTTCAGCCTGACACCTGATAACCCGGAGCCATTAGAAGAAATGCCGCTGATTGTGGTGGTGATTGACGAGTTGGCAGATTTAATGATGGTGGTGGGTAAGAAGGTAGAAGAGCTCATTGCGCGTTTGGCGCAAAAAGCGCGTGCATCTGGTATTCATTTGGTGCTGGCGACGCAACGGCCATCAGTAGACGTGATTACTGGTTTAATCAAGGCCAATGTCCCTACACGTATCTCATTTCAAGTGTCTAGCAAAATAGACTCCAGAACAATTTTAGACCAAATGGGCGCTGAAGCGTTACTCGGTCAGGGTGATATGTTGTATATGCCGCCAGGCACAGGCTACCCAGTGCGTATTCATGGCGCATTTGTCAGCGACCATGAAGTGCATCAAGTGGTGAATCACTTAAAAGCCATGGGCGAGCCGAACTATATTGAAGGGATTTTGACCAATGAGACGGAAGGCAACGGAGAGCTTGGTGATTATAGCGACGATGGTGCTGAGAAAGACCCGCTGTATGACGATGCGGTCGCCATCGTATTAAATACTCGCCGTGCCTCAATTTCATCGGTACAGCGTCAACTTCGTATTGGTTACAATCGGGCCGCACGTTTGATTGAGGATATGGAACGTGCCGGACTGGTTTCCGCAATGCAGAGTAACGGCAATAGAGAGGTTTTGGCTAGAAATAATGCATCACAAGATGATTAGTTTCAAATCCATTTTTTGTGCACATTGCGTTGTTATGCGGTGCTCGTAACTTCGCTGTACAACCCTGTACTATCTGAGTTTCTGCGCTCTGTGCGCCTAGCACTGCTTCGCAAAATTCTGAATTTTTAGGCTACTCTATTATGAATAAGTTTTTATTTGGTTTGTTAATTACATTTGCTAATTTGGCTATGGCCGATGGCGTAGAGAGTTTACTGGATTTTTTTAAAAACACTAACACCATGCGTGCGCAGTTTAGCCAGGTGGTTAATGACAATAAAGGCCGCAAGGTGCAAGAGGTAGAAGGTACCATGCAGCTACAACGCCCGAATAAATTTCGCTGGGATTATAAAAAACCGTATGAACAGCAAATTGTCAGCGATGGCAAACAAGTATTTTTATTTGATACCGAGTTGCAACAAGTGACCATCCGCGATTTAAGCAAAACACTGGGTTCTAGCCCAGCTGCGATGTTAGCAGGAGGCGATGCGGTGGAAAAAAGCTTCACCCTTAAAAATGCGACACGTAAAGATGGCTTGACCTGGGTGTTGGCGATTCCAAAAGATAAAGAAAGTGGCTTCGACCGCGTGCTGCTTGGTTTTAAGGCAGAAAAATTAAGGAAAATGGAGCTATACGACAGCTTTAACCACGTTACCAATATTACGTTTGACGAGGTAGAGCGCAACCCTGTATTGCAAGATGCAACTTTCCTGTTCACGCCGCCCAAAGGTGTGGATGTAGTGGGCGAATAAACGCAGGCGAAGATTTTAGCTATAGCTTCTCTGGCGCTGGCAAGAACTGGCAAGACATGTTGTGCTGGTAAGATATTTGGTAAAGCAATAAAATAGCGTTTTAAACTTCAAGCGAAAATAAGTGAATAGCTTATTTCAAGCCAATACCCCGCAAGCCCCATTAGCTGAACGTCTGCGCCCAAAAACGCTTGACGAAGTCGTCGGGCAATCACATCTGTTGGGCGAAGGCAAACCATTGCGCGTCGCATTTCAATCTGGCAAGTTGCCATCTATGATTTTGTGGGGACCGCCTGGCGTTGGCAAAACCACGCTGGCGCGCCTCATTGCCAACACAGCTGACGCTGATTTTATCCCCATTTCTGCCGTACTTTCTGGCATTAAAGATATTCGCGAGGCGGTAGAGCGCGCCGAGCTTGTCTTACAGCAGCATGGACGTAACACCATCTTATTTGTTGATGAAGTGCACCGCTTTAACAAAGGCCAGCAGGATGCGTTTTTACCGTTTGTAGAAAGCGGCCTGATTACCTTTATTGGTGCGACTACTGAGAACCCGTCTTTTGAAGTGAATAGCGCGCTATTGAGTCGCTCACAAGTATTTGTGCTGAATAGTTTGACTGAGCCGGAGCTAGCGTTGCTGTTAGAGCGCGGGCGCACCTTAATCGCACCAGAGATTACGCTAACTGACACTGTAAAAGAGCAGATATTGGCGTATGCCGATGGTGATGCGCGGCGTTTACTGAACTTTATAGAGTCTTTATTCCACGCGGCTGCTGGAGCAGACGTCAGAAATATTGATGAAGCATTTTTGCAAACCACCATGGCCAGCAAAATGCGCAGGTTTGATAAAGGTGGCGAGGCGTTTTACGACCAAATCTCCGCATTGCACAAATCGGTGCGGGGTAGTAACCCAGACGCAGCCTTATATTGGTTTTTACGCATGATCGATGGCGGTGCTGACCCACTGTATCTGGGTCGGCGCATTGTGCGTATGGCGATTGAAGATATTGGCCTGGCTGACCCGCGTGCGCAAGGGATGTGCCTAGAGGCTTGCCAAATTTATGAGAGGCTTGGCTCGCCAGAAGGTGAATTGGCGCTGAGCAACGCGGTGATTTATTTGGCAGTAGCGCCTAAAAGTAACGCAGCTTACAACGCCTATAATCAAGCCAAAAGTTTTGTGGCACAAGATAAATCGCGGCCAGTACCATTGCACCTTAGAAATGCGCCCACCAAACTAATGAAAGCGCTAGATTACGGCAAAGACTATCGCTATGCGCACAACGAACCAGAGGCTTATGCGGCAGGTGTAGATTACTTTCCAGATGAGTTGTATGAAATTAAAAACGCACCGCCGCAGTTTTATGTGCCCACGCCGCGTGGCTTAGAAGGTAAAATAGGCGAAAAATTAATGCACCTCAAAGACCTAGATAAACAGCAGTCAGATAAAAAAGCGAAAAAATAAATGTTAGATATTCAGCAATTAAGAAACGATTTAGACGGCGTTACAAAACAGTTAGAAAGGCGCGGATTTGCATTTGATGCGACAAGTTTTAGCAAATTAGAAGCCGAACGTAAAACCATCCAGACTCATACAGAAGCGCTGCAAGCCAAGCGCAATGCTGCTTCCAAGCGCATTGGTTTTGCTAAGTCTAAAGGTGAAGATGTCTCCGCCATTATGGCTGAAGTGGCTGGTTTAGGTAAACAGTTGGTAGTTGATGCGTTGGTGCTGGCTGACTTACAAACTGCTTTGCAAAAATTATTGTTAAATGTCCCAAATTTGCCGCATAACAGTGTGCCACAAGGTAAGTCTGAAACAGATAATGTTGAAGTGCGCAAAGTAGGCACACCGCGTAGTTTTGACTTTGCGATTAAAGACCATACCGATGTAGGTACGCCGCTAGGGCTGGATTTTGATACGGGCATTAAATTGTCTGGTACACGCTTTACTTTTATGCGTGGTGGTATGGCTAAGTTGCACCGTGCATTGGCACAGTTTATGTTGGATACACAAACTGAAGTACATGGTTATGAAGAATGTTACACGCCATATATAGTGAATGATGCAACATTACGTGGTACAGGGCAATTACCAAAATTTGAGTCTGATTTATTCCAAGTTAGTTATGGTGGCATTAATTCCAAAGGCGCTTATAAAGAAGTTCGCGTCAGCGAAATTAATGCTGATGGTAGTGTTCCTGAATCAGCAGAAACAAGTCTAGTACAAAGAAATTGGTATTTAATTCCGACTTCAGAAGTCACGCTCACCAACACCGTGCGCGATGAAATCGTGCCGCTGGAAGCTTTGCCCATCAAACTCACTGCGCATACGCCTTGTTTCCGCTCTGAGGCTGGCTCTTACGGTAAAGATACCAAAGGCATGATACGCCAGCACCAGTTTGATAAAGTCGAGATGGTACAGATCGTACATCCAGACAAAAGCTATGAAGCGCTGGAAGAAATGGTAGGCCATGCCGAGAACATCTTAAAAGCGCTTGAGTTACCGTATCGTGTGGTGAGTTTATGTACTGGCGATATGGGTTTCGGTGCGGCGAAGACCTATGATTTAGAAGTGTGGCTTCCTGCACAAAATACCTATCGTGAAATCTCTAGCGTCAGTAATTGCGAAGCATTTCAAGCGCGACGTTTGCAAGCACGATTTAGAAATGCACAAGGAAAAACAGAATTTGTGCATACCCTCAATGGTTCTGGTTTGGCAGTAGGACGTACGCTAGTTGCGGTATTGGAGAATTACCAGAATGCTGATGGCAGCGTGACCATTCCTGCTGTATTGCGACCATATATGAATAACCTTGAGCTGATTGGTAAGTAAGCTCGCCTAAATTAAGTTAGCTGGGAGCCGCACGCTGTGCACTCGCCAATCTAAATCTATCTTGATCAGGGTTATGTGCAGGCTGGTAGCGTAACAAAATATTGTGATAACTGCGAATTGATTCCACGAAAATGACCGGTGCGCCGCACCTGCAATAGCCATATTTGGCATTGACGTAGTAATCTGGGTTAGTCAACATTACCAAAGTTTTCTTCACATCGGCCCAACTGTCTGGGTTGAGATTTAAACGTTGCGCGAGTACACGTGCATCTTCCACATGGGCATAGCCAATGTTGTAAGAGGCTAAAGCCATGTAAGTACGGTCTGGTTCTGGCACGCGGTCAGGAACGGTATCAATCAGCATGCTAATATACTTGGCGCCTGCAGGAATGCTCTGTTTTGGGTCTAGCCTGTCGGTGACGCCCATTTGGTCCGCAGTGGATTCGGTGAGCATCATCAGGCCACGCACGTTGGTCGGTGAAGTGTTAAAGGTATCCCAGTGTGATTCTTGATAGCTAATCGCCGCCAGTAGCCGCCAGTCCATACCCGTAATTTCTTGTGCTTGCTTGAACAGTTGTTTATATTTTGGTAGCAGCGTATTGCTGCGTATTAAAAATGTTTTAATATCTAATGGGTTAAGCCGTTTTGCGCTGCCATGATAGCGGTCGATCAAATTACGCAAAACGCCATTATTTTTAATTTTAGTAAAAAACGCGTTAGCTTTCTTAATTAACATTGGGTCCGCTTGCCTGGAAATACCCCAAGCAATTTTTTCGGGTTCACCAATCGAAAACGCCACCTCTAAATTGGGATAATAATTTTTCATAATGGCGAGTAAATGGCTGTCTGCAATGGTGAAATCTACCTCGCCATCGGCTACTTCATGAATTATTTTTTCTGAATCTGCGTCACGCCGCTCTTCCCAGAATAAGTTAGGCTCTTGCTGGCTCAGTTTATTCAACCGCTCTGCAAAGCTGGTGCCTGCTGGCACCGAGATATTTTTTCCTATCAGGTCCTTTACGGTTTTTGGTGGTTTTTTTGTATAAGCCTTGTTATACACCACCTGCTGCTGCACGTCTTGGTAAGGTATACTAAAGTCAAAACGGGTTTTGCGTGCTTCGGTAATCGTAATATCTGCCGCTGCGATATCTGCACTTCCTTTGAATAGATTGGGTAGTACCTGATCGATGTGTTTTTCGACAATGAATTTTAATTGCGTACCGTCATCCAGCTCTTGCACAAACAGTTTTGCCAAGTCGTACTCTAGCCCGGAAAATTCATTGTTACCATCTACAAAGTAGGTGTTGGGGCTGTTAATGGTAACAAAGGTGATAATTTTTTCATTGTTAACAGCAGGCGCTGGCAAATCCGGCACAGGCACTTCGCTGGGCTTGTCGCAGCCAACTGAAAAAGCCAGCAATAAAAAGACCAATATGCGGTGATTTAATTTAAGCAAGCAATTAGCCTTGATTTAACGCCAACGCTCTTCAATATTGCCATTTTCTGCAATCAATACTACGCTAGTCAGGCCGTAAAAAATGCCATGTTCTACTACGCCTGGCGTATTGTTGATTAGCGCGTTGAGTGCTTGTTCTGATATCGACTTATCGAACGTCATATCCAATACCAAGCTACCGTGTGAGGTGACCGTTAGGCCGTCTTTTGCAACATTTTGGCGAAGATCACCTATGCCGCCTGCCGCTTCTAAGCTGCGTTTGGTCGCTTTCCAGGCCATAGGCATCACTTCAATCGGGATGGCGTAATTGGTGCCGATGCGGTCTACCAATTTGCTTTTATCGGCGACAACGACAAATTGCTTAGCCGCTTTCGCCAGCAGTTTTTCTAACACCAAATCGTAGCCGCGACCTTTTAATAGCGTCATATCAGGTGTGATTTCATCCGCACCATCTACATATAAATCGATCTCGGCTACTTGTGTTAATGCGATCACATTCAAGCCCAGACTTTGCGCTTTTATCATGCTGACATTTGAGCTGGCGATAGTAGTGACTGTTAGCTGCTCGTCTCGTTGTCGTCTGGCGAGTTCTTCAATAAAATAGTTGGCAGTTGAACCGGTGCCCAAGCCCACCAGCATGCCGTTTTTGACGTATTTAGCAGCGTGAATCGCTACTGCTTGCTTGTCGTTGATTGGCTGAACTGACATAGAACAATCTCCCCTATAATTTTATCGGGCTTTTTTTCTTTTTATAAAGTACACACAATAGGCACAGGCTTTATCAATTAAAGCTGACCTTACAGTTATAATAGGCAGAATCCATCATTAAACCAAGTCATTTTCAAGCTCACTTATGCAGTTATTCACGCCCAAGGCCGGGCAAAAAAGTCGTTTTTCTTATGCTGCCAATGGCTTAGATAGTTTATCTCTAGCATCACTTGCATGTCGCCTAAAAACAACAGAAAGTAAGCAAAAAACGCCTTTAGTGGTAATCACTTCTAATGCTTTCGAAGCGCAGCGTTTACTGGAAGAGATCCCTTACTTTGCGCCAGAGCTTAGCGTCCGCCTACTGCCAGATTGGGAAACGCTGCCGTACGACGTGTTTTCGCCGCACCCCGATTTAATTTCCGAGCGGCTAGCTACCCTCTACCAAATCAGCCAAAATTTGTGTGATGTGATTATCGTGCCGATGGCTACCGCACTGATTCGCCTGCCTGCAGTGGTTTATTTGGCAGGGCATAGCTTTATGCTTAAAAAAAGCCAAAAGCTCAATTTAGAGGCACTGCGTCACCAATGTGCGCAAGCAGGTTATCACCACGTCTCGCAAGTCATCTCGCCAGGCGAATTTAGTGTGCGCGGTGGTTTAATTGATTTATTCCCCATGGGCAGCGTGCTACCTTACCGCATTGATTTGTTCGATGATGAGATTGAGAGTATCCGCACTTTTGATGTGGATACTCAGCGTAGCTTGTACCCTGTGCCAGAAATTAGGCTATTGCCCGCGCGTGAGTTTCCACTAGACGATAAAGGCATTGCCACTTTCAGAAGCAATTTTCGTGAGCAATTTGAGGGCGATCCGCAACGTGCCACTATTTATAAAAACGTGAGTAAAGGCGTGGCCAGTGGCGGCATCGAGTGGTATTTGCCTCTGTTTTTTGAGCAGACTTCTACCCTGTTAGACTATTTGCCAGAAAATGCGGCGATTTGCTTGCATGGCAATGGCGATAAGGCAGCGCAGCAGTTTTGGGCTGATGCAGCTTCAAGATATAGGTTGCTGGCGCACGATGCTGAAAAGCCCATATTAAAGCCAGAAGTTTTATTAATTAAAACCGATGAATTTTTTGCACAAACGCAGCGTTTTGCGTTGTTTACACTCGTGCTCGAACCTACTCAAACTTTACCTGCATTGGATATAGAGCGGCGTGCAGAGCAGCCACTGCATAAGCTGCAAGCCTTTATCCATAAAGCTTCCACCGACACAAACAACAAGCGTGTATTAATCACCGCTGAAAGCCTTGGTCGCCGCGAGACTATGTTGCAGCTATTTGCCGAGCATGGCTTGGTGATGCCTGTATGCGAAACTTGGGCCGAGTTTCAAACCAGTACTGCGCCATTAATGTTAGGCGTGTCGCCACTGCATGCGGGCTTTAACGAAGATATAGCCTTGATTACCGAGTCAGAATTGTATTCTGGCACGGTACGCCAACAACGCAGGCGCGAGAAGGAAAAGGCCCGCAATACTGAGGGCATGCTTAAAGATCTGTCAGAGCTACGTATGGATGACCCTGTGGTGCATGAACAGCATGGCGTAGGGCGTTACAAAGGCTTAATGAATTTGGATTTTGGGGAAGGCGAAACCGAATTTTTGCTGCTGGAATATTTCGGTGACGACAAATTATATGTGCCAGTTTCGCAATTATTCTTAATCTCCCGTTATTCAGGAGGTCCTCCAGAAAGCGCGCCACTGCATCGATTAGGCTCTGGCCAGTGGGAAAAAGCCAAGAAAAAAGCGCTGAAGCAGATTCGCGATACCGCGGCAGAGTTGCTGAATTTATATGCACAACGGGCAGCACGGCGCGGCCATGCGTTTACCTTAAGCCTGAAAGATTATGAAGCGTTCTGCGAGGGATTCCCATTTGAAGAAACACCTGACCAATTAGAAGCGATTGAAAATGTCATCAGAGATATGCAATCCGGTCGCCCGATGGACAGGTTGGTATGTGGCGACGTAGGCTTTGGTAAGACGGAGGTTGCATTAAGAGCAGCCTTTGTCGCGGTAATGGGCGGCAGACAAGTGGCAGTGCTGGTGCCGACAACCTTGTTAGCCGAGCAGCATTTTCAAAACTTTTGCGACCGTTTTGCAGAATGGCCGATTAAAATTGCTGAAATCTCCCGTTTTAGAACCGCCAAAGAACAAAAACAAGCGCTGGCTGATTTGGCTGCGGGCAAAGTGGATATTATTATCGGCACGCATCGCTTGATTCAAAAAGATGTCGTGTTTAAAAATTTAGGTTTAGCAATTTTAGATGAGGAACACCGCTTTGGTGTGCGCCAGAAAGAGCAATTAAAAGCCTTGCGCGCAGAAGTCGATGTGTTAACTTTGACTGCAACACCGATTCCAAGAACCCTCAGCATGGCGATGGAAGGTTTGCGCGAATTTAGCGTTATCGCCACACCACCGCAAAAACGCCTCAGTATTAAAACCTTTCACACCTATTATTCTGACGGCATTATTCGTGAAGCAGTGATGCGCGAATTTAAACGTGGCGGCCAAGTTTACTTTTTGCACAATGAAGTAGACACCATTTTTGTACAAAAAGAAAAACTGGAGAAAATTATTCCAGAGGCTCGTATTGCTATTGCGCACGGCCAACTGCGTGAGCGCGAACTAGAGCATGTGATGCGCGATTTTTATCAGCAACGTAGCAATATTTTGCTCTGCACTACCATTATTGAAACAGGTATTGATGTGCCTACCGCCAACACCATTATTATGAATCGCGCGGATATGTTCGGTTTGGCGCAGCTGCATCAATTGCGCGGCCGAGTAGGGCGTAGCCATCACCAGGCCTATGCGTATTTGCTCACTGATGAGCACCGCAAAATCACACCCCAAGCACAAAAACGCTTGGATGCGATTCAGCTACTAGAAGATTTGGGTGCAGGTTTTCATCTCGCTATGCATGATTTAGAAATTCGTGGGGCAGGCGAGTTGCTGGGGGATAGTCAGAGTGGCGAGATGCAGGAGATTGGTTTTCAGCTGTATTCTGATATGTTAAATCATGCGGTTAAGCAACTTAAAGCAGGTAAAGAGCCAGATTTAGACGCGCCATTGGGCGTGACGACTGAGATTAATTTACACGTGCCTGCCTTACTGCCTAATAATTACTGTCCCGATGTGCATGAGCGCTTGGTGCTTTATAAGCGCTTAGCCAACGCTGGCAATGATGACGAGCTGGACACCCTGCAAGAAGAGCTGATAGACCGGTTTGGCTTGCTGCCAGAGCCGGCAGAGGCTTTGCTAGCCTGTCATCGGCTACGTATTGCGGCCAAACCACTGGGCATTATTAAAATTGACGCGTCTGACGCGGCGATTCAGCTACAATTTAATATTAAAGCTGACTTAGACCCGATGAAGCTCGTAAGCTTACTACAGCGCGACCGTCGCTGCCGAATGAATGGCCCAGACAAATTGCGCGTGACAGTGCAGTTGGGTAATTTTAATCACAGAGTCGAGTTGGTAAAAACGTTGTTAAAAGAATTTATGTAGTTTAAAAGAAACTAAAATAATGGACATCTCAAGTATCTTCGATCTCTTTTTACACCTAGATAAGCATTTGGAAGTTGTTGCATCGACTTGGGGCGTGTGGATTTACGCGCTTTTGTTTGCAATTATCTTTGTGGAGACAGGTTTTGTTGTTATGCCTTTTTTACCGGGAGATTCATTATTGTTTGTCGCCGGGGCTATAGCAGCCGTTGGTGGCATGAACCTTCCGGCTCTCATGATTTTGTTGTCAATCGCAGCAATTGCTGGAGACGCAGTGAATTATTCGGCAGGCCGATGGGCCGGGCCAAAAGTCTTTTCGTGGGAAAGTTCACGTTGGTTTAATAAAGAAGCCTTTGATAAAACCCATGAATTCTATGAAAAACATGGCCCTATTACCATAGTTGTTGGGCGGTTTCTGCCTTTCATTCGAACTTTCACACCGTTTGTAGCAGGCGTAGCACAGATGACCTACCCAAAATTTGCTTTATATAACGTGGTTGGCGGACTTATTTGGGTCTGTGGGCTAACTGCACTAGGATTTTTGGTAGGCAATCATCCGTGGGTTAAAGCTAATTTTTCGTTAGTCGCTCTAGCAATGATTATTATTCCTGGGCTACCGGCAGTCTGGGTGTTCTTAAAGCACATCGTAAAATCACGTTTTTGATGATGTTATGGCCTGATTTGTACTTAAGTTGCTCCAACTACAAGATGGGTACAAGCTTGCCGATGTTCATAAATAAAATCGCACGTTTTATCGGTAAGCCTTCATTCACAAAAAGTCTGGAATAGTTCTCCAGTTGATCTCGGTAGTTTTCTGCAGCATTTTTAAGCTCATATGGTGATGCATCAGCAGCCATTTCTACGGTTTTGTAATCAATAATCCAGCGCGTGTCGCCCTCTATAAAAGTGCGGTCTACAACGTAGTTTTTCACTTCTCCGTATTGCATGTTAGTTAAAGCAAGCTCAGCATTGGTGTGAGTTCTTGTTTTAAGTACCCACTGCCCGTCTTCGCTACCTAATGTTACGATAAGCAGATTTTGTACTCGTTCTGCAGCAGAAAATGCCATGCTTTCGCTATACCCCTGTTGATGCAACCAATGCTGCATTGCGGGCTTGAGCGAGCTAATGCGTGTTAATGGCCAATTTTCCACGCCTTGTTGTGCAATAATTTCCATATAGCGGTGAGCCAAAGTACCGATATCTGCCTCTATACTACGGGTGCTACTGGGTTTGGCTTGTACAATGTTCAAATCTACCATTGCCGCTTTTTTAGTTTGCAGTACAGCAGGTATCTGTAGTTGTTTTAATCGCACTAATTTCGGCGTGAAGTTGGCAATATCCTCTTCTGTCACGACTGCCTCTTCATGTACTCGTTTAATCTCAGGCTGGTTAAAGTAGTGACTTATTGCCGGCCACAATAAAGCGAGTGGCGTATTGGCTGCTGGTTTAATTTCGTCATCCTTGCTCTGGTTGGCAAAGCCCACTAAATGCAGTTTGCGTTCTGCGCGCGTGGCTGCCACATACAGCACGCGTATATCTTCGTTGGTATCGCGTATCTTTTCGCGTGCTGCCAAAAAGTCATAGACGGTGACATGGCTTGCATTTTGGCCGGTTTTGGGGACGAATGGAGCGGCCAGCAATTCGGTGTGGCTATCAGTTGCTACTTCTTCCCACAACAGCAGCGGCTTATCACCATTATTACCGCCTGTGGAGTTGCCCAATCCCAGCAAAATTACGGTGTCAAACTCTAAACCTTTCGATTTATGAATCGTCATCATTTGCAGGTTTTCGCCTTGCGCATCGGGCGCGGCAAATAGCTTTTCAATCTCCATGTGCATGCGTTCAGGCGAAAATTGATTGCGCTTATCCAGGCCATCCAGGCATTTAAAAAATGCTTGTACATCTGTCACATCTGCTTGCTCCCAAAGGCAAGCGGCACCGTTTAACAGCAGCCATATGCCGCGTATCCACCTACTTGTACTGGCGCGTCCCTGCGATTCGAACGCCTCTTCAAAAATAGCACGTACATGTCGCAAACGTTCTTGGCCATCGTTAGACAGTTGATTGACCAGCGCTTCATTTTGCATCAGTTGCCATATGGTTGCTTGGTGATTGCTGCCTGCCAGCATATGCAAATCGTATAAAGTAAGGCCGCACCAAGGCGAGCGCAACACAGCCAACCAATGCACACGGTCTGCTTTATGGTGCAGCGCATGGGTCAGCGCCAGTAAATCTTGCACAATTTGGCGACCTGCCAATGCTTCAATTTCTAGCGCCTGAAATTTAATATCTGAGTGAGTTCTGCGCAGTGTAGTAACTAAATGGGTGAGATGGTTTTTAGCACTGACCAGTATTGCAATTTTTGCGTCTGGGTTTGTACTGCGTTCGCGCTGGATAATCGCAATCACCGCTTCAGCTTCGGCTTGTTTAGCGGCTTCTGTACCATTGTTTTTTATCATGGCATGCACCTCAACGCCGCTATCAGAGGCGTTTTTATTATCATCAGCACTGATGTTGGCAATTGAAGTGCGATATTTCACCGCGCCTTGGTTTTCGTTATCATGCGCTGAAAATAATGGTGCAAAAGTTTGGTTAATCCAACCGACAATTTGCGGCGTCGAGCGATTGTTGCGATAGAGCTGCAGGCGTTGCAGGCGAATGTCGCCAATCCCGTGCGTGGCCGCATTTATAAACAAGCTCACGTTGGCTTTACGAAAACGGTAAATGGATTGCATGGGGTCGCCCACGCAGAATAGTGTACGTTCATCATCAGCTTGCCAGCCACGTGTCAGCTGTTCTAATAATTTGATTTGGCTGGGGCTGGTGTCCTGAAACTCATCTACTAACAAGTGCCGAATCTGGTAATCCAGCTTTAACGCCAAATCGGTCGGCTCTTCCAACTCAGCCCCCAACGCCTGTGTGGCGCGTTGTGCAATCTCGACAAAATCTACCTCACCCGCCATCTGAAACACTAGCCATAATTGCGCCACCGCAAGGTTAAGTAGTTGTGAAAGCGCTGCAATCATTTGCCAATCACTGTTATTCTCTGTGCTACATGGCAGGCTGCGTATGGCGTGCAGGGCAGAGGTATTATTCACTCCTGCAATAATTTCCGCTAAAACTTTTTTTTGCGCACGGCCTTCATCCGTAGCAGGAAAGCCGTGACGTGCATCAACCGACTTGCGGGGCTCACCGTTCTCTTTTAGCAATAAATCGACCACGGCACGCCATTGGTTTAAATCGTGCGGCTGTTCGGTCAAAGGGGTTTGCCAATCTAACAGACTGCTCACATCAAGGCTGGCGGGCTGATTGCTGGCGGCAAAGCGCGCAACGGGCATTAACGCTTGTTGCAGTTCAGCTGGAATTACATGCACAGCATTACTTAAATTTTCAGTGAGGAGGTGGTTTAGAGTGTTTTGTAATTGTGCCGTATCAATTTGATGGTGTGTGGTCGAATAACCAAGCCACTGATCGCGCTTTTGCAACATATTGATGAGTAAACCGGTCAGTTGTGCTGCATTGTTTTCCACATAACGCAGTGCGGTTTTTACAACCTCACCATGTATGGTGTGCTCAAGCAAAGCCAACGTCTGTTCTGCCGCTTGCGTGTAAAAAATACTAGCATCATCTGCCACTTTAGGCTGTGCGCCAAAGCGGCTGAGCAGGGGCATTTGCCGCGCCAGATTTGCGCACAGACTGTCTATGGTAAAAATTCGTAGGCGCGAAGGATTTTCAATGAGCTGCCAATCATGCGCTTGAGATTGCTGCAAGGCTTTCAAGCTTAAATCATAGGTAATTTGCTTGTGGGCTTGCGGTAGCGGGCTGTGGTTAGCGGCTGCAACCAGGCTATCTAAAATACGTAAACGCATTTCAGCTGCGGCTTTATTGGTAAAGGTAATAGCAACGATTTCTTCAGGTGCATTGACGGTTTGCAGCAGCTTCAGGTAGCGCTGGGTCAGTAGCTCGGTTTTACCAGCCCCGGCTGGCGCTTCGACAATGAAAGACACAAGCCCTAAAGCGCGTTGGCGGTTAGCTTCATCTTCCATTAAGATGTCTTGAACAGAATCCTGAACACTCACACTTGTTCACCCTTAAAGCGTTCAAACTGCAGTTGACGCTCTGGCAGACGTAACAATGGCAGTACTTCGCAATAGGCTAAATCCTTTTCATCATCAAACCTTACTGCCGCTTTACCCGCTTTGATTTCATCGGCAATGCCTTCAATACTGTCTCTCCAGTGTCGTAGTAAATGTTGCCAGCTGGAGAATCGCTGGATAAGTTTAGGTTTGCGCTTTTCAAGCTCAGCCTCGAAATTGGTATCTGCGATGCCAGCATAAGCATGCTCGGCAGTTTTAACCATACCGAACTGAACTCCATTTACGATGCTGCCATCGTCATAAAAAGCGGCATAAATGGGTAGCTGTGGTTCGATAATACGCATTTCGCCCCAGCTAGCCATGTCAGGTTTTTGGCCTGTTTTGTAATCTACAAACTCAATACTGCCATTTTCAAATTGGTGAATACGGTCTATCTTCAACCTGACTTCAATGCCGCCTATCAGCACTATTTTTTCAGCCTCGCAGGCCACTATATTAAATGGCACTTCTCGCGTTTTTTCCCAGTAATCAATTTCAAAGCGTAGCCAATCACCTACCAACTTAAATAAGCGCTCATGTTCTAGCGCTAATAAGTTTTCTGAAAGCACTTTGTGTTGTTTCGATAGTTCATCCAAGGCTGCTTTAACCGCTGCGTTTAAAGCTTGGGCAAAGGAGTCATCTGACATGCAGCGTAAGTCTGAAAAATGACGCTGTTGCCAAAATGCAGCTAACACCGCATGCACCAGAATGCCGCGTGTCATCATATCTAGGCCGTTACTAGGCGCTTTAAGCGCTTTAGCACCCAGCCTGAATTGGTAAAATGCCCAAGCTGGGCAAATGGCTTGAGCGCGGAATAGACTGGTGCCGCCTGTAATGCGCTCACCAGCCTGTACTTTAGGTGCGGCATGGTCATCTATCCATTGCAAGTCCGATATTTTTAAATTCTTGCTACCTAATTGACTTAAAGTTTCTGCCAGAGTTTCGGCAAGGTTGACATCGATTAATGCAGGAATATCTTTCATCAAAGGTGATAGGCGCAACTGACTGTTACCTTCGATTTGGCTGCTGGAAAAGATAATGTGCTTGGCCGAGTGTAATAGCCGTTGCTGGATATTTTCTGCAAACGCAGCTTGCACGCTATTATCGGCGTTGGGTAATTTGGCCGCGCGCTGAATAAAAGCAGGCAACAGCGGGTTAGGGCGGGAGGGCGGTGGCCAAATATGGTCGTTCATATGCATACACCACATGGCGTCCACTGGTGCGCTTAATGCCTCCATGATGCCCAAAATCTGTATCGAAGTGTCTGTTGTGGTTTCTGCTTGAAAAACTTGGTCAGCACAGATTTGCTGTAATACTTGTACCGCTTCTGCCTGGTATAAAGCTTTGCCCAGCACATCAAGCTGCTTCAGTTGTCCAAGCGCTGTTTGCCAGGCAATGCTGGCTTGATACTCCAAACTATTCAGCACGCGCTCACCTGGCCAATTGAGTACGCTTAAAATTTCTGTCAGCGTTTGCGCCCATAGCGAACCCGTACTTTTTTTATTACTAGATAAAGCTGCTATCGCTTTTATATGCGTTAATAAATGCGCAACATCCAAACCTTTTGCCAGATGGTAACCGGCAAAATCCATAAACTCTGTCAATTTAAATTGCATCGGCAACTGCTCGCGCATTTTTGCATCCAGCTGCGCGCGCGCATCAGCCTCTTGTAGGCTGGCAGACCAAAATGGTGATAATAAAACAGCCGAAACTTCGGCTTGTGCTAACTCATAATTGCTAAATAGGCGCAATAAATTAAGCCCAGCTTGAATCATCGGCTGCTGGTTAAGTGGCGTGCCTAATGAGAAGTTGTAGTTGCGTGTCATGCTTGATTGGCTGTGACGCACACTCGCAGGGTAAAACACGTCATCGAGTAAATCTGCAAGCTGGTTTCTGACTTCACTTAATCGCGGCGTAACGATAGCAAGCTTTGCATGCGGATTAACTTCTAATTGTTGCTTGGCCCAAGCCACTGCCGCACGGCATTCTGCGTCCTGGTGTTCCAATGCAATATGCTGGGTTGATGCAGCTTTGGGCTGGGTGCTGACATAGTCTGCAACACTTATATTTTTTTGAACTAGGATTTCGCGCAAGCGTTGCTCTTGTGGTGCGGCTTGGTCAAACCCTGCAAATTCAATGCGGTCGGGTAGCCCGCCTATACTGGTTTGCAAAATATCCTGATTCAGGATGTCCAATTGCCAATCGATATAACGTACGCTTTCCAATACATTCAGTTGCTGGCAGCGCTGCTGAAACGTGCGCTGCCACAGCGCAAACTGGCGAGCTTCTTCAGCCATTTGTTCGCGTGGGACATGTAAACGCCAGGCAATGACGTATTGATTGGCTTCTATCGCAGCACTGGCAAGACCGGCCACATCAAACAGCGCATCAAAAGCCACTTTTTGCAGCGATTGTTTAATCACTTGTTGCCATAGCAATTGCTCGTTAAGGGGGCTTAACAAGCTTGGTGGTGCTACTAGATTGCCAACCAGCAAGCTTTGTTCGATTACGCTATCCAGCCATTGTGCCAAAGTCATGATATGCGGGCTTTGCCATTGTGTCTGGCCTGCATTGATGTGCTGGCGGGCGATGTCGTTTTTAATGCTGCGCACCAGCCGTGCCGAAGGGCATAAAATCAATGTGTTTAACATTGCATCATTCTATTGGATAATGACGGCTTAGATAATATCGCTTGATGAAAAAGTTAATACGGGGGCCTTCACTTTGGAGAATTGGCATGCTGGCTAAAATTGCAAAAATACTCAAATACTCACTTTGGCTGTTATTGGTGCCAATTGCACTGTTTGCACTTTACACTTGGGCAAGTCTGACTTGGGTCTACTCCGATGGCGAGCGGGCAGGGTATGTACAAAAACTTTCGCAAAAAGGCTTTGTTTGTAAAACCTACGAGGGTGAATTGGTGTTGGTTTCAATGCCTGGCACACAAGCGGAAAAGTTCTATTTTACCGTGCGGGATGCTGCCGTTGCTAAGCGTATCAATGAAACGGTGGGAAAACGCGTTCGCTTAATCTATGAAGAGCATTTGGGTGTTCCAACCACTTGTTTTGGTGAGACGGGTTTCTTTGTGCAAGATGTACAACTGCTTGATAACCCGAAAATTGAAATGATACAAAAAGATCAGCAGTTACAATAATGGCCGCCAGTGATGAAAAAAATTACATCACGCCGCAAGGCTTTGCTGCTTTGCAGGCAGAGTTTCACCAGCTTTATAAAATAGAGCGTCCTGAGGTTGTACGTACGGTGTCTTGGGCGGCTAGCAATGGCGACCGTAGTGAAAATGGGGATTATATTTATGGCAAACGTCGCTTGCGCCAAATCGATAGCCGCTGTAAACACTTAATGAAGCGCATGGATTTAGCCGAGATTGTCGACTCAAGTTTACAGCAGCACTTGGAGAAGGTGTTTTTTGGTGCGTGGGTTACCTTGTTTAATCTGGCAGATGATACTGAAGTCACTTATCGTATCGTTGGCAAAGATGAGCTAGAGCCCAGCATGGGTTATATTTCTTGGGTATCCCCTTTGGCTAAAGCTATGATGGGCAAAGCGATTGGCGATGTGGTGAAAGTAGCTACACCTGTAGGCGAACATGAATATGAAATTATTGATGTACGCTATACGCCAATATAAAGTGTCTTGTTGAACTTAAATAAACATTCAGCTATCCTAAATGCCATGTTAAAACGCTTTTCACTTTTTTTTGCTTATTGGCTATTGCTAGTGATCCCGCTACAGGGGGTTGCCGCAGCCAATATGTCGATATGCAATAGCATGATGCAATCAGAATCGCAGCCAGTTTCGCAGGACATTCAAGCTATGCATGACATGCCGTGCCATGACAGTATGAACAACAATAAGCTGCATACAGAAAAGCATAGTGAAAATAATTCCTGCAAAACTAGTTGTGCTGTCCTATGTGCTAGCTTAAATGCCATGACTGCGTTGCCAAGCATCACACCTAATGCAACTTTTTTGCCTTCAACACAGGCAATAATTAATCCACAGCAAGTTTACGTTTCAATCACCCAACCCAGCCTGCAACGCCCACCTATTTCTTTTATCTAGCAGCCTAATTGCGCCCAAAATTTAGGGCGTATTTATTTGGTTTGATGACTATTCAATAGTGAATCAAGCGTTTAGATAAAGGAAACATCATGTATTACCACCCTTTTAAAATACTATTGCCTTTGCTGGCAATGCTACTCAGCCAACCCGCAACTGCAGGGCCAATGGGTTTTAGTGAGTCGTTTATGGCCATGGGCGATTTCAACAACAACTGGCGCGAGTCGTTTATCAATTACGCCATCACCCCACGTGATGCGTTTGGAGTCAGTGCAACCTATATGCGCGCTGACGACAAAAGCAAATCACGTACTCTAGAAGAAGTGACTTACACGCGCTTAGTTAAACGCTGGAACGCCCCACATGCGCAAGCTAATTTGTGGTTTCAGGGGGGCGTGGGTGCTTTGCAGGGCGAAGATAAGCTTGTAGGTGAGAATCGCGATTTCGATAAAGTGATGATAACGCCTGGCATACAGTTTGATTATGAAACGACGCGTGTTTACTTTCAAGCCGCACACAGACTTTATCGCGCCTCAGATATCAATCACGACTACACCTCAGTGCGAGGGGGATTCTCGTTTTACGAAAGTGATTACGATAAAACCCAGCCTTGGTTAATTTTAGAAGCACGCAATATGAATGGCTTGTCGGAAACAATTGAAGTCACACCGATGTTACGCTTGATTAACAAAAGCTTTTTTGTTGAGGCGGGTGTGAATAACTCACGCGAACCACGCTTTAACTTTATGTATATATTCTAGGAGATTAAAATGAAAAAACTGTTATTAACTACCATTGTATTATCTGCATTGTTAAGCAATGCTACCTTTGCAGCTCAAACCATCAAAGCCAATGTGAATGGTATGGTATGCGCATTTTGTGCACAAGGCATTGAGAAAAAAATGCGAGCTTTAAGCCAAACCAAAGATGTGTACGTGAATTTAAAACAGCGTGTTGTGGCGGTAGAGTTGAAAGAAGGACAAACATTATCTAATGACACCGTAAAAGATTTGATTAAAGACGCGGGTTACGATGTGACTTCGATTGAAATGAGCGATCATCCCGTAGCTCATATTAAAGCCGAGTTAGAGTCGAAAGCAGGGGCGAAATGAGTGCAAAACTGCCAGCAGAAGTTGATTCGAGTGTAGTGAAAACCGCACAAAGAGTTAATGTTTTGTCACTCTTTACAAGCGGCTCCACCCTGATTTGCTGCGCCTTGCCAGCCACATTGGTAGCAATTGGTTCAGCAGCAACTTTAGCAAGTTTGGTTTCTAGCTTTCCGCAGTTGATTTGGATAAGTGAGCATAAAGTACTCGTTTTTGGTGTTGCAGGGGCGATGCTGTTGATGGCAGGTTTTCTGCAATGGCAAGCACGTAATGCCCCTTGTCCTGCAGATGTCACATTGGCGGCAGTGTGTACTAAAACCCGCCATAACGCATTACGCATTTATTGGCTATCAGTGGCTATTTTTGCAGTAGGTGCGTTTTTCGCGTTTATTGCGCCGTTAATTCTTTAGTTTTTAATGTTTTTCTTGCGGCTTCATCATTAAACTATAGAATAGTTTGGAAAATAGTTTGAGATTAGGCCGTTTTTTATATTCATTAAGGAGAGACATGTCGTATGTCATCATCAAGTATCTCATCACTGCCGGCATAGTCGTCCTTGTTTCGGAGATAGCAAAAGCCAATGATAAATTGGGTGGTTTTATTGCTGCTTTACCATTAATTACGATTCTGGCATTGATCTGGCTTCACATTGAGAACCAGCCTATGACTAAAATTGCCAATCACGCCTATTACACGTTTTGGTATGTCATTCCAACGTTGCCGATGTTTTTGCTGTTTCCTTATTTGCTGCCTAAATGGGGCTTTTGGTTAACCTTGTTAGCTTGTATTAGCTTTACCCTGCTGGTTTTTTATCTTTATGTAACTGGCTTAAAACATTTCGGGATTGATTTGCTTTGAGCGGTACTGTTCTGACTGAATCTTCAGCGAATCCAAGCTGGGATATTTTTTGCAAAGTTGTCGATAACTTTGGCGATATTGGTATTTGTTGGCGCTTGGCACAGCAATTGCAGCATGAGCATGGCTTACAAATCAGGCTATGGGTAGATGATTTAGACAGTGCAAAAAAAATCATACCAAGCTTGAACATCAATTTAAACCAGCAAATATTAGATGATGTTTTAGTGAAAAAATGGCATGCCGGTGCTGATTTTACCCAGGCGGCCGAGTTGGTAATAGAAGCCTTTGCCTGTGGCTTGCCCGATGCCTATTTGGCCAGTATGGTGCAACGGCAAAGTAAATGGGTGAATTTAGAGTATTTGTCGGCAGAAGCTTGGGTGGACGACTTCCACGCAAAACCTTCACCAAAACCTGATGGATTAATCCGCCATTTTTACTTTCCAGGCTTCACAGTAGATACTGGCGGATTGATTAGAACGCCTGATATTTTCCATAAAAATCAATTGCTTGCTGATAATGTGCAAATGCAAAACGATTTTTGGAAAAGCTTGCAATTAACTAACCACACAAGCTTAAAAATATCGCTATTTTGCTACCCATTTGCCCCAGTGCAACAGCTGCTGTTAGCTATGGCGCAGTCTGCACAGCCGGTTTGTTGCTATGTCTCCGATAGTAATATTTTTGATCAAATCGCACAGTTCTTCGGTCAACAATCGATTAAGGTGGGAGAAGTGATTGTGCAGCAGAGCTTAACCTTGCATGTGCTGCCGTTTCTAAGCCAAGCAGATTATGACCGATTACTGGCCGCGTGTGACCTCAATTTTGTACGAGGTGAGGATAGCTGGATACGCGCCATCTGGGCGGGTAAACCTTTTATTTGGCAGCCATACATCCAAGATGAAAATGCACACATGGTTAAGCTGAATGCATTCTTGAACCTATTTTATGATGAAAATGATCAAAAACAGCTGCCCTTTAAGGCGCATGAATATTGGTCTACAGGACAGTTGCCTCAAGATGTTTTTTCTGAATATGTGCAGCAATTACCATCCATTAAAAGTTACACGCAACAGCAATCGGCACAACTCGCCAATCAGGCAGATTTAGCCGCTAAGTTGGTGATTTTTTGCAATAACCTTGTTTTTACAAAGGGATAAGTCTCGCGTATAATGCGCACTTCACAAATTATTAAAGATTTTAGCGATGAAAACAGCACAAGAACTCCGCGCCGGTAACGTGATTATGGTTGATGGCGTGCCATTGGTGGTAGTGAAAGCCGAGTACAACAAATCTGGTCGTAGCACTGCCGTGGTAAAAATGAAATTTAAAAATTTACTGACTGAAGCGCCGAGCGAGACGATTTATGGTGCTGGCGATAAATTTGACGTGATTGTGCTGGAGAAGAAGGAAGCCACATACTCATATTTTGCCGACCCAACATACGTATTTATGGATGCAGAGTACAATCAATATGATGTAGACGCTGAGTTTATGGAAGATGCATTACCATTTATAGAGGATGGTATGCCGGCAGATATTCGTTTCTACGATGGTAAAGCGATTTCAGTTGAGTTGCCAACGACGGTTGTGCGCGAAGTAGCCTACACAGAGCCAGCAGTGAAGGGCGACACTTCCGGTAAAGTGATGAAGCCAGCAAAATTAGCCTCAGGTTTTGAAATTCCAGTGCCTTTGTTTGTTGCACAGGGCGACAAAATTGAGATTGATACGCGTACAGGTGAATATCGCAACCGCGTGTTGAAGTAAGTTATTGAATGGAAGTAAAAAAGGGGCTGATAGCCCCTTTTTTGTTACCTGAAACCAATTATCAAGCGGTTCCACCAACCGTTAAGCCGTCAATCTTAAGCGTAGGTTGCCCAACGCCCACCGGCACGCTTTGACCTTCTTTTCCGCACGTGCCTACACCAGAGTCAAGCTTCATATCGTTGCCTATCATGGATACCCGCGTTAACACATCCGGACCATTACCAATCAGCGTTGCGCCTTTAACCGGATAGGTGATTTTGCCGTCTTCAATCATATAGGCTTCAGCGGCACTGAATACAAATTTTCCGCTGGTGATATCCACTTGTCCACCACCGAAGTTAGCGGCATACAGGCCTTTTTTAACCGATTTAATAATCTCAGCAGGGTCTTTGTCGCCATTGTGCATATAAGTATTGGTCATTCGGGGCATGGGAATATGTGAATAGCTCTCACGACGCGCATTGCCAGTCAGTGGCATGTTCATTAAGCGTGCATTTAGGCTGTCCTGGATGTAGCCACGCAAGATGCCATCTTCAATCAACACCGTTTTATTGGTCTGATTACCTTCATCATCCATGGTGAGCGAGCCTCTTCTGTCCGCAATCGTGCCATCATCCACAATGGTAATGCCTTTGGCTGCAACTCGTTTGCCCATCATATTGGCAAATGCGCTACTACCTTTGCGGTTAAAATCACCTTCCAAGCCATGACCGATTGCTTCGTGCAATAAAATACCTGGCCAGCCTGCGCCTAATACGACCGTCATGCTACCGGCAGGGGCAGGGCGCGCATCTAAATTTACCAAGGCTTGATGCACCGCTTTTTGTGCATAATCGAGTAAGACTTCGTCAGTAAAATAACTATAGTCAAAACGCCCACCTCCACCGCTAGAACCTTGTTCGCGACGACCATTTTGTTCTGCATGCACTTGCACCGAAATGCGTACCAATGGCCTTACATCGGCCGCCATCACGCCATCGCTGCGTGCGACCATCACCACTTCATATTCACCTGCAATACTGGCCATGACCTGTGTGACGCGCGGGTCTGCCTGTTTGGCAAATTGCTCAAGGCGCTCCAATAATTTAACTTTTGCGTCAGCGCTTAGGCTGGCGATTGGGTCCTGTGGTAAATAAAGCTGATTGTTCTGCATGGTGATGATGTTCTTACCAGTTTGCTCAAGGCCTAAACTGGCAATCGATTTAGTGGCATTGGCCGCAGCTTGTAAGGCGGGTAGGTTAATGTCATCTGAATAGGCAAAAGCGGTTTTTTCGCCGCTGACAGCGCGCACGCCGACGCCTTGGTCGATACTGAAGTTTCCTGATTTGACCTGGCCTTCTTCTAATCCCCAAGATTCACTGCGGCTATATTGAAAGTATAAATCGGCATAATCAACCTGATGTGACATGATATTGCCAAGGATGCCCTGTAAAGCCCTTGTAGTAAGGCCTGTAGGCTTTAGTAAAACATTATGCGCAGTATCAAAGTGATTTACATTGGCTAAGTTTGGCTGTTCAATCTTCATAGGGTAACTATACCAGCGCAGTAAAAAAATGCGCTAAGTATATTCTTGAATAATAAATACGTAGATGATTTGTTGGAGGCTTAGACTGCTTTAATGGTGCGGTGTTTAAGCGCAGGCAAACTGTTGCGCAGACTGGCTTGGTAACCCCGGTTAATTGATGCGATGACAACACCAGAGCCACGAGGCAGGCGATCTAGCACTACGCCCCATGGGTCTACGATCATGCTGTTGCCATGCGTTTCGCGACCTGATAAATGGTAACCGCCTTGAGCGGGGGCAATCACGTAGCATAAGTTTTCGATGGCACGGGCACGGATGAGACTTTCCCAGTGCGCCTTGCCGGTAGTTTCGGTGAATGCAGAGGGAATCACAATCATATCTACCTCTCCCATCGCGCGGTACAGCTCTGGAAAGCGCAGGTCATAACAAATGGATAACCCGATTTTTCCATACGGCGTGTCGACCGAAATGACTTGATTGCCCGATTCGATGGTGTTTTCTTCGTGATAATGCTCGGTACCTAAATCTAGTCCAAACAAGTGTATTTTGTCGTAACGAGCGACTTGTTCACCTTTGTCGTTATATACCAGGCAGCTATTGCGCACTTTATTTGGATAATTGCTGGTCAAAGGAATGGTGCCGCCAATCAACCATATTTCGTAATCACGCGCCATTTTGGATAAGAAACTCTGAATCGGTCCATCGTTGGGTTTTTCACGTACTTGTACTTTGTCGATGTCTTTTAAACCCATGATGCAAAAGTACTCGGGCAGTACCACGATTTTTGCGCCTTGCTGTGCAGCGATGGCAATCAGGCGCTCAGCCTCGGTCAGGTTCGAAGATACATGTGGGCTAGAGGCCATTTGTATGCCTGCCACCTTAAAGGTCCCCGCCGCAGTTTTGGCAGGATTTGCTAATTTGTTTCGCGCGGTAATCGGCATGCTTGCTTTCTTGTTTTTTGTGTTAATTATTAAACCGTTTTAACGTCTCATTGGTGAGTTATTAACAGGTTTATTTTCCTCATTTTTCTCTGATTCTATCTCTTTAGGGTTATCCCAGGTGCCAGTGATGACATAATCGGTGGAGACAATTTTGTTAAAAGGGTCTTTTAGTATCTTTTGCGCAACAAACGCTGCTGCGCCAACTATAGGCCCACCCGCTAGCGCCGCTAGGGAAAGGCTGTCACTGACATGTGGAATTACTTGTACCGTTAAATTTTGAGTCTCGGTTTTTAAGTTGGTCTCACCTTTGATTTTGGCTTCTGCAGCTGGGCCAGTCATAAAAAAGTCATCACTGCGCAAAATGCCATTGTTAATTTTTGCATTGGCACTGATTTTATCAAAGGCAAACCCATCACTGAATAAATCCCTAAAATCTAAACTCAAACGACGCGGTAAGCTTTGCAGGCTGAGCAAACCGAACAAGCGTCCAACGCCTGGCTGTACTTTTGCAATTTGGCCTTTGTTGGCCACTAGGCTAAAGTTACCATTGAGGCTGGTGGTTTCAAATTCATGCGGGCTGCCAGCCCAACTTAGGAGGCCTTCAATTTCCGCTGTTCCGCCTTTTACCGCATCGGGTTGGCCAAAGCGTTTTAAGGTTTTACCAATATTGTCTACTTTAAGCACAAAATTCAGGCTGGTGTTGGGGTTGCGTGTCCAATTTTGCCAAACACCATCCGCAGTCAGTGTGCTATCCGGATTGTTGATGTTGAGTTTTTGGATGACCCAGTCGTCATTATTTTCGAATGCATTTAATGTCAGGCTGCCTAGCTTTTTATTACCGAGTTGAAAGTTATCTGCAACGACATCCAGTGCAGGGTAGCCATTAGCTAATTTACGAATATCTTTTTTAACAGCTTCTGTTTTGGCTTCTTTAGTCTTACTTCCGCTATCGGCAGGGATGGTCAGATTTTTCAAACGTGCGATAATTTTACCGCTAGTGTGCGCAGAATCCTTGGCCTGCCATTCAGCGTCACCTGATATTTCTTCACTTTCAATAGCCATTTTCAGGCCAGTGTTGCTGGGCAGTGCAACCACTTTAAGCGCATGTAAACTGCGGCCAAAAATATCTATTTTTTGTATCGCGACATTTGCATTGCTAATTTTTAATGAAGTCGTCCCAGCGCTTTTGGGTGTTTGATTGAATAATGCCAGCCAATCGTCCGCATTCACATAATCAAGTTTGCCGTGGACTGATAAGCCTGTTTGATTGGATAACTCGGCTGGCATGAACACACCAATATCGCCGCGTTCTAATGTAAGTTTGCCTGCCTGTTCTGTGCGTAATAGTTTTGCTGAAACTAAATCACCATAGCCGATGTTAATGCTATCGTAGCTAGAGCTTTGCTGTTTTTTATCCAACGTAAGCAATATGCTTTGACTAGCAGGTTTATTAAATGGCGGTGGTAGATTGATCGCCATCCCTACAAGGTTAGATTGTATTTTTGCGTCTAACAATGGTTTTTTGATAGTGATTTCACCAGCCCAATCGGCATTACCTTGCATGCGATCTGCTAATGGGTTTGAAGTAAGTTTTTTAATGCCGGTGTCATTCACTCTGCCATTGGCAGATACCCGTATAATTTTATCTGCACCGGTTTTAAGGCTAAACTGTGCTGGACCGCCTAACACTTCAGTCGTCACGTTTTGCGCAGAAAAGCTGTTTTCGGTGAAGCTGAGTATGCCATTGAGTTTGGTCAGCTCTGGCAAACCAACGTCGTCGTTTGCGAAGATGGTGCCATTACTAATTTTGTATACACCTTTGTACTTTGCAGCCTCTAAATCCTCCATCGGAATAATGAGCTCTAAGTTAAGTTTGCCGTTACCTGCAGTTTTTAAATCATCTGTAAAGCCCTGTGTTACCTCCTTAACAGGGCTATTATTGACAAATTTGATGCCTTCAACCACCGGCCCTTCCACCTCACTCACAATATGCAGCATCGGCCAATCGGAGTCTAATAATGGAATCACAGTTTTGCTTTTGATGATGTTATTGCCAAAAATGCGACCTTTGTTGGCATTAAGTTCCATACGCTTGCCTTCAAACAGCATGTCCAGGCCTAAGCCTTCTATCATCGGCCAGCCAGTGCCATATTCTAATAATGCATCGCTAATTTTAGCGGTCACTCTAAACAGCCCTAGTTTTTTATCTACTTGATTTTTACTATCAACATACGGGAAGTCAGCAAGATTGCCCTTGACGGTGAGGTCGACATCTTCTGCTCGACCCGCCAGGATGGAGGTGTCCAGCCATTGCAAGGTAGTTTTTCCTAATATGATCGGGTAGTAAAAAGTTGCGTATTTGGCATTGCCTTTGCTGAATTTCCCGGTTAAATCTAAAAAACCGCCTTTTATATTATTCTTGTCATAACTGGCGTTTATTGTCCCGGTGATATGGGGACTAGCAATAAAAACATCTTCAGCTTTGATCAGGGCTTTATCACCATTTAATTTCCAACTGACCTGGCCAGTTATTTTATCTACAGGAATTGGCCAGCGTAATATATCTTTAAAATCGAGCGTGGATTTTTGTGACTCAAGTGTGAGTTCACCTCCATTTTCATTTGCAACAACTTTTCCGCTTAGGTTGCTAAAGCCTGGCGTTTTTTCATAGGCAGTAATGCCCAGATTTTTAAAATTGGTATTGATTTTATACACCTCTGGTTTATTCTTCTCACCCTCAAAACCCAATGCTAATGCCTGTAACTCGCCCACAGGTGAGAGCGCATTTAATCTGGTACTTATGTTTTCTGGTAGCTGAACATAGGGAGAGAGTTGTTTCAGGGTAGCCAAGTCAAATTCATCTAGCTTCATATTGACTTTTACCCATGGTTTTCCATCTTTAATGCTGGTGGAGTAGTAGCCATTGCCGTTATTGATATTTAAGCCAGTGTTTGTGCTGAGATGAATGTTTTTCACGCTAATGGTTTGTATATTTTTAAAATCACTCCAACCAATATCTCCGCTAAATTGTTTTGCATTAAGTGGAGCTGCTTGTTTGCCGAGCTTGATAATTAAATTACTTATCGCAGCGTGCATGCTAACTTTTTCAATCTTAGCATCAGCAAAGTCCAATGTAAGTTGTGCATCTCCAGTGCCTGTTTGTATATCCATAAGGAGATTGATAATCTTATAATCTAGCCAAGGCCGCCATATCGCCAAATCAGCCTGTTTCAATTCTGCAGATACTTGGCCATGCCAAGTATTTATTTTACTGACATCGTTACCAATAAAGCGGCCCTTGGCCGTAATCATTTGCGTTGTGCCCACGGATGGTAATGCAGATACTTCGAATTGATGTTGGCCAAATAGACTTTTCCAAGCGGGGTTCAGCAAGGTTAGATCGAGTTGTTTCAGCGATAGCGGAGGGGCTTGACGCAAATCATCTAGCCATATCACTTGCGCATTTTTAATGAGCACTTTAGATTGGCTCAGTAACCAATTGGCGAAATCTGGTTTGCTTTCGCCTGCAATATTGATGCCGGCTAAATAAATACTGCCATCAGCCTTTCGTCGAATCGTCAGTTCTGGCTGGGTGATGACTAGCTTATAAAGGCGCGGCTGCAATAAAGGGACACTTAGCCATGAGATGCTTGCAGCCACATCATTTAAGTGCAAGGCGGAACGATTTTCAGCATCAAATATATCAATGTTATTAAGTGCGATATGCGGCGAGATCCCATCCCAGCCAGTACTGATATCACCAATAGTGATTTTTTGCCCGGCAGTTTTAGAGGCATAGGCCGCAATATCATCTTTATATTGATCGATATTCGGAAACACAATAAAGCGTATACCAATAGCCAATGACGCGAAGATAAGCAGCAAGGAAATTGCTGCATATAACACCCAACGAGATAGTTTTTTATATGATTTCATTAGTGGATGGTTTTTTGTTTGGCTTTAATTATTTTGGTTAACAATTTGTGTATTTAATTTGTTGTTTATTTTACTTTAATTTATATGAATAACTTGTGAATAAACGTAAACATTAGATAAGCAATTAAGATAGATTGCTTTAAAATAACGGCTTTTGGCCAGTTTGGCTGATATGCAAATATAAAGTTCGGGTATTCGTGATCCAATTTAAAAATTTAAGCCTTACGCGCGGCATTAAAGTGTTGTTAGAGGCAGCCACTTTTCAGCTACATCCTGGACATAAAGTGGGATTAATCGGTGCTAACGGCGCAGGTAAATCCTCCCTGTTTGCGCTGTTGCGCGGAGAGTTACAGCCCGAAAAAGGCGATTTAGATATTCCTGCCAGCTGGGTGATTGCGCATGTGGCGCAAGAAACGCCAAGTTTGAATTTACCCGCACTCGAATTTACCTTGGATGGTGATGAAGAGTTGCGCGAAATTGAAAGCGCACTCATTGAAGCCGAGACGAATCACCAAGGCGAAAAAATTGCTGAGCTACATCATCGCCTTAGCGACATTGAGGGCTATAGCGCGAAAGCGCGCGCGTCTGCCCTGTTGGATGGGCTGGGATTCACGCAACAGGATTTAGCGCGGCCTGTCAGTGATTTTTCTGGTGGATGGCGAGTACGTCTTAACTTAGCGCGCGCATTGATGTGCCGCTCAGATTTATTGCTGCTGGATGAGCCCACCAACCATCTGGACTTAGATGCAGTGATTTGGCTGGAAGGCTGGCTACGCGATTATCGTGGCACTTTACTCATGATTTCGCACGATCGTGATTTTTTAGATGCTGTGATTGATAACGTACTACATATCGAACAGCAGGCGATTACCCTTTATCGCGGCGGCTACTCTGATTTTGAGCGGCAACGTGCCGAAAAACTGGCACTGCAGCAAGCCATGTTTGAAAAGCAGCAACGCAAGGTAGCGCATTTGCATAGTTACATCGATCGTTTCAGGGTGCAGGCTACCAAAGCGCGCCAAGCTCAAAGCAGAATCAAAGCACTGGAGCGCATGGAGATGATTTCTGCGGCGCATGTCGATTCGCAATTCAGTTTTGAGTTTAGATTACCTCTAGCTGCGCCAGATCCATTATTGGTGTTGGACGATGTAAACGCTGGTTATGCTGATAAAACCATATTAAATAAAGTTGAACTCACCATACGGCCTGGTGAACGTATTGGTTTGCTTGGCAAGAACGGCGCGGGAAAATCCACATTGATTAAGTTACTGGCGAGCGAACTCAAATCATTAAGCGGTAAACGCGTAGAAGGCAAAGATTTAAATATTGGCTATTTTGCACAGCATCAATTAGAGCAACTGCGCCTGCACGAATCGCCGCTACAACACATGTTAAGGCTAGACCCGAATACACGTGAGCAAGAACACTTGAATTACCTGGGCGGCTTTGATTTTAAAGGTGATATGGCGCGCAGCAGCATTGAAAATTTTTCTGGCGGCGAAAAATCGCGCCTTGCTCTGGCTTTGTTGATATGGACGCGCCCTAATCTGTTGTTGCTGGATGAGCCCACCAACCATCTTGACCTTGAAATGCGCCATGCCTTGACGCTGGCTTTACAGGATTATCAAGGCGGCGTCATTTTGGTCTCGCACGACAGGGCTTTGTTAAAAGCCAGCTGCGATAATTTTGTGTTGGTGGCGAATGGAAAGGTTGAACCTTTTGATGGCGATTTAGATGACTATAAGTTATGGCTGGCAACCCAAAAAAATGGCCAAAAAAGCATAGAAAGTAATGCCCTGCAGACAAATAATCCTGAGCCTTTCAAAGCATCTAATGCAAACACTTACGCACAAAATAAGGCAGATAGACAGACACGCATTATGGCGCGCAGGCCATTATTAAAAGAAACTCAGTGGATTGAAAAAAGTTTAGAAACACACCAAGCAGAAAAAGCCAGATTAGATGCGCGCGCGAGTGAAGCGGATTTATATGAACAGCAAAATAAAATTGAATTACAAGCGCTGTTAAAGCGTCAAGCAGAGTTAACCAGTGCAATTGATGACGCTGAATTGCGCTGGTTAGAGTTGCACGAGCAGCTTGAAGCTTTACCAGAAATTAATTAAATAAATACAATAGAATAAAAAACCAGTAAAAGGATTTCCATGGACTACTCGAAACGACTCAACTTATTACACGCATTATGTTTGGCAGAAACCTTTGACGACGGCGATGGCAATCGGCCTAGTACTAATTTAGCTGAATATGATGTGGAAGATTCAGCGCATTATTTAGCTAGCTACGTTACCTTTCAGGCCATTCATGCGGCCGATAGGCAACCAGCTGATGAGTATAAAAATAATTTCGACATGTTGAGTGTGTATCAAGCCTATGCTTTACTCACGTTTACTTTTTTTACTGCACCCTTGAGCAAAGAAAGTATTACGCCTGACATCACCAAAGCGCAAATTATCATCGCTAAGACTCTATTCGCAGGCTTGCCGGATGGCGAGTTAATGGAAATTATAGAAAGCGGCTTTAATAAATTTAAACTGATTGGTGAAGCTGAAGCGGAACATTGGGTAGAGTTCAGGGAGAATGTAGACAAACTGACGGTGAGTTTTGTGGTCGCGGGCACCGATGACGATAGCCCACACAGCAAAGAAGATGTACTGCCGATTTTTGGGCAGCTGCTCAGCCAACTGTGCGAAGCGTTTGAAGCTTAAATTGTATTTTAAACCTTCATTTGACCCTGTTTTTTTGAAGCTAAACAGTCATTTGTCCCGTATATTAAACATGATGCAATTGATCAATCTTAAGTTTAGTCGATACTTAGTGGCTATCATGGCTTGTTTGAGCAGTGCCTGCTCGCCAGTTAAAGTTTTGAACTCGCTGGTACCAGAGAATGGTTACGAACTGGTTTCTGCGATTGCGTATGGGGTAGATAGTCGACAGAAATTAGATATTTACTTACCCAAAAATTCTAAAACTTCGAATGCCCCAAATTTAGACACCCTAAAAAAAGTCATTATTTTTTATTATGGAGGTAATTGGGACTCTGGCGAGCGCGCAGATTATAAGTTTGCTGCTGAGGCCTTAGTCAGCCAAGGTTATATTGTTGTTGTTCCCGATTACCGTGTGTATCCAGAAGTGCTGTTTCCTGCGTTGATGGCAGACCCTGCAAGTGCGGCCAAATGGGTAAAAACCAATATCAAAAAATATAACGGTGATGCTGATAAAGTGTTTTTGGCTGGGCATTCTGCAGGTGCGCATATTGCAGTGATGATGGCGGTTAATGCTGAATACTTGGCCACAGAATCGTTAAAACCTATTGATTTTGCAGGGGTGATAGGTCTGGCAGGCCCTTATGATTTTTTACCATTAACATCCGATAGATTAAAGAAAATATTCGGGCCAGAAGCTGAGCGTTGGAAATCGCAACCCATAAATTTTGTGGATGGTAAAAACCCACCGTTATTGTTAGCAGTCGGCATGAAAGATGGCACCGTGTGGCCACATAACAGTATTAATTTGGCAAAAAAAATCAAAGATAATAACGGTCAAGTAGAAGTGATTGAGTTTGCAAACTATGGCCATATTGATATGGTGGCCAAGTTAGCTAAGCCCTTACGCGGCAATGGTGAGCTACTGAAAGAGCTTGTCGCGTTTATTGATATGTATTGAATTTAAAATTCTTTAGTTAGCTATCTTTTACTAGTCCCTAGTAATAATTTCTTAACAATGTGATAAATGTAATAAAAGATTCATTTTATATAACTAAACTTAGTTTTTCATTAAAAACAGGTTATTTATATGGATATAATCTATGTAAAATCAGATCGTGCAATTAAAGAGTTTGAGCAAGGTAACCGATCGCTTAGTTTAAAACACAGGCAGTTGCTGATTATGGTGAATGGCAGGCGTACCAATAGCCAAATTGCACAAGCGGTAAATTCTGAGCTAGCAATACAAATGTTGGCAGATTTGGAGCGACTCGGGTATCTGACTAATGCTAGTTTTGCAAAGCAGGCTACAAAGCATAAAGAAGCACAAACAACGCAATTAAAAAGTGTTGAATTATCTAGTGATCATCTAGAGCTCATTAAAGATTTTTTAGTAGAAGAGGCGCAACTACAATTGGGCTTAATGAGTCGTGATATTGAGCAAAAGATTGCATTAGTGAATGATTCTGATGATTTAAAATCATGTATTGCACGCTGGCACATGGCAATTCGTGATTCGCGGAATGGGCGCACAGTGGCTGATAAGCTAATGGAACGTTTGGCGCATTTGATGGCCAACCCACCACAGAAAGCCCATCAGGGAGCACCCCGTGAACAGAGCTTGAGAAGCTAGTGGTTCAGAAGCTAGTGATTGAGAAGTGAGTTAGCTGATTTCCCGCGTCGCCAAAAACTCAATCTCAGGGTAACGTTCTTGCGCCATTTGCAAATTCACCCGGTTTGGCGCTAGGTAAACGTATTCATCGTTGCCATCTAAACCGACGTTAAAGCCATACTTATCAGCAATCGCGCGTAAATCTGCATCACTTCCGCGTAACCAGCGCGCGGTATAGCAATCATAAGGTTCAAACGCGACATCTACACTATACTCATGCTCTAACCGGTGTGCCACCACGTCAAACTGCAGCATGCCGACTGCGCCTAGAATCAGGTCATTACTTAATAATGGTTTAAATAATTGCGACGCACCTTCTTCTGCCAATTGCTTCAGGCCGATTTGCAACTGTTTCATTTTCATGGGGTTTTTAATGCGCGCGCGCCTGAAGTGCTCTGGCGCGAAAGAGGGGATGCCAATGAATTTAAGCGCTTCAGACTCTGAAAAGGTATCGCCAAGCTTGATCGTACCGTGGTTTGGAATGCCGATAATATCGCCAGAATAAGCTTCATCCATGGTGGTGCGGTCTTGCGCCATAAAAGTAATTGCATTGTTGACGCTAATTGTTTTACCTGAAGCCACTTGCTTGATTTTCATGCCACGCTCAAATCGGCCAGAACATACGCGCAAAAAAGCGATTCTGTCGCGATGTTTGGGATCCATATTGGCTTGAATTTTAAACACAAAGCCGGAGAATTTTGCTTCATCTGCACTTACTTCACGGCTGGCAGTTTTACGTGCTAGCGGTGCAGGGGATAAATCGACGACCGCATCTAATAAGCTTTGTACACCAAAGTTATTAATGGCAGAGCCAAAGTACACGGGTGTTTGTCTGCCACTTAAATAGCGTGCCGCGTCAAAACTGTGCGAAGCACCACGTACAAGCTCAATATCCACGCGTAATTCTGCGGCCACGTGTCCAAGCAGTTCATCTAAGCGCGGGTTATCCAAACCTTTAATCGTTTCTGAGGTACCTTTTTCAGCGCGTGGATCAAAAAACGAAATGGTATCGGTATACAAGTTATACACGCCACGAAAACCTTTACCCATGCCGATTGGCCAGGTCATGGGCGCGCATTCCATACCTAAGGTAGTTTCAATTTCGTCCAGCAGCTCAATCGGCGCGCGGCTTTCACGGTCTAACTTGTTAATAAACGTGATAATTGGCGTATCGCGCATACGACACACGTTAAGTAATTTGATGGTTTGCGCTTCTACACCGTTTACTGAGTCTATCACCATCACAGCAGAATCTACTGCCGTTAAGGTTCTATAAGTATCTTCCGAAAAGTCATCATGGCCTGGCGTATCTAACAGGTTAATCATATGCTCGCGATACGGAAACTGCATGACCGAGGACGTCACGGAAATGCCACGTTGCTTCTCAAGTTCCATCCAGTCGGATGTGGCATGTCGCGCTGCTTTACGACCACGCACTTCACCTGCCACTTGAATCGCACCACCAAACCATAATAATTTTTCTGTAAGAGTGGTTTTACCTGCATCAGGGTGCGAAATAATGGCAAAAGTACGGCGGCGTGTGATTTCTTGTTGAAGTGAACTCATGCAATATACTTAAAAGTCTTAAAGTATGTATTTTACATTAGCAGCATTACTTATGCGATTAGCGATTGCTTTCAACTAGTGTTGATTCAAGATAATTATCTTGTGTGGCTTTGCTTCGGCAGGCAAAGCTAGTCCCGATGTGAGTTTTTTTCCTAAGTTGATCCAATATTTTTCATAATAAAAAGTTGATAGGTGAGCAAGTCCAAAAGTAACAGCTAATAATAGTGGGCGTTTTAGATATTTTTCCAGTGTATTTCCTTCACCCAGCCATGTGTGGGCCAAGCCAACATGGATGACATAAACCGCATAAGAAACACTAGCAATATAAAATAATATGCGTCCTTTAAGCCAAGGAAGATACCAATAATTTTGCGTTGCAAATAAACTGGATCCAATTACTAATAAAGCAATGTAAGGGCGGAAATAAGCCACTAACCCAGCCTCAGGATGCGCTGAAAATACGAGTAAAGGCAGTAAATAAACGGGGTTTAATTTGGCTATCCAACGTTTTAACGTATCAGCAGGGTGTTGGTAAATAAGTGCCAATATGCAGCCAGCTAGAATTTCATCTATACGGTAGTACGTATTAATGTTAGCAGGGGCATCATTAAAATAGCGATAACAGGTCACAGCTACACACAATATAGGTAATAACTTAAATGCTCGTTGCTTGAGCGTGCCAACTAATATTGCTATAAGCAGATAAAACTGCAGTTCTATACATAAACTCCAAAAGTGGGCTGTGTGGTCAGTAAGCCATATCGGTGGCCAGTTGGCGTAAAACAGAAAGTGAGGTAAATAGACATTTGTTGTAGGAGATGTTGTTAAAAATGTAATCAGCATCACCAGCCATGCGAGAGGCACAATTCTCAAAAAACGTCGCGTTAAAAAATGACCGATATTTTGATCTTTTAAGAGAATATTTGTGATTAAAAACCCAGATAAAATGAAAAAGCACACCATGCCTACGGCTGCAATAGTTGTATTCATTTGCCAATCATTGGGACCTAGTGGAAACCAGTGGCCCAATAATACAAAAAGAATGCTTAGCCCACGCCAGCCATCTAATACTTGAAATCTGTTATCCATTTTATAAATCGGTTATATTTTATAAACGTTAATGACTGACAAACTGAATTAGCAATGCCCATATTGATTTTATTCAATTAGCTAAAAGTTAAGATAAGCACATCTCTTAATTCTTAGTAAGAATTGACTGACGCGGGTGCATTTCACCCATAATTCAAAGGCTCAACTTTTATAAATCAACCTCTAAAAAGCCTATGATTTAAGAAATTATTAATAATTAATACTGATATGGCGCAGGAGGTTGCAATGGACATGATTAATAAAAATCAAATAGAAGATAATTACGAAGACCTACATCAGATATGGCGATAGAAAAGATAAGGAAATCAGTGTTTTAATTTAGAGCTTTAGTATTGTTGTAACCTTACCAAAAAATGAACCAATTTTTTTTGATAATAACAATATTAATTGACAAGAATTAGTTAATAGTCTGAAGCAGCTTTAGCGAGCTACTTTTTTAAAAAAGACGGACGAGAAATAATGGCGAAAGTGCGGGGGGGGGGATTTCGGCTTTAATGAGTATGCAGTAACGGCAGAGAACACTTGAATTAGTAAAACGCTATTTTATTTAAATAGCAGTAAGCGCCGCAGTCGTCATAGTGTACTGGCTAGCGCATACGCTGAACTATTGGCTGGTTTTTTTTAACGCCAAGGCATTGATACAGAAACGCAATCCGCTTGGAGCAGGGCCATCGGGGAATACATGACCTAAGTGTGCACCGCAGGTATTACAGAGTGTTTCTACACGACGCATGCCATAGCTGTTATCGGCATGGTAGGCAACGGCATTAGGTTTAATAGGCTCTGTAAATGATGGCCAGCCGGTGCCACTTTGAAATTTTTCTGATGAATCAAATAACTCAGTTTCACAGCAGGCGCAGCTGTAGATGCCTTGGCTGAATAGATTGCATAACTCGGAGCTGTGAGCTTTTTCGGTGCCTTTTAGCCTGGTAATTTGAAACACTTCCGGGCTTAAAAGCGCTTTCCATTCAGCTTCGGGTTTTTCAACTCTTTTATCTGGTATTGGGTTGCCGTTATCGGCAAAACTAAGTACGTCGTTCCAGTTCATTGCTTTACCTCACTACTTCCTTCAGTTGCTCCAAAATCGCGGGGTTATCCAGGGTGGAGATATCCGAAGTGATTTCTTCACCTTTTGCCAAGCTGCGTAACAGCCTGCGCATGATTTTTCCTGAACGGGTTTTGGGCAGGTTGTCGCCAAAACGTATCTCGTCCGGTTTGGCAATCGGGCCGATTTCTTTACCGACCCAATCACGCAAGTTTGCGACGATTTTTTTGGCTTCTTCACCAGTTGGCCGTGCGCCTTTTAATACGACATACGCAACGATGGACTCGCCTTTGATATCATGCGGTTTACCTACTACTGCAGCTTCCGCCACAAGATGATTTGAAACCAATGCTGATTCAATCTCCATTGTGCCCAAGCGGTGACCAGATACGTTTAACACGTCATCAATGCGGCCCATGATGGTAAAGTTGCCGGTGCTGGCATCGCGCACTGCGCCATCGCCTGCAAGATATAATTTGCCACCTAAATCTGCTGGGTAGTAGCTGGTTTTAAAGCGTTCTGGGTCGTTATAAATGGTACGAATCATCGACGGCCAAGGTTTTTTGATGACCAATAAGCCACCTGTGCCCCAAGGCACATCTTTTCCGGTCTCATCGACTACATCGATATCAATGCCCGGGAAGGGCAGCGCACAGGAGCCAGGTACCAACGGCGTGACACCAGGTAAGGGTGTGATCACATGACCACCGGTTTCTGTTTGCCAGAAGGTATCGGCAATCGGACAGCGACTGCCGCCGACATTTTCGTAATACCATATCCAGGCTTCAGGGTTGATCGGTTCACCTACTGAACCCAGTAAGCGCAAACTGGATAGATCATAATTTTTAGGATGCGTTTCAGACATGGATTCCGCTGCCTCGATAAGTGAGCGGACCGTGGTTGGCGCGTCAGGTGTAGATTCCGCTGCCTTGATGAGTGAGCGGATCGCGGTTGGCGCGGTGTAAAAAATCGATACTTTGTGCTTTTCGATCACTTTCCAGAAGCGGCCGGCATCTGGATACGTCGGGATTCCTTCAAACACAATCTGCGTTGCCCCCATC
>JAKFDL010000002.1:0-5670 GCA_036676175.1 Methylotenera sp. | reverse complement strand
GAAAAAGAAGTTGAAAGCGCAAATGAGAAATTAAAGCCAATATATGCGAAATTTGTGGACATGCCAGTAGATAAGCTAGCCAGTAATGCCGAGGCCAAAGCCATTGGTGAGCGCTTATTTATGAATAATTGCGCGCAGTGCCATGGTTCGGATGCGCGTGGCAGCCGCGGCTTTCCTAACCTGACAGACCATGATTGGATATTTGGCGATAGCCCAGAGAAAATCCTTGAAACCATTACCGATGGACGAAATAGCATGATGCCACCGATGGCCGCCATGGTGGGCACTACAGAAGATGTGCAAAATGTAGCTAACTATGTGCTAAGCCTGTCAGGTAGCGCACATGATTCAGCACGGGCAAAATTGGGTAATGAAAAATTCACCAGTTGCGCCGCCTGCCATGGGCCAGATGGTAAGGGTAATCAGGCGATTGGCGCGCCTAACTTGGCAGACAATATTTGGTTGCACGGGGCTGGCGAAGCCTCCATTGTTAAGCGTATCAATGAAGGCAAAATTAACCAGATGCCAGCACAAACAGGCAAGCTTACTCCAGAGCAACTGCAGGTGTTGGCCGCTTATGTTTGGGGGTTATCTAACAAGGCTACTAAATAGCCTTACTAAGACCAAAAATGAATCAAGTCCGTGCTTCTAAAGTATCTGAAAAGGCCATTCCTTTAAAAGCGGTGGTAATCCCACTCTATGAGGCACAAGAAAAGATTTACCCGCGGAGTATATTTGGCTACTTTACAAAGTGGCGTTGGGTCATGGTATGGCTGACCCAGCTGTTTTTTTATGGTGTACCTTGGTTAGAGTGGGGGCAGCGCCAAGCACTGTTGTTTGATTTGGATGCTAAACGCTTTTATGTTTTTAAATTGGTACTGTATCCCCAAGATTTGATTTACCTAACAGCGATTCTCATTATTTCCGCGCTTTCACTGTTTTTGTTTACGGCCATCGCAGGCCGTTTATGGTGTGGCTATACTTGCCCTCAAACTGTTTATACGGAAATATTTCTTTGGATAGAAAGAAAAATTGAAGGTGACCGTGCCACGCGGCAGAAGCTAGACGAGTCATCGATATCGGCTAAAAAGTTATCTAAAAAATTTGGTAAGCATCTGGTTTGGATTGCATTTGCATTTTGGACTGGATTTACTTTTGTCGGGTACTTCACGCCAATCAGAGAGTTATTCAGTGATTTTGCTCAGTTAAGCGTAGGGCCATGGGACACATTTTGGGTGCTTTTTTATGGTTTCGCAACTTACGGCAATGCGGGCTTTTTGCGTGAGCAAGTGTGTAAATATATGTGTCCTTATGCGCGCTTCCAAAGTGCTATGTTTGATGACGATACTTTGGTGGTTACATACGATGAAGCACGTGGAGAGCCGCGGGGAGGGCGATCACGCAAGCTTGAAACGAGCAAAGAGCTAGGTGCATGTGTTGATTGTAGTTTGTGCGTGCAGGTTTGCCCTACAGGGATAGATATTCGTAAAGGCTTGCAGTATGAATGTATAGGTTGTGGCGCATGTGCAGATGTATGCGACACGGTTATGGACAAAATGGGATATGAACGAGGCTTGGTAAAATATTCCACTCAGAATGCAGTTAATAATAATTGGTCGCGCCAGAAAATGTTGCAACGCATTTTCCGGCCGCGTGTTTTAATTTATACCGCTGTGCTGTCATTATTAATTACAGGCTTATTAGTCAGTCTATGGGTAAGAACGCCATTCCGTGTAAACGTGGTGCGTGATCGCGGCGTAATGGATCGGATTGCTGAAAATGGCATGCTAGAAAATGTATATCGTATGCAAATTATGAACGCAACCGAAGATACACAGCATTATCAACTGAGTGTGAGTGGCATTAAAAATTTACAAATTGAATTAGAGCATGCAGAAGCAAACAAGATAATTAGTGTCAAACCAGCAGAATCGAGATGGGTGGTAGTCGATTTGGAAATACCAGATGGTTCGATTGAGCCTGGGTCTCACAAGATTCTGTTTGAGATTAAATCACTGGAAGATAAAGAAACAGTGTCAGAAAAGTCGATATTTCTAGTGCCTAGGGCTAGATAAAGACTACTCTTGTTGAGTTGAATTTAAGGGGAGTATCATGGAAAAGTCAGATATAAAACCGTGGTGGAATTTTGGGTATGCCTGGCTCATTATCTCTGGGCCGCTTGTGGTTGTGATCGCATCTTTTATTACCTTGTATTTTGCTATTCGCACACCAGACCCAGCGATTGATGATTATTACCGTAAAGGGGTTGAGATTAACAAAACGCTGGATGCTGAGCGAGAAGCCCTTGCGCCTGCACAGCAAGCTAGAAATCATGCTGCAACTGGGGTTAAGTCAATTAAACCTTGAGTCGTCTTAACAGGTTTCTGGATTGAAAATTTGCTTAAGTGCATCTGGCTGAACAATGCGCACATACCTTTGCTTGACGTCTATGATGCCATCCTCGCTAAATTTAGAAAAAGTACGACTTACGGTTTCTAGTTTCATGCCGAGATAGCTGCCTATTTCCTCACGTGTCATTCTTAGCACCAATTCAGATTGTGAGAATCCGCGCGCATGCAGGCGTTGTACTAAGTTTAATAGAAATGCAGCCAACCTTTCTTCTGCACGCATATTACCAAGCAACATCATGACGCTGTTTTCGCGAACAATTTCACGGCTCATAATTTTATGTACATGACGTTGTAATACTGGAAACTCGCGTGACAACTCTTCAACATTGGCAAAAGGCATCACACATACGTCTGAGTCCTCCAATGCAACAGCGTTACAGCTATGGGAATCACTGACGATTCCATCCAAACCAATCACCTCCCCAGCCATCTGAAAGCCAGTGACTTGCTCACGGCCATCATCGGTAGAAACACTAGTTTTAAAAAATCCAGTACGGATGGCATAAAGTGATGTGAAAGGCTCTCCGCTCGTAAACAGTAGGTCGCCTTGCTTAATGCGGCGGCGTGTCGCAACGACCTCATCTAGCCTTTTCATGTCATCTAGGTTGAAACCAATAGGCATACACAGCTCGCGTAAATTACAGCTAGAGCAAGCAACTTTAAAGGTCTCTGGATGGATGGCTAAATTCATATTTTTACACTCAACATTATGGGATAAGCATACGCTTTTCGCATTCTAGTTGCTATAGCTTGGTATAGGCTTTTTTTGCTTAATTGCTAAATTTAAATACGCCAGTTGACCGTGTTGCAACACAATTGTTTGATTTGCATCAAAGCTATCTACACCTATTGTTGGCAGAATTTCATCTCAGAATAGGAGTAGCGCAATGATTGTTAATGAAAGTGCACAAAAGCCAGTTGTGACAGCAGAGTTGTTGCGTAAATATGATATTGCAGGCCCTCGATATACTTCATATCCTACCGCAGATCGTTTTGTAGAGGCATTTACAGAGGTTGATTATCAGCAAGCGCTAAAGCAAAGACAGGTAGGGGGATTGGCACTGCCGCTGTCTATTTACGTGCATATTCCGTTTTGTGAGTCGCTTTGTTTCTTTTGCGCCTGCAACAAGATTGTTACTAAACACCATGAGCGCAGTGCTGAATATTTAGGTTATCTCAACAAAGAAATTGATTTATATATCAAGCAGTTTGGCGCTAAACCAAGCATTTCTCAGCTGCACTTAGGTGGTGGCTCACCAACATTTTTTACTGACGTAGAACTTACAGGGCTGATGACAAAGTTACAACGCAGCTTTTCCCTGTCTCCAGTGGGTGAATATTCTATTGAAATAGACCCGCGCACAGTCAATGCTAGCCGACTTAAGTATTTAGCGGCATTAGGTTTTAATCGCTTGAGTTTTGGTGTGCAGGATTTTGATCCAGAGGTACAAAAAGCGGTACATCGTATTCAGCCGGTAGAGCAGGTTATTAAGTTGGTTGAGGCTGCGCGGCGCCTAAAGTTTGAATCATTGAATGTCGACTTGATTTATGGGTTGCCTATGCAAACAATAGAATCTTTTGCGCGCACATTAGCACAGGTTGTTGAGCTTAAGCCCGACAGAATTGCACTGTATGCTTATGCGCATTTGCCAGAGCGATTCAAACCGCAGCGCCGCATTAGCACCTATGAGTTACCTTCAGCACAAGCTAAAATTGCCATGTTATCTGAAGCGATAAGCACGTTTCTTAACGCGGGATATGTGTTTATTGGTATGGATCATTTTGCTTTGCCGAAAGATTCTCTGGCACTCGCCAAACGGCAAGGAAGGTTACACCGTAATTTTCAAGGTTATAGCACGCGACCTGACTGTGATTTAATTGGATTAGGTGTTTCAGCAATCGGTCGTGTTGGCGCGACCTATAGTCAAAATGCTAAAACACTGGATGAGTACTATGACTATCTGAATCAAGGTCGTTTCCCCGTGGTGCGGGGCTTGGCACTATCCCGCGATGACTTGGTGCGTCGCACAGTGATAATGGCGATTATGTGTCAAGGAGAATTTCAATATGAAGCCATTGAGCTTGCCCATTTAATCGAGTTTAAGACTTACTTCGCTGCGGAGTTAGTCGCGTTAAAAGAATTGGAAGATGCTGGTCTATTAGAAATAGATGAAAATGGCATACAAGTAACAGACACCGGTTGGTTTTTTGTGCGGGCAATTGCGATGGTGTTTGATCGATATCTACAAACTGACCGCAATCGCGCGCGCTTTTCTAAAATAATCTAATATGGTGGGATTATGCAAACCCCACTTGTATTAACTACATTATTTATGGGCTTAGCTGGCGGGCCGCATTGCATTGCAATGTGTGGCGCTGCTTGTGCCAGCTTACAAAAAGGGCAGGGTGGCGCTTATGATTTGTGGAAGTTTCAGGCTGGTCGGTTAGTTGGTTATGCCAGTCTTGGCGCTGTTGCAGCTGGTTCGGTTAAAAGTTTGGTCTGGTTTTCCGAACAAACCCTAGCTTTGCACCCCCTGTGGACTTTTTTTCATGTATTGGTGTTTAGTTGGGGTTTGATGTTGCTTTTTTACGCTCGGCAACCAACTTGGGCAGATAACTTTGGCCGTCAAATTTGGGCGCATGTTCGCAAATTATCGTACCTGCCGGGCGGTGTAATTATTACAGGCATGCTTTGGTCTTTAATGCCTTGCGGGCTTTTGTATTCAGCATTATTAGTTGCATCACTAAATGCGAATCCACTAAATGGTGCTTTAAGTATGGCAACTTTTGCGATTGGGACGAGTGTTTCATTGATGGCGGGGCCCTGGTTGTGGCTGAGGCTTAAAAATGGCGTTGGCTGGCTTAACGAAAGCATCAGTATGCGAATAGCTGGCTTGCTATTGAGTGGGGTAGCAGGTTGGGCTATCTGGATGGATTTAATGCATCAAGTAAAAATATGGTGTAATTAAATATATGGTGTAATTAAAATGGCCCATAAAAAAGCCTCTGTTGTTATCAACAGAGGCAAAGCGAGCGGATGAGTTATTTCCGCTGCAGAGGAGTTTAGTTTAGAACTTTTTTCCAATACCTATGCCAACTACCCACGGATTGATATCAAGCGAGTCGATTTTTGTCCAGCCAGCAACATTCAGTTTCACATCGGTTTCAATATTGACATACTTTGCATCCAAATTAATCAACCAGCCGTCTTTAAGGTTGATGTCCACACCAGCCTGTAGTGCATAACCCCAACTATCAG
>JAKFDL010000001.1:0-9231 GCA_036676175.1 Methylotenera sp. | reverse complement strand
AGGTAAGCAGTTTTTGCTTACCCTCGTTTATTTTATGCCGGGCAAGCGGCAGGCTCGATTTCAGTCCCCACAAATTCGGGTTTAATTCTCTGCAGTTCTAGCGCGGTGGCAGCACTCACCGATTTTATAAGCAGGCTATTCAGCGATTTACCTGGGCTACGCAGCGCTTTAGTTGCACCTTTTACGCCTTTTGTTTGCAACTCTGTCAGTAACGCACTCGCCAATTGCTCATCTTGAAACAACCCAAATGAGATGGCATTGCGCCACTGTGAATCCTGCACGATAAATAACTCATCTACACCCATCGCTTGAATTTCATTAGCCTTTTCTTGCGCTAACTCTGCACTTTTTAATGGTGGGTAATACACCCAAAAACGCCTATCTTCGTTATTGGCTTGCTCTTGCTTAACCTCGCTCTGCAAGCCAAGTCGCACTAACACTACTTGTGCAGCGGGCAAGTTGGTTTTGGTAAAGTTACCCCATTTGTAGCAAGTCGTCGCATAACCGAGTGCAGTGACCGGCTCCGCCTCGACCACAGGTGGTGCCACTTTTTTAGGCATAGCCTGTAGATCTGCATCACTTAAAATCTTTAACTTTTCCGGCATGATAGAGCGATCTGCCAAAACTGGTTGGGGCGCAATCAGGTCTAAATTAAAATACGCCAGCAAGCCCACATTCAGCAACACCAGTAACCACACCAGTAACTTCATCTTTATCGTTCTTTCCCTAGTATTTCGTTTTTAGTCTCCATTTTCTGGCAGCTCTTTTCCAAGCAATACCAGACCCTGCAGCACTAGATTTTCTATAATAATAACCTGTTTTGTACCTGTATTTGCAGCTTGAACATTTAAAGCCTGCGCAATGAAGCGCGCATCGCCGCCCGTCATCACCAGCTTAGGCAACCAGCCACTACGTTTTTCTAAGCGTTTTTGCATCAGGTGGATTGCCCCCACCACAGCACTTAAGCAGCCGGTTTGAATCGCATCCGGCGTATTTCTAGGAAACTCAGCATACGCGCCCTCGTTCACATCAAGCTGGCTTTTCAACAAAGCAGTATTTTGACTCAGTGAAGCGCGCAACAAATGTAAACCAGGCATGATACTGCCGCCCAAAAACTCACCCTTGCTAAGCGCATCAATCGTAATGGCAGTGCCAGCATTGACCACTACCGTGGCGTGTTTGGTATGATGCCAAGCCGCCACCAAGGCCGCCCAGCGGTCTATGCCCAAATTAGCCGCATATAGGTTTTTAACACCACAAGCGTTTGGTGTGGCTGTTACAAAACGCGCCGGTAATGGGCTGAGCAATTGGTTCACCTGTTGCGCCATCGCCTCACCGGCCACGTTTGCAACCAGCACTTGACTTGCCTTTTTAATAGGGAAATTTGCCTGAGTAATTTCTTCATTCAAACACACATCTGTTTCCTGCAAACGGCCTGTAGCATCTGCCAATGCCCATTTGGTGCGGGTATTGCCTATATCAATTACTAATAACACTTATTCGATACCTCTCAAAGAAATTTCGCCTGCCGAAAACCGTTGCAAGCCAAGCGCTGTTTCCACCAGCAAGATACCATCCTCCGCCACGCCTTTCGCGACACCCTGAACATCGGTTCCGTTGGGCAGCAACATGCGTACTGGCTTGTTTTCATAGGCGTGGTAGCTCAGCCATTCATCGCGTAAGGCCACAAATCCGCTTGTCTCAAAGCCACTCAGCACGTCTGCCAAATGTTTTAATATGGTGCCCAATAAAGCATTTTGGTCTATGGGTTTAACACTTGCCAAATCAACCGCAGGTTGGTCGATACTATCCAGCACATTTCTTGGCAGATTTAAGTTAATTCCCACGCCAATCACTGCCGCGCTTGGGCCTTCTAAATCGCCCTGCAGCTCAATTAAGATACCTGCCAGTTTTTTGCCTTCAACCAGTACATCATTGGGCCATTTTAACTGCGCTGTGTTTACCTCAAAATCGCGCAGCGCACGTATTAACGCCACGCCCACGCACAAACTTAAGCCAGATAGTGCCGCTGCGCCGCATTGAAAGCGCCACAACAATGAAAAGGTCAAGCTCGCCCCTAGTTGCGACACCCAAGTGCGGCCACGCCTGCCTTTGCCTTTGGTTTGTACATGCGCCGCCACACAAGTGGCATGTGCCGCATGCTTATTTTGCATCAGATAAGTATTAGTTGAGTTCACTTCATCCAGCACCTCTAGCGCAAACCAAGCACGCTGCTCACCTATCGCTTTTAATACCGCATTTTTATCTAACAAATTGATTGCTAACGGTAATTTATAACCACGACCACGCACTGAGAAAATCTCGATGCCCAAATTTTCTGCGTGCTGCACCGCGTTCCAGATGGTGGCACGGGTTACTTTAAAGTGCTGCGCAAGCGCCTCGCCCGAATGAAACTTGCCATCGGCAAGCACATGTAAAACTGGGAAAGTGAGTGTACTCATATTAGCTTAAGTTTATCACAGGCTTATTTGTTTAAGGCTGGCGCTTTGCTTGCCAAAGCAGACCAAAATCAGGCGCATGCGTGTAAAATAAGCGAAAATTAACCGAAAACAAATCATGTCAGAAAAAGAACCAATCCCACTAGCTTCTAACTTTATTCGCGGCATTATCGACCGCGATTTAGCCGAAAATAAATTCGCCACCAAAAAATGGGCTGGTAGCCCAGGCGGTGCCGCACACCAAGCTGCAGGCCAAGTTGATACTGCTAAAATTCGCACACGCTTTCCGCCCGAGCCGAATGGTTATTTGCATATTGGCCATGCTAAAAGTATTTGCCTTAACTTTGGTTTGGCGCGTGACTATGGCGGCATTTGCCATTTACGCTTTGATGACACCAACCCAGAAAAAGAGAGCCAAGAGTATGTCGATAGCATTACTGAGATGGTGCACTGGCTGGGCTTTGGCTGGGAGAATGGCACAGAATCCAATTTATACTTTGCCAGCGATTACTTTGAGTTTATGTACCAATCAGCAGAAGCGCTGATTATGGGTGGCCATGCTTATGTAGATGAACAAACTGCAGACGAAATGCGCGTGAATCGCGGCACACTGACTGAAGCGGGTAAAGATTCGCCCTATAGAAATAGAACCGTAGAAGAAAATTTGCAACTGTTCCGCGAAATGCGCGATGGTAAACACGCCGATGGCAGCATGGTCTTGCGTGCCAAAATCGACATGGCATCACCCAACATCAACATGCGCGATCCTGCCATTTACCGCGTGCGCCGCGCGCACCACCACAACACGGGCGACACTTGGTGCATTTACCCCATGTACACCTTTGCGCACCCCATTGAAGACGCGCTGGAGCAAATCACCCACTCTATCTGCACGCTGGAGTTTGAAGACCAACGCCCTTTCTACGATTGGCTTCTAGAGCGACTTGCAGAAGCAGGTTTGTTAGCGCATCCGCTGCCACACCAATACGAATTTGCACGGTTAAACCTCACCTACGTGGTGCTTTCTAAACGCAAACTGATTCAATTGGTAGAAGAAAAACACGTTTCGGGCTGGGATGACCCACGCTTGCCTACCCTAGCTGGCGCCCGTCGCCGTGGCTATACGCCAGAAGGCTTTAGGTTGTTTGCCGATAGAATCGGTGTTTCAAAAGCCGATTCGTGGATTGAATACACCATACTCGAAGACTGTATGCGCGAAACGCTTAATGACTCCGCTGAGCGAAGAATTGCCGTGCTAGACCCGATTAAACTGGTGATTGATAATTATGAGGATGGTAAAAGCGAAGATTGCTTTGCGCCTAACCATCCGCTTAAACCAGAGCTTGGCAAGCGCACCATCCAACTCACTAAAGAGTTGTGGATAGAGCGTGAAGACTTTATGGAAGTGCCCAGCAAAGGATTTTTCAGGCTGGTGCCCGATGGCATGGTGCGCCTGCGCTATGGCTATGTAGTGAAATGCACTGGCTTTGAGAAAGACGCCGCAGGCAACGTCACCGTGGTGCATTGTGAATATCTGCCAGACACCAAATCTGGCACAGCAGGCGCAGATGCCATTAAAGTAAAAGGCAATATCCATTGGGTTAGCACCAGTCATGCCTATACTTGTGAAATCCGCATGTACGATAGATTATTTAAAGAAGCGCACCCGGGCGAAGGCGAGCGTGACTTTTTGGATGACATTAATCCAAACTCAGCACACACTATAATCGGACAATTAGAGCTAGCGCTTAAAGAGGCTAAACCAAGCGACACTTTTCAATTTGAGCGTCACGGTTACTTTGTGGCAGATAGAAAAGACAGCGTGGTTGGCAAGCCTGTGTTTAACAGAACCGTGACTTTGCGGGATGCTTGGCAAAAGTAACGTGATCAGCGCTGTCGCCCTCAGTAAAGCTTATCGCATTCTCAATCACGGCCCAACCGTGCTGGTCTCTTCTGCGCATGGTGAAAAGATCAATGTGATGGCGGCAGCATGGAATATGCCGTTGGATTTTGAGCCCCCTAAAATAGCGGTTGTCATTGATAAAAACACTTATACCCGTGAATTAGTCGAGGCTTCTGGCAGTTTTGCCATCAATGTGCCATGCCATGCGCAGGCTGAGATAGTAGTAAAAGTAGGCTCAAGTACTGGGCGCGAGTTGCTAGATAAAGACGAAGACAATAAATTCTCCGCTTATAATTTACCGACTTTTGCCCCTTCTAAAATTGATGCGCCTTTGATAAAAGGTTGTGTGGGGTGGCTAGAGTGCAAAGTCATCTCTGAACCGCACATTCAAAATACTTATGATTTGTTTTTAGCTGAAGTAGTGGCTGCATGGGCGGATGACCGCGTATTCTCAGACGGGCGGTGGCATTTTGACGGCCATGACGAGCTGCGTACCATCCACCACATAGCCGGCGGTAACTTTTTGGCAATCGGTCAGGCGCTCAAAGCGTAATTTAACTTAGGGCTTGAAGATGAAAAAACGCCTCCGCACACGCAAAAAACATTACGCTAAAAAAGTGGGGATGCCGCCTGGAACGCCCGTGTATATTGGCGATGCAGACATCGTCAAACAAGTTACCCCCAAAATTAGCAAGATTGCATACAACGCCACTGAGTTGATTGAGTGCGAGCTAAGCGCAGAAACATTAGCGACTTTTAAACCAGACAAAGGTAAGCGATTATGGCTAAACGTGCATGGGGTGCACGATGCTGCTTTAATCAAACAAATTGGTGATGTGTTTAAACTGCATCCCTTGGTGGTGGAAGATATTTTAAACACAGAACAGCGCCCCAAAATTGACGAGTATGACGATTATATCTTCCTTGAAACACGCAATTTTTATTACGATAAAGAAACCATGTTGACCAGCAGCGAGCAAATTAGCTTGGTGCTTGGCCACAACTTTTTGCTGACGTTTCAAGAGCGGTCAACTGGCGCCTTTGAGCCTGTGCGCCAGCGTTTACGAGCCAACCATGCGCACACACGTGGGCAAGGCGTGGATTATTTAGCTTACGCCTTGTTAGATAGTGTGGTGGATGGTTATTTTAAGGTGCTGGAAGATGTGAGCGACGACAGCGAGGATTTGGAAGACCGCCTGTTAGCCAAACCCAACAATACTGAGCTGCGCAATATTCATCAATTGAAACACGTTACGATTGAGCTACGCCGCGCGGTGTGGCCGCTGCGTGAAGTGATTAACAGCTTAACGCGTAACGAAAAAGCATTTTTTCAGCCCAGCACCGTGCCCTATTTGCGTGATGTGTATGACCACACCGTGAGCTTTATTGAATCGCTGGAATCGATTCGCGATAGTTTAAGCAGCATGATGGATATTTATATGGCGAGCGTGAGCCAACGCGTCAACTTAGAACTACGCGCACTGACGGTAGTGGCCATGCTGTTCATGCCAGCCACACTAATTGCAGGCATTTTTGGCATGAACTTTAACTGGATGCCGTGGATAGACGATAAAAATGGCTTTTGGTGGGCGCTAGGCATTATGGCAACCATTGCCACTATGATGATTTTGATTTTTTGGCGCCGACAGTGGTTGAGCAGTAAAAGTTAACCAGTAAGCCTTAACTAGCGTAAGCTTTCCTTATGCATCTTGTGTAAAATCTTTAATTAAATCTGAATATTTCGCCCGTACTTTTTCCTTTTTAGGCCTGGCAACAGCCAAACAATAAGGCTGGCTTGGGTTCTTGTCGAAATAATACTGGTGGTAGGCTTCCGCAGGGTAAAACGTATCTGCACCATTAATTTGTGTCACGATAGGTGCATTAAAGACATGTTTAGCATTCATCTCAGAGATCATTTTCTCAGTCGCCTCACGCTGCGCTGCATTTTGGCAGAACACAGCAGAACGGTATTGTGTGCCAACATCGTTGCCTTGGCGGTTGAGCGTAGTCGGGTCATGTGACATAAAAAACACTTCCAGCAAGGTCTCAAAACTAATTTGATTTGCATCATAAGTAATTTGTATGCCTTCAGCATGTCCTGTGTCGCCATTGCAGATGTCTTGGTAAGTAGGGTTGATGGTATGGCCGCCCACGTAACCGGAAACAACTTTGCTAACGCCTTTTAGCTGGCTGAATACAGGCTCGGTACACCAGAAACAGCCACCTGCGAAAACGGCGACTTTATTACTGTTACTTGTATTTGTTTGCATGATAATTTTCCTAGTCAACTCTTTAAAACACCTACACGTTAGTTAATGAAAAGCTTACAATTTAGTCAAATCTAACATAGAAAGATTCAACTACTATGATTAATCGTACCAAGCTGATAATCCTTACATTTGCTGCTGTATTAATTGTACCCATAGCACCTAGTGCTTATGCTGACCCTCCACCGTGGGCGCCTGCACATGGATGGCGCAAGAAACATGACCCCTATTATGTAGGTTATTCTGGCAAACAGTGGGGTCGAGATTACGGTATTATCAGCGGCGAGTGTAACTGGCAAGCCGTAGGCACTGTGCTGGGCGGCGTGGTTGGTGGTGCAGTCGGCGCAACTGTTGGTAAAGATGGTAACAGAGCGGTTGCTGTTATTATCGGTAGCGTACTCGGCGCGGTTGTTGGTAATCAAATCGGTAAATCAATTGATAGAAACGATCGCGGTTGCATCGGCCATGCGCTGGAGCTTGCACACGACAGGCAAACTGTTAGATGGGTCAACCCGGAAAGCGGGCTGAATTACCGTGTTACCCCTCTTTCAAGCTATACAAAAGGTAGCAATAAATGTCGTGATTACACGATTTACATCAGCGGCCATGACGTGGACGAATCTAGGCAAGAAAGAGCATGCTTGGTAAGCGACGGTACTTGGAAACCTTATTAAAACTGGCTAGATAAATTGCTTAATGCTTTATACGTTGATTTCAACTCTTATTTCGCTTCTGTAGAGCAGCAGTTACGCCCAGAATTACGCGATAAACCGATTGGCGTACTGCCAGTGATGGCAGAAACCACCTGCTGCATTGCCGCCAGTTACGAGGCTAAAGCCTTTGGAATCAAGACAGGCACCGGTGTGCGCGATGCGCGTAAGCTTTGCAGTGATATAATTTTTGTAGAGGCGAGACCGCCCTTTTACGTGCAGTTTCATCACAAATTAATAGAAATCGTTGAAAGCTGTACGCACGTCGAAAACGTATTATCCATTGATGAAATGGTATGCAAGCTGACAGGCAGCCAACAAGTGAAGGAAAACGCGCTTAAGCTAGCTGCTAAAATTAAGCGTGAAATCAACAAACAATTTGAATTTATTCACTGCTCGATTGGTATTGCCCCTAACACTTTTCTAGCTAAAACTGCGTCTAACATGCAAAAGCCCAATGGCTGCGTGGTGATTGAAGAGAGCGATATCCCAAATAAGCTTTTTGCGCTTAACCTGCGCGCCTTAAACGGCATTGGCAGCCAAATGCAAGCACGGCTAGCGCGATATGGTATTGATACGGTAGAAAAGCTCTACGCTGCAAATCGCGCGCAGCTACGAAGCGCTTGGGGCAGTATTGAGGGTGAGCGTTATTACGACAAACTGCGCGGCATTGAGCCGTTTTACGTTAAAAATGCACGCAGCAGTTTGGGGCATTCCCATGTATTGCCTCCCGAGCAACGTACTATTTCAGGTGCAAAAGCCGTCTTGCATAGGCTGTTGCAAAAAGCAGCGATGCGTATGCGCAGTTATGATTTACTCACTTCGCATATCAGCATAAAAATAAAGTTGCGTCATAGAATAACTAAAGAGTCAGCACGGTTTTATAATGAAAGCGCCATTACCCCGACAGATAATAGTTTAAAGCTGACCGAATCATTAGAATCACTACTGTATGGATTTACAACAATAGATGCCAACTTTAACCCAATTGCAGTGAGCGTTAATTTTGGTGCGTTGAGTAATGCTAACGAATATGTGGATGATTTATTTGCCGAAAAACCTTCTGCAAACGAGAAGAAATTAAATAAAGCGCTGGATATTTTAAATTTGAAGTATGGCAAAAATACCGTTTATTTTGCTGGGGCGCACAATGCATTGGCTAGCGCACCTATGCGCATTGCGTTTAATCACGTACCTGATTTAATGGTGGAGAACGATTAATCGCAGCGGCTGAGTGGTTCTGTATCTTTACCACGAGACAAATCATCACCGCGGCGACCAAAAGATAAATCATCGAATGATTTGCCACGCGATAGGTCGTCATGCCTATGATTTGCAGCTAAAATATCATTGGTGAAACCACGTGTTAAATCATCACGCTTCTTACTCAGTGTTAAAAAAGGCGACTCTTTGCCACGACTCAAATCATCAGGTTTGCGAGTTGCATCTAGAAAATTCGTGTTTTTTCCATGCGCTAAATCATGGCGTACTTTACTAAGATTTAGCTCTGGCGTTTCTTTACCTAAAGACAAATCATCATGCACATGATTAGTTTTCAACGGCACAGTATCAGCACCACGCGTTAAATCGATAGGTTGACAATGTTTGTTGCAATTGACATTTTTTTCAGTCTCTTGTGCAGAAACAATACTGCAAAACATTAATGCAGTTAACCCTAAAATAATTGTTTTCATCATCAAGTCCTTATTCAGAAGATTCACTATACAGCGATTTAAAGATAAAAATCAATATTTTACTTTCAGCCCCTACAAACAATAAAACCCTCACTGGGAGGGTTTTTTGTAAACCATGCTGGGATGGTTTGGTATAAATAGCTTGGCAGTGACCTACTTTCGCATGCAAAAAGCATACTATCATTGGCGCTGGTTCGT